>NZ_JAPDDT010000003.1:0-335079 GCF_025950235.1 Luteolibacter arcticus | reverse complement strand
GCGGCCAACTACATCTTCCCGATGATCCAGGCCGGTGCGATCTACGAAGGCCGCTACCTGCTGGGCACCTCGATTGCCCGCCCGTGCATCGCCAAGGGCATGCTGGACATCGCCATCGCCGAAGGGGCCGACGCGATCGCCCACGGTGCCACCGGCAAGGGCAATGACCAGGTCCGCTTCGAGCTTTCCGCCGCCTCGCTCGCGCCGAACGTGAAGTGCATCGCCCCATGGCGCGACGCTTCGTTCCGCGCCCAATTCCCGGGTCGTGCGGAGATGATTGCTTTCGCTGAGGCGAAGAACATCCCGATCAAGGCTTCGATGAAGAAGCCCTACTCGATGGACCGCAACCTCCTGCACATCTCCTTCGAAGCCGGCATGTTGGAAGACCCGTGGTATGACGCCACGACTCCGGACGACCGCGAGATGTACGTGCTGTCCGTCGCGCCAGAAGACGCGCCGGACACCCCGGAGTATGTGGAGATCCTTTTCGAAAAGGGCAACGCGATCGGCATCAAGCACGACAACCTTGAGGCCATCCTCATCGAACTCGGCGACGTGAAGGCGACCGCCAGCCACAACGGCTATGCCCTGCTCACTCCGTATGGCGTGATGCGCGTGCTCAACCTGCTCGGCGGCCGCAACGGCGTCGGCCGGGTGGACATCGTCGAGAACCGCTTCGTCGGCATGAAGTCCCGCGGCGTTTATGAAACGCCGGGTGGCACCATCCTGCTTGCAGCCCACCGCGACCTTGAGGCGCTCACCGTGGACCGCGAGGCGATGTTCATTCGCGACGGCCTGATTCCGAAGTATGCGCAGCTCGTTTACAACGGCTTCTGGTTCGCTCCCGAGCGCGAGGCGATCCAGGCGCTGGTGACCCACACCCAGCAGACTGTCTCCGGCGAGGTGCGCGTGAAGCTCTACAAGGGCAACGTGATGAACGCCGGCCGCAAGAGCCCTCACAGCCTCTACTCCGAAGCCGTCGCCACCATGGAAGGCGGTCAGGAAGAGGCCTACAACCAGGACGACGCCACTGGCTTCATCTCGCTGAACGCCCTGCGCCTCAAGGCCAGCGCGCGGCAGGTGAAGTAAGAGGTGTCGACGTTCCGTCGACACGGCAGGGACGGCACGTCTGCGCTACTCAAGTCACAAGCAACGGACATCGGGCTCGGCCCGATGTCCGTTTTGTTTGCGATGCGATCCGGCCCGCTGGTCACTCCTGCACCGTCGCGCGGAGGAAGCCGGTGGTGGCGGCACCGGGGAGAAGGTAGAACGAGCGATTCGTCCAGCCGCTCTCCGGGGGCGCGATGCCGTCCTGCACGGTGGCCCGATTCGCCGCGGGCACCTCGGCGACCGCGCCGTTCCACGAGGAAAGATCGCCACCTCCTTGGATACGATACACCACTCCGTCGACGGCGGGGGAAACCAGTTCGGTTGAGCCGCTGAAGGTGGTGCCATTCCGCACCGGCAGGGTGAGGGTCAGGACCCGCTGTCCGCCGATGGAGTGAAATCCGGCGACGAGCCGCAAGCCGGTGGAGCCGGAAACGGGGGAGCCATTGAAGGCGAACTCGGCCAGATTGATGGAGCCGTCGTTGTCGGGATCAGCGGAAGCGCTCATGTTCGCGGCTGTCAGGTTGTTGAGGAGAGCCCAGGCGGAGTAGGCGGAACTGCTGAGGACCACGAGTTTCCCGCTGCCGGAAAAGTGGGCATCATCGATGTGGGTGGCTCCGGAGCCGGTCGCACCGTAGGTGCCGGCCACGACCTGGACGCCGTCGAGGAACAACTGGCTCACCGTGTCCGAGGCGGTGGTGAGGGAAAGCTTCGCCCCGCTGGCGATGCGCACGATCGAGCTATCCGCCAGGGTGGAGGCACCGAGGATCAGGGTTCCGGCGCTGACGGTGGTGGTGCCGGTGTAGGTGTTGGTTCCGCCCAGTGTCAGGTCGCCGGTGCCGCTCTTCGTCAGGGAGAGGCCGCCAGTGCCATTGGCGATGATGCCCGCGTAGGTGCTGGCGTTGGCGTTACTGATGGTAAGCACGGCCGGGGTGGCGGCGGTATTGGTAATGGTGGCGGCGTTCGTGCCCTTCACTACCGTGTTCACCATCTGGTCGAAGCCGTTCAGATCGAGCGTGGTGCTTGCCGAGTTCGCGAGCGTCACATCCGCCGTGGTGACCAGCGCGTTGGCGCTGCCGATCTTGAGGTTGCCGGAAATGAAGAGGGAGGAGTAGCCGCTGGTGGAGGCGGCAGGGATGATGAAATTTCCCGCGCGGAAGCTGACCGGGACCGTGCTTGTGATCGGACCGGAAACCGAGAGGGTGGACGTGGCATCCGTGTAGAAATGGCCGCCGGTGGTAGGGCTCGCAGTGATGTTGATGGCGCCGGACCACGTGGCGGAGGAGGAGACATTGCTGACCTCCAGATCCCCGCGGCCGCTGATGCCGGTGTTGGCACCGAGATGGAGCACGTTCGGGATGTTGACGCCATGGATGAGCTGGATGCGCGCCACGTTCGAGCCGGTGGTGGCGAGCGTCACCGCGCCGGTGCCGAGGGCACCACTGTTCGAGAGGATGAGCAGGCCCTGCGAGAGGGATGTGCCGCCGGTGTAGCTGTTGGCGCTGTCGAGGGTGAGCGTGGTGTTGTTCGCCTTGGTGAGCGTGGCGCTGCCGGTGAGGTCGAGGTTGGTGAGGGTGCCGCCGCCACCGATGGTGACCTTGCTGAGGTCGATCACCGTGCCGCCACCATTGAAGGTGCCGGCGTTCGAGGTGAAGCTGGTGGTGCCGGTGTAGGTTTGCGGCTGGGTGAAGGTCACGCTGCCGTTGATCGTGAGGTTGTTCGATCCGGTGACCACGTTGGCAGCGGTCAACGTGAGCGTGCCGCCGCTCTGGTTGCCCAGCCGGACATTGCTGCCGTTCGGCGTGAGCGTGCCGGTGTAGGTGACATTGTCCTTCGCCCCGAGGTAACCGCTGAATCCGGCGGCATTGAAGTCGAGGTTTTCCGCGAGGTTGTTGTTCGCGGTCAGGGCCAGGCCGCCGGTGGCACCCATGGCGACGCGGGTGGTGAGCAGCGTTTGCAGCGAGGTGTTGAAGTCGAAGGCGATTCCGCCGTTGGTGGAGCAGCCGATGGTGCGGCCGGAACCGGCCATCGCGCCGGCGTTCGCATACACGAGGAGCCCGCCGTTCGAATTCGTCGCGCCGGTGTAGGTGTTCACGCCGGAGAGGGTCCAGATGCCGCTGCCGGTCTTGGTGAGCGCGGTGGTGCCGGAGCCGTTGACGATTGCGCCGGCGAGTTCCCCGAGGCCGGAGCCTTGGAGCGTGAGGGTTTTCGCGCCGGCTCCGGTGGCCGTGAGGGCGCTGGTGAATTTCAGCAGGCCGGTGCCGGCATGATCCAGCGTGCCGCCGCCGGTGGTGCCCGCGAGATTGATCACGCGGTCGGTGGTTTCGCCGGTGCCGCCATAGGACAAGAAGGCGGTGGTGGTGGCGTCGCCGAGCGAGATTGTGCCATTCGCCACCGTGGTGGGAGCGCCGAGGCCACTGCTGGGGGTGCCGCCCACCACGCTGTTGAACGAATTCGCCCTTATGGCCCCCGCCAGCACGTTGGTCGGACCGCTGTAGGTGCTGGCACCCGTGAGGGTGAGCTGCTGGTTGCCTTGCTTGGTGATGCCGAAGCCGTTGCCTTCGTCCCCGATCGCGCCGCTGATCGTGCCGACATTGTTGTGCGAACCGACAGTGGCATGGGCCTTCAGGGTGACCGCGCCGGATTGGTTGGCGCTTTCCACGCGGAGCTGCCCCAGCGATTCGCCGGTGCTGCCGCCATACAGCGACACGGCCGCGCCATAATTCAGGCCGGAGCTTAGATACAGCGTGCCGCCCTCGAGCACCTTGATCGTGGCGGAGGAGGAGGGGATCGAAGTCTGGGCACCGGGAGCGATCTGCAGCTTGCCGCCGTTCGTGGCGGGAGCGACCTCGATGGTGCCGGTGAAGCTTCCCAGCGAGCCGGAGAAGACGGTGCTGTTGTTGCCGGTGGAGGTGGCCACAGTGATCTTCCCGCTGCCGGCAAGGGTCTGCCCGTAGATCGAGGCACCGGCGAGGGCGAGGGTGCCCGCGCTGTTCACAGTGACGGTTCCCGAAGTGGGCAGCGAGGAGAGGGCGGGAATCGACAACGTGCCGCCATCGATGCGGGTGCCGCCGCTGTAGGTGTTCGTGCCGGTCAGGACCAAGGTGCCGGTGCCGAGCTTGGCCAGGCCGGTGGACGTGGCGGTGCCGGCGTTGATCAGGTTTCCGGAGTAGGTGAGCGAGCCGCCGGCATTGGTGGTGTCCAGTCCGAGCCATGCGCCGGTTTTCAGACCCCCGGTCGAGGAACCGAGGGTATCGAAGTGGGCGATGTCCGAGGTGGTGAATTCACCGCTACCGCCGACACGGATGCCCAGGGTGCAGCCGGAATTCACCGCGATGTTCGAGGTGGTCCAAGAGGCGGAGTTCCCTTGGTAAAGGGACGCCGGTTTCGGGAAGACCAGCGTGCCGCCGGTGACGTTGGTGGGACCCGCGTAGGTGTTCGCTCCGGACAAGGTCCAGGTGCCGCTGTTGGTCTTCGTCACGCTGGTGACATTCACCACGCCGGACACCGTCACCACTTGGCCGTTGTTGCCGGTGCCGGATGCCGCCGGGCTGAAGGTCACCACGCGGGTGCCGGTATTGATCGCCGTGATGGTGGTGCCCGCGGAAAATCCGGTGCCGGAGATGGTGCTGCCCAACGTGACACCGTCCACGGAGGCCAAGGTGACCGTGGTGCTGCCGCTGGAGATCGCGCTGATCATCTGGGTGGTGCCGGAGAGCCCATTCGGGATGACGCCGCTGATCTCGCCGGTGCCGGTGGTGGCGCCGCCGAGGGTGAACACCTTGCTGCCCGAGCCGCTGCTGGTGATGTCGGACGTGAATTTCAGCAGGCCGGTGCCGGACTGATTGACGCCCGGGGCGCCGGTGGTGCCTGCCATGTCCAGCACCCGGTCGGTCGTTTCCCCGGATCCGGTGTAATTGAGCACGCCACCCGTGGTGCTGGTGCCCAGGGCGATGGTGCCACTTGCCACCGTGGTGGGGGCGCCCAGCGCGCTAGCGGCGAGCAGGGGCGTGCCGCCGTTCACGCTGTTCAGCGAGGTGGCGGAAAGCGTGCCGCCGCTGATCTTCGTCTGGCCGGTGAAGGTGTTCGCGCCGCTGAGAGCCCAGATGCTGTTGCTGCCGCTGCCGGTCTTCTGGACCGAAGTGATGTTCATCACCCCGGCTATCGTCATCGTCTGGCCATTGGCACCCGCTCCGGAAGCCGCGGGGCTGATGGTCACCACCCGGGTGCTGGTGTTCACCGCCGTGACGGTGGTGCCCGCGGCGATGCCGGTGCCGGAAATCGTGCTGCCCGCGCCCACTCCATCGACGGAGGCCAAGGTCACTGAGGTCGCACCGCTGGAGAATGCGGCCGTCGTGATCGTGATGCCGGCCGTGCCGCTGTCTCCGATCGAGCCGGCGAGCTCGCCGGTATTGGAGCCCAGCAAGGTGATGGTCTTGCTGCCGATGCCGGTCATGGAAAACGCGCCGGTGAATTTCACCAATCCGCTGCCGCCCGCATTGAAGGTCGGGCCGACGCTGGTGCTGGCCACCTCCACCACGCGGTCGGTGGTTTCACCGGTGCCGGTGTAGGCCAGCGTGCCCGCGCTGGTGCCGCTGCCGAACACGATCGTCCCATGCGCGACGGTGGTGGGCGCTCCCAGCGAGCTGGTGGCCAGCAGCGGCGTGCCACCATTCACGCTGTTGAGAGAGGTCACACTGAGCGTGCCCGCACCGATCCTGGTGGCACCGGTGAATGTGTTTGCGCCGCTCAGGCTGAGCGTGCCGGTGTCAGTCTTAAAGAGAGTGCCGCTGCCGCTGACCACGCCGCCCAGCGCAAGCGTATTGGCGTTGTAGACCCGCAGCACGCTGGTGCCGGACGCGAGGGACACGGCGTTGGCGAGCGTGAGGGTGCCCGAGGTGCCATGCAGGATGCCGCCGCCATTGAGCGTGATCGGGCCGCTGCCGGCCGCCGCAGCGCTGCTGAAAGAAACCAGACCGGAAGTGATCGCCATGCCACCGGTCAGCCCGCTGTTGGTGCCGCCCAGAACCAGTTTTCCGCCGGACCCATTGCCGGTCGCGGTGAGGTCGCCATTCGCCGCGATGGTCACGGAGGGCGTGCCGGAGCCGGCGAGGCTGCTGTTGATCGTGGTGGTAAGGCCGGCGCCCAGGGAGCTGCTGTTGATCGAGCCCGTGGCGCTGCCGAAGTCCAGCGTGCCGTTGCCGGCGACGTTGCCGATCACGTAGTTTCCGCTGTTGAAGATAAGTCCGCCGAGTGAGAGCGTTCCGCCCGGAGTTCCCGAGGAAACCAGCGTGACGGTGCCTGAAGCTCCACCGAAGGTCGCGGTATCGGAGGTGGTGTTTCCCCACGCGACGCCGATGCCGCTGTTGAGGGTGTCGTCCCAATTGAGAGAGGAGGAGTCCCAAGTTCCGGCACCGCCATTGGAATTGGCTCCGGTATCGGAGCCGTCCCAGTAGAACGAAGCGGCTTGGGCGGAAGAAACGGTCGCCAGGGTGAAGACGATGAACGTGGGAAGTGTAAGGGTGTTAAGGATGGTCACCTCTTGATAATAACGTTTCCTTCATTAATGGTGCGTGAATGGCTCCCGTATCCGGGGAGAAATCATGAAAAAGAGGGACGCCAATGCGAACGGATCGGTCCCGGACTGAGTGAGGTCCGAAGTGGGGACTCAAGCCCGCGTCCTTCAAGCGAAGTCCGCCCCGAAGGCGAGCAGTTGCCTCGGCTACGAAAGGCAACGCACGTCGAGATCCGGATCGATGGCGGCGGCGTCTCCCAGCCAAGCAGCCAACCGTGCGGCCACTCCTGGCGCGTAGAGCGAGCCCTTCGATCCAAGGCCATTGAAAACGACGCGCCCGTCCTCCAGCGGTCCGATCACCGGTTGGCTCTTTCTAACGATCGGTCGCACGCCCGCGTCATGGGCGATGACCTCGAAATCATCCCCGCCTAACAGGCGCGCGATCTTCTCCACCTTCGCGCGTCCTTCCGGCGTCGTCTCGCCATCGAGGCGATCCCACACGTAGGTCGAACCCACCCTGAACGTATCGTCGCCGGTCGGCACCAGCCAGCCGCCGCCACCGATGAGCATGCGATCGTTTCTCCAAGGCGCCCGCACCGTGAGGATCTCGCCCTTCGCGCAGCGATGACGCCCCAATCGGCCCGCCATCAAGCCCGCCGCGCCTTCGCAGAGAATCGTAGCTGGCGTATCACGCGCCAGTCCGTTGCCGGGGCGTCTCGCGCCGGCGAAATGCTGTCGCGTCCCTTCACAAAACTCCCGCGTCGCCACGCGTGCGCCGCCCTTCAATACGATCGCCCGGCTCCAACCCGGAACCTCCTTCTCGATCCGCTCGATCCACGGCTCCGCCTCACTGAGCTTCGACTCCACCTTGGCCCATTCGCTTTCCGCGACCAAGCGCCAGACCGGCAGGGGAAACCACAGTTGCTTCCCTAACAGCTCGCCGACTTGCGCGTAGAACGCCTCCGCCTCCGGCAGGAAATCCGCGATCCGCCAGCTCGGGCTGAAGTTCTTGCCCGTGACCGGATTGATCAATCCCGCCGCCACCTTCGACGCAGCCCCGGGCCGGTCATCGTCCTCCCACGTGAACGCCTCGCCGCGGAAATGTCGCTGCCAGGCGAGGCAACAGCCCGCCAAGCCCATGCCGGTGATGTGGATTGAGTCGCCGATGCGGGGGATCATGACGAGATCACCATCGGTTGGCAAACGGTCGTGATTGAGGGTGAAACTTGCGCTTCGAGGAACAGCGCGTTGACTCCAAACTTTCGGGCATGTAAGTGCCAGATCTTGTCATGAAGCCTATCGAGGAACCAATCCGGTGATGAACCAGCTCGGCATTTTCCTGATCCTGATGATATGGCCCGTGGTGGCGGATGAACTCAGGATCACCTACCATGGCGGATGGGAGCGGGGTTTTGAACTCACCTTCGACTATAAAAAGGCAACCGTGCTTCTGGCCCAAGCCAAGCAGGGCTCGATTCCCGAGGTTCGAATTCAAAAGTCGATCAAGCAACCTGAACTGGCACGTGAGTTCGCCGGTACCATTGCGAAGAAGCTTCAGGATTCGAAAAGCGATGGGGCTCCCGCGGACGACACTCCCTACTATGATATTTCGTTTCAGAGGGATGCTGATGGAGGCACGATAACGCGGGTATTCGTCCCTTCTGAACCGGCCACGAAGAAGCTTCTATTCGAGAACAAGGCCGAATTGGACGGTCAGGTGGCCGGTCTCGATGACTTCGAGCGCCGCGCCATTTTGCTCTGGCTGGCCGAAACAGGGGAAGCCCAGCGGCGGGACATGGCTTCATCGGAGGATCGCCCTCGATAATTGGAAGCGTTGCACTGATGGCTCCTGCGCCGCGTGCCGCGCTTTTGTAAGCCGTCCTTCCAATTTGCGGTTCACTTGCATCGAAGAGCTTTCTCGTCTGGGGCCTCAGTCGGAGTGCTTCCACAGCCGGGAAAAGATTGTGGGTCACAGATCGATCTCGCGACTGCACTTCGTGAGGGGCTCCTTCATTCCCTTACGAATCGCCTCCGTCATGCCTGAAATGCCGGCGAGGTGAAGAGTCTCCTGAATCGCCCGCCAATGGTCTTCGGCAAGGAGGACCGCGTCGCCTCGCGTGCCGGTAATTAGGATCGGCTCATGGTCCGACAACGTCGCGTCGATGAGCCGGTAGAGATCCGATCAAGCGGACGTGGCGGTCACCGTCTTCATGGGAGGAGGCTACAGGATTTCAATTATAGATCGATGACGATTCTCAGTGCCTGACATCAGCCGGCATGCCGAGTTGCTCATTCATCTCACATGCCTCGCGGAAGAGGATCTCGCTGTGAATCACGAGTTCGAGCGACTCCAGAGGTGCCGGAATTTCGATCGCGCAGAAGAGGGCGACGAAGTCCTCGATCTCCATGTTCCCGTAGCCGGTGCCAAGGGCGGTGATGGCCACGGTTTTCACTCCGTCGGTCTCCGAGCAGCGGTGGAGCACCTCGTGAAGCGCGGCTTCCGTGTCTTCGCGGGTGGTCTCGTAGAAGCCATTTGCGGCGACGACGGCAAACATCCGGCCCCAGGATTCCTCGGGCTCGATCTCGAAGACGCTGCCCCGCGAGGCGACCTTTAGCCCACGCCTCGCCATGACCCGTTGCATCGCCTCCTGCAAGGGCTTGCCGTGCTTGCCTAACAAGCTCGCTCCCGCCCCGCCGGAGAGGAAGAGATGCTCATTCGTTGAAAAGACGATGGCGTCTGCCACCGTGTCCACGATATCTCCTTGGCGGATTATCCGTTCAGCCATCGTCGTGAGGTTGCGTCTCCGCTGGGAAAGATCAACGATTTCGTCGTCATGTCCAAGATCGCCACACGCCTCCCGAACGCCGAAGAGCAAGCGACCCTTCAAGGTGCGACCACTTGGGTGAATGAGATTCTTGAGAAGGAGTTCAAAACCAAAGTCCGGCTCAAGGGGACGCGGGAGGATATTCCGACGCTGCACACGATGCTAAGTGAAGGGCCTTACACGTCGGATTTGGAGACGGAGCTGACTTCCTTCGGGATCGTCTTCGGTCACGTCCTCGCCCGCGAGCTGGCGATGCGCTGGGTTATCTATTGCGACGATCAGGGCAGTGACTATGCGCTGCAGTATCAGGTCCTGGAGCTGTTTCTCTTTCCCGGCGACATGCTCATCAAGCGAGTCGAAGCTGGAGAGGAGATCGGCGAGATCAACCTGGAGGTGATGCTGGAGAATTTACGCGAGGCGTTGGCGGAGGAAGCGCCGAATGCGGCGAAGCAACGGGAGTGAAGGGTGTGGGTCAAATGAAAGGCCACGGATCAATCACGGATACCACGCCATTCTCTCCGCTCAGGACGATCTGGGCCGGGATTGTCGGCCCCTCGAAGAACCACCATCGACCACTCTTCCGCTCTCTCCACTCGCCTCCCACTACTTCCACAACCTGTTCCTTGGTCATTCCCGGAGACAGCTTCTTCACTAGCTCCCATTTCGATAGCATGGTCAGCGCATTTTCGGCCCACTGACCCATCCATGAGAGAAAGTTGAGATTCGTCGGGGCAAACTGGTAATATTCATTACCCTCCCAGACTTTCCCGAATTCGGGCCCCGCGACGACCAGGTTCACGCGCGTGCCGCAGCCTTGGGTGCTAATCTCGATGGCTCCGGCGAGATCGCCTTCGCATCCCTCTGGCAACTCCACCTTCCGGGAAAATGGGAAGGGCAGGTGCACCCGGTGGCTGTTGACCGTCTCCGAAAGTGGATAAATGCCATGGCCCGGCCCAGCGCCCGTTACCGTATGAAGCCCGTCACCCGGACGAAGTTTGCGCCCGTTGCCATCGCCCACCATCGACAAGTAGAGCCGGTAGTCTTCCGGCAGAGTGATGCCATACCGACTCTCGTAGCTTGATAGCTCGGACTCGGGTAGAGGCGGCCCGATCTCGTAGCGATGGGACTTGGCTCCAAAGACGTAGAAGCTCTGGTCGGCAGCCCGCAGCCGGTCGATCAGCTCTTTTAGTTCAAGAACCTCCGACTTCATCTTCTCTACCTGGTTCGGGCTAGCCGCGACAGAGCTTCACTCCCACTCAATGCTCGCGGGTGGCTTGGTCGAGATGTCGTAGAGGACGCGGTTGATGCCCTTCACCTCGTTGAGGATGCGGTGGCTGGTCTCGCGGAGGATGTGATAGGGGAGCTCGACCCAATCGGCGGTCATGGCGTCCTCGGAGATGACGGCGCGGAGGCTGGTGGCCCATTCGTAGGAGCGCTCGTCGCCTTTGACGCCGACGGTCTTCACGGGGACGAGGGCGGCGTAGGATTGCCAGACCTTCTCATACCAGCCGTGCTCCTTGAGCTTGCCGATGAAGATGGCGTCGCACTCGCGGATGATGTGGAGCTTCTCCTCGGTGATGTCGCCGGGGCAGCGGACCGCCAGGCCGGGGCCGGGGAAGGGGTGACGCCAGAGGATGTCGTGCGCGATGCCGAGCGAGGCACCGAGTGCGCGGACCTCGTCCTTGAAGAGCTCGGCGAGCGGTTCGAGCACCTTGCCCTGGGCCTGGAGTTCGAGGATGCGATCGACGCGATTGTGGTGGGTCTTGATTTTTGACGCCTTCGACTTGGCGTTGGAGGCGCTTTCGATGACGTCCGGATAGAGCGTGCCCTGGGCGAGCATCTCGGCATTGCCGACGGCGTCCCAGAAGGTGTCAATAAAGAGCTCGCCGATGATCTTGCGCTTGGCCTCGGGATCGGAAACGCCGGCGAGTGCACCGAGGAAACGCTCGGAGGCATCGATGGTCTCGATCTTCACTCCCATGCGGTGGAAGTTGTTCTGCACTTCCTCGGTCTCGTTCTTCCGCATCAGGCCGTGGTCGACGTAGATGGCGCGGACGTTCACCCCGGCCTCGTGGAGAAGTACGGCAAGCACCGTACTATCGACACCGCCGGAGACACCGCAGACGACCTGCTTGTTCCCGGCGACGGCGCGGATGCCGTCGATGATCTCGCGCTTGAGGTCATCGATGCGGAAGGGCTCGAGCGGGCCTGCGGTGAGCAGGAAGTTGTGAAGGATGCGATTGCCCTGGTGGCTGTGGGTCACCTCGGGGTGGAATTGGATGCCGTAGAAGCGGTCCTCCCACTTGAGCGAGACGGGTGTGCCGTGCTGGTTGGAGGCGAGCACCACCGAGCACTCGGGGAGCTTCTCCACGGTGTCGGAGTGGCTCATCCACACCTGAGACTCGGGCGAGACGCCTTCGTAGAGGCCGGTGCAGGAGTCGGGCTTCAGCGCGGCGGGTCCATACTCGCGGCGGTTGCTGGCCTTGACCGTGCCGCCGAACTTGATGTTGAGAAGCTGCATCCCGTAGCAGACGCCGAGCACCGGCACGCCGAAGGCTTTCAACGCTTCGAAGTCGAGATCAGGTGCATCCACTTCGGAAGTGCTCTTCGGTCCGCCGGAGAGGATGATGGCACCTGGCTTGCCGATGCCGGGGAAGTCCTCAAGCGCATAAAGCTTGGCGAAGTAGCCGAGCTCGCGGACGCGGCGGACGATGAGCTGGGTGTACTGCGATCCGAAATCGAGGACTGCGACGTGGTTGCTGTCGTGCATGGAAAATTGATCTAAGCGATTGGGAGATTTAGAAATTGAGTGATTGGGTATCTTGATCGGCTCTCATCTCTTGATCGCCAATCTCCCACTCTCTCAATAACCATCGGCATCAGCCGAGCGGCTGGTAGTTGGTCGGTTCTTCCGTGATGACGATGTCGTGGACGTGGCTTTCGCGTAGGCCGCCGGGGGTGATGCGGGTGAAGGTCGCGCGGCTGCGGAGTTCATCGAGGCTATTGGCGCCGACGTAGCCCATGCCGGAGCGGAGGCCGCCCATGAGCTGGAAGATGACGTCCGAGAGCGGGCCCTTGTAGGGGACGCGGCCTTCGACGCCTTCGGCCACGAGCTTGCCGGAGCTGTTCTGGCCGTAGCGGTCGCCGGAGCCCTTGCGCATCGCGCCGAGCGAGCCCATGCCGCGGTAGGTCTTGAAGCGGCGGCCTTGGAAATAGACGCTCTGGCCGGGGCTTTCGCGGGTGCCGGCGAGGATCGAGCCGAGCATGACGAGGTCGGCACCGGCGGCGAGGGCCTTCACCACATCGCCGGAGTAGCGGATGCCGCCATCGGCGATGACTTTCACGCCGACCTCGCGGCAGTAGCGGGCGACATTCTGGATCGCGGTAAATTGCGGCATGCCGACACCCGCGATGACGCGGGTGGTGCAGATCGAGCCGGGACCGACGCCGACCTTCAGCGCGCTGGCACCGGCGGCGACGAGATCCCTCGCGCCTTGCTCGGTGACCACATTGCCGGCGACCACCGGGCGATCGGAAAGCGAGCGGAGCTTCGAGATGACTTCCATCACCCGCGAGGTGTGACCGGTGGCGGCGTCGATGAAGAGCGCGTCCGCGCCCGCATCGATCATGGCCTGGCCACGCTCGACGCAGTCGGGACCCACACCCACGGCGGCACCGCAGCGGAGGCGGCCGGTGCTGTCCTTGGCGGAGTGGGTGAAGGTGAGGCGCTTCTCGATGTCGGATCCGGTGATGAGGCCGACGAGCTTGCCCTCGGCATCGACCAGCGGGAGCTTCTCGATGCGGCTCTGGTAGAGAATGCGGCGGGCTTCCTCGAGCTCGGTATTGGCGGGTGCGGTGACGAGCTTGTCGTGCTTGGTCATCACGTCCTCGACCTTGGCATCGGTGCGGTCGAGGTAGCGGACGTCGCGGCCGGTGACCATTCCTTCGAGGCGGCCATCGGCATCGACCACCGGGAAGCCGGAGAAGCCGTGCTCGGCCATGATCGCGCGGATCTCGTCGATCGTCTGCTCCTTGCTGACGGTGAGCGGCTTCTGGATGACGGCGTTTTCCGAGCGCTTCACGCGGGAGACCATCGAGGCCTGCTCAGCGATCGAGCACGCGCGGTGAATCACTCCCATGCCACCCTCGCGGGCCAGGGCCACGGCCAATTCCGTCTCCGAGACCGTATCCATCGCGGCCGAGACAACCGGGATATTCAGCCGGATACCGGCTGTCAAAAACGTGGAAATGTCCGATTCCGTAGGGAGAATCTCGCTCAGCGCGGGAACGAGAAGCACGTCGTCGAACGACAATCCGAGGGAAATATCCGCCATGGCGGAGTCAAAAGAGGAGCCCCCCCGGGATCAAGAGCGAATCTCGGGATCGGCTAAACTTTGACTGCGTGGGTTTGCGCAGGGGGCTGGAAATCAACGCATGGACGTCATTGGATGGGGTCGTGGGAAGAGACTGGGACTGGGATGGATAGGATGGATGGGATAAGAAGAATGCAGGGGCGGTGACTTTGCTGACGGGTTTGACCAGCAATGGACGAAAAAGGAGGTGAACGCAGATGCCGCAACGACGGCACGAAAAACCCCGCCGCGGCGGACCGGGCGGGGTTCGGAAATCAGAGGGGCAAGCGCTGGGCTTACTTCTTCACCACGTAGTTCAGCGGAGCGGGGATCGAGATGACGGCCATTCCCGCGAGCTGGGCTGCCATGACGCCGGCGGGCGCGTCTTCGAGCACCAGGCACTTCTCGGGCCTCACGCCGAGGAGTTGGGCGGCCCGCAGGAAGATGTCCGGGGCGGGCTTGCCGACTTTCACGTCGTCGGCGGTGACCACGTCCTCGAAGAGGTCCGAGACGCCCACGGCTTGCAGGGTTTTCTCGATGACCATGCGGGTGCCACCGGTGGCGATTGCCATCGGGACCTTGCCGCGCAGGCTTTCGGCGAAGGCCGCGACCTCGGCGATGAGCTCCAGCTTGTCGAGTTTCTTGAGGAATGCCTCGCGCTTGGAGAAGGCGACCTTTTCGGGGTCGAGCTTCAAGCCGTACTCGTCGTTGATCTCGACGACGATGTCCTTGGTCGGGCGGCCTCCCATCGCGTAGAACACGTCTTCCTTGAAAATGCCGCTCGCACCATGGAGCGCGAGTGCCTCGCACCACGCTTCAAAGTGATAAGGCATAGAATGCACCAGAGTCCCGTCGCAGTCGAAAATCACCGCATCAAAGCCCTCCGCCGACAGTTCGATCTCACCAATGGTCGCCATGCGCGCCGTCCGGGTAGCAGCCCGGCACATAATGGCAAGTAGGCAAATTGAAAATGTCCTTCAGTAGGGAAATTCCCCATTGGTGTAGGTTCCTTCTCTAACAACCCTGTTTTCGCCGGAAGGAGCTGAGAATGCGACCTTTCCGCGGAGAATGACGCCATTTTCAAAGGTTAGAGGGCCGGAAATACTCAATTCCTCGCAATCGGCGAGTGAAGGGGTGCCGAGATGTTCGATGGCATCCACGAGTTTGTAAGAATCATCTAACTTCACCACGGGCGGCTGGCCATTTCGGGCGGGAACAAGTTCCACCCGGCCGTCGTCGCCGATTGAATAGGCGTCGGAGCGCAGCGCGAACAGGTCGGCGGTGGACTTCACCGGGGCGAAGCGCGAGCGGGGAACCTCAATGGCCTGGGCCCCCTTGAAGCACTCGATGGCTGCGCCCATGGCGACTTCGAGTTGGATGACCGGGGTAGAGTTCTTATCGCGCGGATCGACCGTCTTGCGGTTCTTGATCATGGGGAGCGGAAGGACGCCGCCGCCCTTGGCGAGCTCTTCCTTGAGCAGGTCGAGGCGCAGCCAGATCGAGTTGGTGTTGAAATACTGGTGCGTGTCGATGTCCTGGAACGCATCGAGGTCGGCATCCGGGCACTGGGCGACCTCGCGCAGCAGCAGGCGGCCATTGTCGGCGCGGACGGCGAGGTGGCCGCCCTTGCGATCGGCGGGGGTGCGGCGGGTGACTTCCATCAGGAAGGGGGCGCCGGACTCGGCGAAGTGCTTCAGGAGGCCCGGCTCAAGCACGGCGCCGAGGTTGTCGGAGTTCGAGACGAAGGCGTATTTCACGCCGTCCGCCAGCAGCCGGTCGAGCCAGCCGCTACCGATGAGCGCCGGGTAGAGGTCGCCGTGGCCGGGGGGGCACCATTCCTGGGAGGGATTCGCGGGCCACTCGACCGGGGCGAGGGTGGCCTCGTCGATCTTCGGCACCTGGTTTTGCATCAGCTCGACCTCGGAGGCTTCGGCGAAGCCGCCGCCGGCGTGCTTCTTGAGGTAATCCAGCGTGTCCTCGCTGGTGGAGAAGCTGTTCATCAGCAGCAGGCGGACCTTGGAGCCGCTGGCCTCCCGCAGGTCCATGACCTGGCGGACGATCAGATCGAGGAAGTTCACGCCCGTGCGGACTTCGAGGACGCTCTTCACCTTTTGCAGGCCCATGCTGGTGCCGAGGCCGCCGTTGAGCTTGATGACCACCGTCTGGGCGAGCAGTGCTGGATCCCATTCACCCGAGCCGGGCTCGAAGGTGGTGAGTCCTGCCGCGGGTTTGATTTCCGACTCGGGGATCAGGCCGGTTTCCTCGCGGCAAAGCGCTTCGTAATTGTGGCGAAATGCACCGATCGCCGCTTCCATCACGCCTGCGGCGCGCATCTTGCTTTCAAAGGCTGAAAAATCTCCTCGCTTCATATGGGGTGGGGAGGCGACGACTTGGGCGGGGAAATTCCCGCTGCTTGCGCCGCCGCGCCCGGCCTCCCACACAATGGAGCATGCCGCAAGTAAAATATATTTTCGTCGTGGCACGAAATCTGCTAGACTAATTTTCGACCATCGGCTTCCATCCGGGGCGTCCGCGGTGAGCTGCGGATTTTCACGCCATGGCCGATGCCTCGCTACATCAATCGCTGGGACAGCAGCAGTCGCTGGCTCCGCAGATGCGGCGCAGCTTGGAGATTCTCCAAGCGAACTCGATGGAGCTCCAGCAGCTCGTCCAGCAGGCACTGGAAATCAATCCGGTGTTAGAGGACATCACCGAGACGATTTCGCTGGATGAGAATTCACCGGATCCAGAGGAGGCGGACTCGCTCGATCACCTCAACGAGACCGATGATGACTGGCGCGACCTCGAGATCATGGAGCGCCGCTCGAATCCGTGGAGCGCCGATGACGAGGAGCGTCGCGAGCATCTCTACAACTCGATCGTCGCGCCGGAGACCCTCCAGCAGCACCTTTCCCACCAGCTCGATCTTTCGCTGGTCGAGCCTGATGTCCGCCAAGCGGCGCGGCATCTGATCGGGAATCTCGACCCGCGCGGCTACCTCGATCTACCGGCCGTCGAACTGGCGTCCCGGCTCGGGATTCCGAAGAAGACGATGGAGGAGGCCCTGAAGCTTTTGCAGAGCTTCGATCCGGCGGGCATCGGTGCCTCGGGGATCCCGGAGTCGCTGCTGTTGCAGCTCGAGCGCAATGGCGAGGGGAACAGCCTCGAATACAAGATCGTCCGCGATCATTTGGAGGAGTTGGCGAGAAAGCGTTACCCGCAGATCGCGCGGACTCTCGGCACCAGCGTGGAGCGCATCTCGGAAGCCGCTTCGCGGATCGGCCGTCTATCACCTAACCCCGGCGGCGATTTCGACCCGACCGGGAATCCTTACATCCAGCCGGATGTGGTGATCGAGAAGGTCGATGAAGGCTTCCGCGCGCGGCTGACCAACGAGTACATGCCGAAGCTTCGCATCAGCGACTTCTACAAGGACATGCTCGGCAAGTCGTCCAACGATCGGAAGGCGCGGCACTTCCTGCGCGAGCAAATCCGCGAGGGCCGCACGCTGATCCGCTCGCTGTCGCTGCGACAGGAGACCATCCTTTCGATCGCCGAAAAGCTCATCGAGCATCAGCCGGCCTTCCTTGAAAAAGGCCCGCGTCATTTGCGGCCGCTGACGATGAACGAGATCGCCGACCAGATCAGCCTGCACGCGACGACCATCTCGCGCGCGGTGGCCGGCAAGTATGTGCTTACGCCGCACGGGCTGATGGAGATGCGCGCGTTCTTCGCCGCTGGCTATCAGACGGCGGATGGCACCGAGGTTTCGAATGCCGGTGTTAGAGAGGCGATTCAGGCGCTCATCGGTAAGGAAGATCCCGGCAAGCCGCTGTCCGACGATGCGCTGGCGAAGCAGCTCAAGGAGCAGGGGATCCCGGTCGCGCGCCGCACCGTGGCGAAGTATCGCGAGCAGCTCGGCATCTTGCCGTCGCACTTGCGGAAATCGTTCACGTCGTAGGCGAGTGAGGCAGCGGCGTGTCGCTGCGATGTTCGACCAAGTGCGGCTGTCGCTGGGTGCGCGGAGCCTCCGGCCCGCAGAAGCACCGAACGATTCCGCTTCATCTAACACCCTCGCCAAAGTCTTCGGCGACCCTGCCCTATGGCAGCCTGCCTGCTCCTGCTCAATGCCAGCAGCCCGGCTGCGACGACGCCCCTCTGCTGAGGGATGAAGAGATCGTGTGGGGTGGGTCCGGAATCGCACGGGATTAAGGCCAGTTACGTTGCTTGATTCACTGGGAGCGCGGAATCTGTTCAGCCTGGAAAAGCCCGGCGAACCTACCGTCCCTCCTTCGCCGAGGCTTCGGAGGACAAGCCAGGCGGAAGAAATTCCGCGTTCCCAGTATGCCGTGGCGCTCCAATAACAGGCTTGATCCCTTGCCATTCCGGGTTGGTCCGTCAACGCGATGCGAGCATAATAGAGACGAAGGGCCGACCAAGTGCTTCTGCGGGCCGGAGGCTCCGCGCACCCAGCGGAGCCAGCAGGCGGTCACAGTCGCAGTCCATGGGCCTCTATTGCCTCGGATCATTGACGAGACCTGCGCTCCCGCCACGCCGCGATTGCGATCAGGGCGATGCCGGTGAGTTCGAGGATCCAGTTCATCTTCAATCCGCCCGCGCGAGATGTTTTCAGGAATTCATCCACGTGATGCATCGAGATCGCGCGGACCACGATGAAGGTCAGCAGGAAAACAATCCCTGCCGCGAGCAGCTTGTGACCTGCGAGGAAGGCACGATACTTCCATGCGAAAAGCGGGCCGAAGATTGCCACCACGCCAAGCACGGCGATGATGAAGAGCTTCTGAAAAGTACGACGGTTCTCGTACTGGTCGAACATGCGGGCGAACTCGCGCCCGATGTCGGTGAACAGCGACTGCAGGTCGAACTGCTTGTTCAGGCAGAGGAAGGCCATCAGCACGGTCACCCCGAGCCAGACGCGATTTCGGTCGCGATTCTGCGACCAAGTCCGCCACGCGAGGAAGGCGGCGAGCGCGTAGGCGACGACGGTGAACCAGCCCATCGGCGAGGGATCGCCGATCACGGGGCGCCAACGAATTTTCAACAACAAGTCCATGCCGGGGGGGATGCAGGATTTCCGGTTAGAAAGCCCGGGTGTTACTTGGATGTCGATCCATTTCGCAAGACGCAAAAGGGCCGGGACGGTTCGATCTTCCCGGATCGGTCCGTCCCGGCCTTTGATGAACCGGAAAACCTTGTGCGCGCTTTCGGTTCCCGCATGCCGTGATCACCCAATCCCGGCGACGCGTGGATACTACAACAGTGTCGACAACCCTGAAAACTTGGGGGCTGACGCGTGACCCGTCCCCCGACGGGCTGGCGTCATTCCCCGGCGACCGGTTGCCTGCCAGACGGAGCCAAGGCTGTAACGTCGCGAAGCGAGCCCCCCGGCTTCGTTCGCGAATGTTTCTCTGCCCTTGTTGGCTACCGTTCCCCCCGACAGGCGGACCGATTTGTGGAAAGTGGTCGGCACCGGGGAGCTTTCGCTACCGCGCGGTGCCACGAGATTCTTCCGTTCCTGTTCCCCGGCCATCTGGCAAGCACCCCCCGGAACTTGCAGTCCGGTCAGGAAATCTTGGAAGTGGAGGAAGCTCGTCATTACTGAACCAATCGCAATCCACCTGACCGGATTTCCAAAAAATCCGTAAAATTTTTAGAAGCCGATGATCCGGGTTCTCAGAAGGTCAGATTGATGCCGACGTGGCTGGCCTGCTCCGCGAAGTCCAACCGCCAGCCATGGTCGAAGCGCACGTCGATCGATTCCGCGAGTCTCATCCTCAGCCCGACTCCGCTCGAAGAGAGCGAGGAGGAGGGGCCGCCGCGCATGTCGAGCGCCGCGTGATCGAAAAAGCCGAGCACCCGGAAGGCGCAGCCTTTACCCGCGGACACGAGCGGTGACTGAAGCTCCAGGGAAGCTTGCCAGCCGCTGTCGGCGGAATACTCGCGCTCCGCCACGCCGCGGATCGTCTGGTAGCCGCCGACGGCGAATTGCTCGGCCGGGAGCAGGCGGGTATCGGCGATCTGGGCGGTGCCGCGCAGGTGGACCTGCCAATCGCCGCCCGGACTCCACCAGCCGTCGCCGCTCAAGCGGCCGATGAGATAATTCGAGCCGGCCTCGGGATCGTAGGCCTGGAAGGCGGCGTCGTCATTATTTCCGCCGACACCGCCGGGTGAGGCGAAGACGCTGGATTCGAAGGTGGCCGAGCCATCCTCCCAGTGCCGGCTCAGCTCGTGGCTCAGCTTGCCGTGGAAAAAGACCACTTCGCCGGGGGAGAGGCTGCCGCCGCCGAAGAGCAGGAATTGGTCGGTGCCTTTCAGCTCGAAGCCCGCGGCGATCCGCTGATGCCAGCCGCCCCAGGCCGGCAGCGGGATGCGCTGCTGGGCCGCCAGCGACCAGGAGGAGCCCTCGCTCTCCACGGGAATGCCGCTGCTTGCATAGCGGGAGGCGACCTCGGCATACGCGGCGTCGAGCTGGAGGACCTGATGGCTGGTGTGGAAGGGGATTTCCCAGCGCAAGGCATTCGCCAGCAACGAGGAAGCGGGGGCGCCGATCACGGTTTGCCAGGCCAGCAGGTGCTCGCCGGGTGTCCAGCCGGCCACCCCGAGGAGGAAGCGGTCGCGCCCCAGCAGGTCGGGCCCGCTGTTCTCGTAGCCGAGATTGGCCCGCCATGGCCGGCTTTCCTCGAAGGCGATCAAAAGGTCGGCCGTGGCGGGTGCCAGCCCGGGCGAGACGAACAGCCGCGGGCGGCGGAAGGCGGTGCGGCCATACCACGCCATCTGCTCGTCGATGTCGGCGCGCCGGACGAGCTCGACGCTTTGGAGTCGCAGCCCTTTTGCGAGGACCGCCGGGTCGCCGTACTTCGGGCGGGAGACGCCGACCTCGCCGAAGCGGCCGATTTCCAGAGTCAGCCGCAGCACGCCATGGGAGAGGTCCTGCTCCGGTGCTTCGAGCGCCACCACGGGGAAGCCTTCGCGGTCGTAGTGGATCAGGATTTCATCGGCCAGCGACGCGAGTTCGCCGGCGTCGAGCGGCTTGCCGGACCAGCGGCTCAGGCGTCGCGAGAGCTTGTTAGAAGCCGGGACTAGCAGGCCATTCGTGGCTCCCAGGCCGGGGGCGAGATCCACCTCTTCGCCTCCGGCTGGTGCGACGAGCACGACTTTCTCCAGGCGCTTCACCAGCACCTCGCCGCCGGGGGCTGTCTCCGCAGCAGCGCGCACCGGTGGCAGCGATTCAACGGCGGGTGCCTCGGGTAGTCGCGGCTCCACGCCCGGCAACGATTGGCCGTGGGCACTGGCGACGAGACAGACGGCAAGAAGGAAGCGCATGACCAGGAGTGAGGGGGCGGCAGGGGAGGAATGCCGACTTCCAAGGACGACCGATAATTAGCAAGTCCGAGCTATCAAGGCAAAGCGAAAGAGATACGCGAATCTTTTTAAAACGAACCATCAGGGTTTCCTTATTTTTAAAAATCCGAGCTTCTAAACCCTTGGAAATATAAGGTTTTTAAGACTTCCAAGCGTGATAGGGCAATCATGACAAGTGCTGGACAAAGCGGGAAAAAGTTAGATAAATCAACCGCGTTCCAACACGCCTTTCCCCGTGACCGAAACCGCACTCCGGCTTTCCCGCGGCATCTTCCGAATCCTGCTGCCAATTCTGGCGATCACGCAGGTCTCGGCAGAGCCGTTTGAGGAGACGCGTGCACCGGCGGAGCGGGAGATCCCGATCGAGCCGAATGGCGCAGTGGCGGATGCGGGCTGGGCCTTGGGCCGCTTGAACAAGGGCGGCTGCATGGCCAATGCCTCCTTCGTTTACCCGGAGACGACCACCCCTGTGCGGCTTTACCTGATCGATACCGGCGTCTCCGATGCTGGGACATGGTTCGCCCAGAACAAGAACCTGAAGTCCTTCAGGTCGGAACTGGTCCGCGGGGGCAACGATCCTCAATTCTCGACGGTCGTGGCGCACGGCACCCAGATGCTGTCGCTGATCGCCGGCCCGGAAACGGGGGCAGCCCTGGGCACGCCGATCCACGTGGTGAACTACAATATTTACCCGGGTACGAGCCCCACCACCACTTCGGGACGTCTAGCCGATGCGATCGATAGGGCGATTGGCGATCACGCCGCGAATCCTGCGCTGAGGAGCGTGATTTGCATCGCCCACGGGTCGTCTTATCCAGGTGCTCAGACCGGGATTTTGGAGGGTGCGATCCAAGAGGCAGTCGATGCCGGGATCACGGTGGTTGTTTCCGCTGGCAATGAGGGTGGGAACGCCTCGAGTTACATTCCGGGGGCCTATGGAACGCGGAGCGGGATCGTTTGTGTTGGAGCCAGTGACCTGAACAACGGGATCCTGCCAAGTTCCAACACTGGCCCGGCGGTGGATCTCTTCGCTCCAGGGCAAGACGTCCGCACCTTGAAGCTGTCGAATCCCCAGCCCGGCAGCTATGATTTCGCCTCTGGCACCAGTCCCGCCAGCGCGCTGACGGCGGCGGCTGCCCTGATCCAGCTTTCGATCAACCCGACGCTGACCCCAGCCCAAGTGGAAGAGGCTCTGACGACCAAGGCGGCTCCTTCCGTGATCTTGTCGCAAACCGCTCCGGCGGAATTGTTGGTGCAGGTCCTGCCAGACCCCGAGACGGACTCCGATCTGGACGGCGTGAATGACATCCTGGAGAACTTCTTCGGCAGCAATTCGGCAAACGCCGCGATCAAGCCGGTGCCGATGGCGATCGCTCGGGTCTCCGGTCAGGCGCGACTTTCCTTCAATGTCGCCAGCGATCTCTTCAATCCTGCGACGCCGTATGTCCTCGCCGATGGCTCGACGTGGAAAGTGTGGATGTCCGATAACCTGACGGACTGGCAGGATGCTACGACCACGGGCGCGTTGTCGCCGGGCACCGCTGCCAATGGCGTGATTCCGATGACCTTCTCCGTGCCGAACGCGGCCTCGAAGGTCTTCCTGCGGATCGATGTGACGCTGCCGCCGTCGGCTCCGTGATCAATTACTGGGGGCGCGGAATTCATTCCGCCTCCCGTGCCCTATTGCCGTCCGTCTGAATGGATGAAATCCGCGGTCCCGGCATGAAGGATCGAGGCCACTGGCCTGACTCGGGGGGCGGATCCCGGCGCTTTGCAACCCGGCTATTCGGGCGGGATAAATCCCGCGGTCCCAGTGGGAAGGCGCTCCCAGTGGGGCGACTTACTCGCAGCCGCAGCAGGCCGGGCTGAGTGGGCGCTCTTCTTCCGTGGCCGGGGCTGCCAAGGCCGGATTCGGTGCCAGCGTTCCGAGGCCGAGCTTGGCCAGCAGCTTGCGGTCGGCTTCCACGGCCGGATTCTTCGCGGTCAGGAGCTTGTCCCCGTAGAAGATCGAATTTGCCCCGGCGAAGTAGCAAAGGGCCTGGGTCTCGTCCGACATCCGGGTGCGGCCGGCGGACAGGCGCACCTTGGCCTTCGGCACCGCGATGCGGGTGACGGCGATCATGCGGACGACGTCGAAGCCATCGATCGACTGGCTTTCGGCCAGCGGGGTGCCGGGCATCGGCATCAGCGAATTGATCGGCACGCTCTCCGGCTGCGGATTGAACTCGGAAATCACTTCCAGCATCTTGAGTCGATCCTCCACGGACTCGCCGAGGCCGAGGATGCCGCCGCAGCAGACCGACATGCCGGCGTCCTGCGCATTGCGGATCGTCCGGAGGCGGTCGTCGTAGGTATGGGTGGTGACGATGTTCGGGTAGTGCTCGCGCGAGGTGTCGAGGTTGTGATTGTAGGCGGTGACGCCGGCTTCCTTGAGTGCCTTCGCTTCTTCAGGCCCGAGTTCGCCGAGGGTCACGCAGACTTCCATGCCGAGCGTGGAAACGTCGCGGACGATGTCTAGGACTTGCTCGAAGCGTTGGGTGCCGCCGCGCACGCCGCGCCAGGCGGCGCCCATGCAAAAGCGGGTCGAGCCGGTGTCGCGGGCGACCTTGGCGCGCTCCATGATGGCGTCCTTGCTCATCAGGCGCTCGATCTCGACGCCCGAATTGTAGCGGGCCGACTGGGCGCAGTAGGAGCAGTCTTCCGAGCAGCCGCCGGTCTTGATGGAAAGCAGCGTGCAGAGCTGCACGTCATTCTCGGGCCAATTCGCCTGATGCACGGCGCGGGCCTGCGTGAGGAGATCGAAGAAGGGCAGGGAGTGGAGGCGCTGGAGTTCGGCGAGGAGCATGGGTGGAACCGGAAATTGGGTGATTGGAAATTGGGCGATTGGGTTTCAGAGGGATAGAGAAGGATTTCCAAGTGCGCTGATTGGCACTTGGAACTTCTCAACGCACCCAGCCTTCGCCGATGGGGAGCTGGCCCTTGCCGACCACGGTGTAGTCGGTCTTGCCCATGGCTCCCTCCAGCTTGGTGCCGACGTTGCTCTTCCAGACCTTGCTCATGCTTTCGGCGGTGTGGCAGCCCCAGCTCTTGCAGTAGGCGTCCTTGGCGAAGATGCCGCCGCGGATCTTGCCGAGGTCGCGCTCGTGGAGCCAAGCGGTGCAGGCGGCCATGATGTGGCCGCTGTAGTCGAGCATGAAGCAGTGGCGGTTCGAGTGACCGAAGTAGTCGAAGGTCTGCACCGAGCCACGCGGGCGGCTATTGAGCGAGGAGATCAGGCTCGGGCCGCTGTCGATCCAGACCAGCGAGACATTGCGCTTGCGGGCCAGGTCGCCGATCCAGGTGGTGTAGGGCTGGCGATCCTCGCGGCCGCGATCCTGATAGCCGGGGCGATAGACCATCCAGATGATCGACGCCCCCTCGCCGTAAGCCTTGCGAATCTCGACCATGCGCAGGGTCGAGGCGCGGACGAAATTTGCCCACCAGCGGTCATGCTGGTCCTGAGGCACGCGAAGGTTTTCCCAATTCCGCAGCGCCGGCCCGCCGGTCACGATGACGTGTTCGGCAGAGGCGAAGGAAGCGAAGGAGATCAGCGCGAAAAGGGCGAGCAGGACGTGGCGCATGGGCGCATTGTAGGGATCGAGGGCGGGCTGGCAATGGTTCACTGGGAGCGCGGAATTCATTCCGCTTGGGAGGTCAAGTCGCCCAATCACGGGCAGCAGACCTCAATTCAGGATCCGGGCTCGCCAAGCCTCTCAAAATCAAACGGTCGAATGCCTCGCCCCGGCCGAGTTCATCGTAGACCCAAAGGAGCTGCCGGAACTCCCACTCGTCCTCCAAATCGAGCACACGATTCGCCGTTTCCTCAAGGTTGGTCAGCCGGACGCTCTCCGGGATCTCCTTCAAGGTCGACCGGCCAAGGAGGATGTTGCCCATGTTTTGGCACTGGCAGGCTCGTTCCAGCAGAAGCGAAATGAGCTCCCGGACTTGCTCTTCTTCCAATAGGGAGGCACGCGAAAGATCTCCCGAAAGCCCCGGGGAGATGGCATCGAGCGCGATTCTGAAATCCTGTTCGTAGGGGTTGTGCGGCAAAGCGTTCGTCTGAGGATGTCCTTGTTGTGGTCCTCTGATCAAGCCATCGAACAAACCGCTTTTCCAATCCCTGCCGGCATTCGCGCGCGGCTTCCGATCACTTCTTCTTCGCCGGCTCCGTGTAGAAGGCAATCCGGGTGTCCACCGGGCTCGTGTTTTCCACAATCAGCGTGATCACTCCGTCCTTCGGCTCGAATTCGTGCGAGACTCCCGGTGCCCCTCCGACCTTGTGAGGTTCTTCGGGTGTTCCCAGATACACCGAGCTTTTGGACTGATAGACTTCGTAGCCTTTCTCCAAGGTGAATCCGACGATGATGGGTTCGTTCGAGGGAATCTTCAGTTCGGTTTTTTGCCCGGCAGTGAGGATCACTTCGGAGTGAAACGTTTGGCCAGCGCTTAAGGAGTTTGCAAAGTAGTCAGAATACCAAGTCTTGGGGCTAGACTTGGCGTTGGTCGCCGGTTCCTTGCAGCTTGCCACGAGCAGGCCGCAGAGCAATACGAAGAGGATTTGCTTCATGGTCGGGTAGGCATCAAATTACCGACGCCATCTTCTCCAGGCCGGCGAGCATGTGGGCGCGGGTGGTGCCGAAGTTGAAGCGGATCCAGCCGGGCCAGCCGAAGAAGGCGCCGTCGGAGAGGTAGAGGCCGGCGTTTTTCTCGAAGTGTTGGGCGGGGTTCTCGACGCCCATGCCGCGGGCGTCGATCCAGGCGAGGTAGGTGGCTTCGCCGGGGACGACCTTGAGGGCGGGCATACGCTCGGCGATGAAGGAGTCGAGCAGGGCCCGGTTTTCGCGCAGGTAGGCGAGGAGTTGCTGGCGCCATGGCTCGCCCTCGCGGTAGGCGGCTTCGGCGGCGTAGTAGGAAAGGGCGTTGATTTCCGAGAGCGTGTGGCCGCGCTGGGCGGAGAATCGGCGGCGGATAGTGTCGTCCGGGATGATGGCGATGGCGTAGCCGAGACCGGCGATGTTCCAGGTCTTGCTGGGGGATAGCAGGGTGATGGTGCGCTGCTTGAGGTCGTCGGAAAGCTGGAGGGCCGAGAAATGCGGGGTCTTTTCCGCGTCGAGGATGAGGTCGCAGTGGATTTCGTCGGAGACGAGGATGAGGTCGTGCTTCACGCAGAAGCGGGCGAGTTCTTCGACTTCCTCGCGGGTGAAGACGCGGCCGAGCGGGTTCTGCGGGTTGCAGAGGAGGAAGACCTTCGTTTCCGGGGTCACGGCGGCTTCCATGGCGGCCCAGTCGAATTCGTAGCGGCCATTGACCTCCACATGATCGACCGTAATCAGCTTCGCGACGCCGTCGTGGTGGACGCCGATGAAGGGCGGATAGACGGGGGTGCAGGTCATCAGCGCCTCACCTGCCTTGCAAAAGGCACGCCCGGCCAACGACAGCGCCGGAACGAGGCCGCCGAGGTGGACGATCTGCTCGCCGGACACGCTCACGCCGCGTTGATTCTCAAGGTAGAGGTCGATCGCTTCGTTCAGCCCGGCGTGGGCCTGGGCATAGCCGAAAACGCCGTGATTCACCCGCGCGTGAAGCACCTCAATGATCTCGGGCGCGGAGGCGAAATCCATGTCCGCCACCCAGAAGGGGTCGAGTTCCGGCCGGCGGTCGAACTTGATGCAGCCGGTCCCTTGGCGGGTGATGGGGACGTCGAAGTCGTAGGTCACGGGCGGGTTTTTAATCCAGCTTCTGGCGCTGGCAAGCCGGGAGGGCGGGTCGCGGGGTGACCGCACGGGGACTTTGGGAACCGCGAATGGACGCCAATTGACGCGAATTTGTAGCTTCTGGCCTGGGCGACAGGCATCTGAGGCATTTGACTTGTAGGGGTCGGAGGGCCATTCGCTTTCAAATTGGCGTCGATTCGCGTCGATTCGCGGTTGGGATTACCATGCTGGTGGCTTTGCGGGCGGATGGCGTCGCGGGAGTCAGGATCTCGCTCCGCTGGACATCCGCCCCGGCTCCCGCTTTCCTGCCGCCGTGCTCGCCAAACGCATCATTCCCTGCCTGGACGTCACGGACGGCCGTGTGGTCAAAGGCGTCAATTTCGTCGATCTCATCGATGCCGGTGACCCGGTCGAGTGCGCGATGGCCTACAATGCCCAGCAGGCCGACGAGCTCGTCTTCCTCGACATCACCGCGTCTTCCGACAATCGAGCGACCATGGTGGATGTGGTCCGCCGGACCGCGGCGCACTGCTTCATCCCGCTGACCGTCGGCGGCGGCATCCGGTCCGTGGAAAACATGCGCGAGATGCTTTTGGCCGGTGCGGACAAGGTGGGCATCAATACCTCGGCGGTGAAGGATCCGGGACTGGTAGATGCCGGTGCCAAGGCTTTCGGCAGCCAGTGCATCGTGGTGGCGATCGATGCCAAGCGCGAGGGGCCGGGCAAGTGGGGTGTCTATACCCACGGCGGTCGCACGCCGGTGGGGCTCGATGCGGTCGAGTGGGCGAAGGAAGTGTGGCGTCGTGGGGCAGGGGAGATCCTGCTGACCAGCATGGATGCAGATGGCACCCAGGCGGGCTATGATTGCGAGCTGACGGCTGCGATTTCGGAGAGCGTGGGCATTCCGGTGATTGCCAGCGGGGGGGCGGGCAATCTCGATCACATGGTCGAGGTGTTAGAGAAGGGGAAGGCGGATGCTGTCTTGGCGGCGAGTATTTTCCACTTTGGCAAGCATACGGTGGGTGAGGCGAAGCGTTACTTTGCGGAGCGGGGGATTCCGGTGCGGCCGGAGATGTAATTGTGGTTCGCACACTCCGTGTGCGGTGGAAGTCGTTATCGTGGTGCTCGGAGGTCTTGTGGGCGGCCGGGTGGCTCTGTTAGAGCGTCGTGATTTCCAGCAGCCCTGGAGACCATTCAACCGCACACGGAGTGTGCGGACCACTATCAGGAGCGTGGACATTCTGTCGACGCCGTGTCGACAGAATGTCGACACTCCTTATAGCTCCTCCAGCGTCGCCACTATCCGGTCCGCGATCGAGAAATCCAGGCATGCGGTGGTCCGGTTTGGAACGACCCATACATTGAGGCCAGCGGCCTTTGCCGACTTTACGCCATTGAGCGAGTCCTCGATGGCGAGGCACTCGTTCGCGGGGATGCCGAGGCGCTTCACCGCCTCCAGCCACAAATCGGGTGCGGGCTTGATCTTCGGGGCATCGCCACGGCAGACGACCGTCTTGAAGTACGGCATCAATCGTAGTTTCTCCAGCCAGCCATCGACCCACTGGTGGGATGAGCTCGATACCACCGCTAGCGGGATGCCTTGGGCGGTTAGTTTTTCCAACAGCGGAACCACGCCGGGCATCGGTCCTGCCTGCTCGAGGTCGCGGCGGATTTCGACCTGCCGGTTTTCATCGAGCTGGTGCCAGTCGAAGCTGCGGCCGGTGAGTTCCTCGAGGTGGACTTTCGGCGACCACGTGTCGAAGTCGGAGCCGATGCACTGCGTGTAGGTCTCCAGCGGTAGCGGATGGCCGTGGGCGAGGAAGGTGCGGTGCCATGCCTCGTAGATGGCCCACTCGGTGTCCACGAGGACTCCATCGAAATCGAACAGCACCGCCGAAAACTGCATGCGTGGGGATGAATTGGCGGGGCGCGGGGGGCAAGGTTTTCCTTGGGGGGCTGCCGGGCATCGCCATTTGTAGGCGGGGTGGTGGCAACGCGGATCGGTCCTCGAAAGCGGGCAGCTCCCGTGCTTCCGCGTTGTTACCACCGCGCCTACCTAGAAGAGGGAATGCCTTAACGTAGGCGCACTGGTGACAGTAAGGGACGGTCCTCGGAATCGGGCGGCGCCGGTGCTTCCGCGTTGTCACCAACGCGCCTACCGGGATTGCTTGGGCGGGCTTTATAGCGTGGACCCTCCACCGGGGTGCTTCCCCGCAGCAGGGCTACTGGCTTCGGGCGGCAGCAGGCTGCTCGCAGTCCGGGTCTCCGACGACTTGGGCGGAGTTGAAGGGGAGGCGGTACGGTGAGGTGCTACGGCGGGCCAGCGGCCCGCGCACCCAGCGGTTACTTCGCGGGGAGATGCACCCGGGTTACGAGCTCCGCCTCGGGCGTCGCGGTCGGGTCGTTGTCGTAGATTTCGAAGAGCGGGACCTTTTTGTCCGCGGCGAATTTCTTGGCGCGGCCGTGCATCATCCCGGCGGCCCAGGCGTTGCCGAGGTGGCGGTAGGCGCCGGTGTGCTTCACCACATACGCCCGGCAGGTCGGGATCTCGCCGCTTACGAAGCCATTGTGCACTTCGACCGCGCCGGTGACCGGGAAGCCGATGGTGTATTCGGTCAGCCCTTTCACGGGATCCCTCTGGTGGGTGATCGAGAATGCCGGGCCGGAGGGAGCCGCGCTGCTTTTCCCCATCCACGCCATCAGCTTCGCCATGTCCCGCTCCATCGATGGGCCGATGTCCGCGGTCGGGCAGGAGGACTTCACGCCGACGTAGCGGAATCCCCCTGCCGGCTGCGTGCCGGTGAAGTCCAGCTTGGTCGGCACCGAGCCGGTCTCGGCGAGATCCTTGAGCATCTTCAGGCCGCGCTCGTAGTCGGCGCCGATGTAGCCGGTCATCATCCCCTTCATCCACCACATGAACCACGGCAGCGTTCCTTCCATGGTCCACTCGGCGAGGGTCTCGTGGTCGTGCTCGGAAAAGTGGAAGGCCACCTGATTCACCGACTTCCACGGCTTCAGGAAGGTGAGGCGATACTGGATCGACCACGGCGGATCGCCGCCGGTGATTTCCATCTCGCCGCTGCCGGTGATGTCGCCCTCCCATGCATAGCCGCGGCCATCGGGAGAGTAGGTCATCTTCGCGGCTGGCTCGGCGATGAGCCATGGCGACCACGCCGGCCAGCTCTTGAAATCGCGGACGAGATCGTAAACTTGCTGCACCGGTGCGGCGATGCGGATCGACTTGCGGACGGAAAAGACAGGCATGGCGGGGTCGGGGAAATTACCGCCACCTTGAACGGGATTTTCCGTGAGGGGAAGCAGGCTTTCAGCGCTCTTGCTCCAAAAAAATCCGCGCGGCGATTCTTCCGCGGCTTCCAACAGTTTGGCCTGCAGAGGGGCCAGCTGCTCCGCAGCGGGTCACACTGCGAAGTCGAACACGACGACGCGCTCCAAGCAGGGGACGACGATCTGGCGCACCCGCTCGTGCTCGGGGTGGGGCAGGTAGGCGTCGCGGTTGGCGGCGGTGTCGAAGGTCATGATGAAGCCGTGAGTGAAGCCGTCATTGAGGCCTTCGGTGCTTTCGTAGGGGCCGTGCTCCATGGCCAGCAGGCCGGGGATTTTGCCGATCATGCCCTTCATCTGGGAGAAGCAGTGCTCGATTTGATCGGGGCGGATGTCGCTCTTGAACTGGAACATGCCGAAGTGTCTGACCATCGCTTGGGTCCTGGCGTCGGGTTGCATCTCCGAGGGTATCGGCTCGCGGAAATCTCGTCATCCTCCTGCACCTATTCCCAATCCACACCGGAAGCGGGGGCTCGACGGGAGTGCCGCCCGCGTTTCAGCATGGCCTGCCATGGCGGCATCCCGCAGCACCCCGCAAGACATCCAGATCCTGGGCAGCGGCACGCGCTATCAGGTCGTGCGTGCGGATTCCACGGACATGCGCGATTGGCTGCAGAAGGGCTCGGTCTGCTCGCTGCTGCTGCAGCACCACATTTCCCACGTGGGTATCATGGAGGCCATGCCGCCCTTCGAGGTGGTGCGGATGGATCAGAGCGGTACTTTCATGATCGCCTGCTACGAGGGCGAGGGGGTGGTGCTGGCGGATGGTCAATGGCGGCGCATCCGTGCGGGGCAGGCGTGCCTGCAGCCGCCCTTTGTGATGAACTCGCTGAAGTGCCTGCCCGGCAAGCCGTGGAAATTTGCCTGGGTCCGCTACCGAGAATCGCGCGAGACGCGGCCGATCGTGTCCTCGCTGTCACCGGTGACCGGTGCGTTCAATTCCGCGCCGTTGAAGGCCGCGATCGATGGCCTGCACGCCGAGGCCGGGGGGACGAAGGGGGCGTCCGCTCTTCACCACTGGAGCGAGTTGGTCCATCACTACGTGCTTCGCTTCGCCCAGCCGCATCAGGTGGATACCCGGCTGTGGCGCGTGTGGCAGTGCGCCGAGGCCGATCTCGCGAAGCCGTGGACGCTCACTGAACTCGCGAGCATCGCCTGCATGAGCGAGGAGCACCTGCGCCGCGTGTGCCGCAAGGAACTCGGCCGCAGCCCGATGCAACACTTGACCTTCCTACGGCTCCAGCGCGCCCGGCATTTGCTTTCGGTGACGGATGACAAGGTGGAGGTGATCGCCCATGCGGTGGGCTTTGAAAGCGCCTTCACGTTCTCTAACACGTTCAAGAAGTGGATCGGCTGGCGGCCGTCGGAGCAGCGGAACTATGGGCGCTGAGGAGCCGGGGCGGCGATGCCGCCGTCATACGCATGAGGCGTCCCTTCAGGACGCGGTGACGTGCGGCGCTTTACCCGGCACTTTGTGCCGGGCTTTTATGAGCCGTCCTGTTAGGACGAAGAGCCCGAGAACGGGCACGTGCGGGCTTCTCTAACAGCCGGAGCTGTTGCGGGTGCCTGCGGGGTCCGTTCGCTCACCACCATGCGCATTCCGTGCTTCGGTCGCAGGGTGATCAGTGGGTCGGCCTCGACCTTGAAGCCATCCTCAACACGGAAGCTGTTGTGGCGGTGGAAGAGAATCGTCATGATCATCAGCTCCTGCAGTGCGAAGTGATTGCCGATACAGCCGCGCGGGCCTGCGCCGAAGGGGAAGTAGTGCGGGCTATCCGCCGGTGGCCGGCGCTCTGCGGAGAAGCGATCCGGATCGAAGTCGCGGGCGTTCTCCCATGCATCCTCGTTCCAGTGGAAGTGGAAGATCGGGACCAGCACGTTGGTGCCGACGGCGATCTGATAGCCGCCGAGTTCGTGGGTCTCCGTGCAGCAGCGGCCGACGGCCCAGATCGTCGGATAGAGGCGCAGGGATTCGTCGATGACCTGCCGCACGAAAGGGAAGGCGGCCATGTCTTCGAGCCGCAGCTCGTGCTCCGGGAAGTTGGCGTCGATTTCCTCGTGCAAGCGCGCCTCGACCTGGGGATGGCGCGAGACGAGGTAGAGGATCCATGCCATGGCATTGGCCGTCGTTTCATGGCCGGCGATGTACATCGTCATGACTTCGTCGCGGAGCTGGCTATCGCTCATGCCGAGTCCGCTTCCTTCTTCGCAGGCGGCGAGCAGCATCGACAGGAGATCATCGTGATTGCCCGGATTTTCGCGGCGCTCGCGAATGATGCCGCGAACAATGCGCTCCAACTCGGTGAGCGCCCTGCGCATGTCGGCAAATACCGGCAGCGGGAGCTTGCGCGGTAGCAGGAGCAGCCATGGATGGCGCAGCGCATGCAGCGCCCATTCATTGAGCGTGGCGATGTGATGACTCACGTCGCGCGCCGAGCCTTGCGAATCGCTGCTAAACATCGCCCGCGAGATAATGTCGAGTGTCAGGCGGGAAAGAAGTGGCCCCACGTCGATCGCTTGGCCGGAGCGCGCGGCCTCGCTGAGTTCACCGGCCATGGCGTGAACGCGCTCGACTTTCATCGCAAAGATGGCCTCAAGCCGTCGTGGATGGAAGGCGGGCTGCACCAGCTTGCGCTGGGTTTTCCACAACGCGCCCTCGCTAGTGACGAGGCCCTCGCCCATCAGGATCCGCAGCACACTGTAGGAGCGGCTCTTGCGCTGATAGCACGAGGCATTGGTCACGAGGACGCGGCGCGCGAGATCGGGGGATGTCACCACAGCTGCCTCGCCGACGAAGGGCATGCGCACGGTGAAAAGGCCTCCGTCGTAGCGGCTGGCCCATTCCGGGATCCTGCGTAGCGGATCCTGGCGCAGGTGGTAGGCGCTGCCGAGCAGCCAATGACGGGGCGAATCGACGACGGGCGGGGTCATGGCTGGGACAGATGCTATCATCTGTCCGGCCGGCGGCGGAAACGGACAGCGGTTTTCAGAAAAAGCGGCGGGACTGATCTGTTGGGAAGATCACCCCGTCGCGAATGGGACCACGGGTGTGCTTCCGCCTTTCGCTGCGGCCTTACCGGCGTTGTAGCTGCCATCGGCGAAGGCTGTGCATGCTTTCCCGGCATGGGCGGTTTTCGTCCTCTTCCACCATTGCCTATTCGTGCCCGGCATGGTGATGCAATCGCGTGTTTCTTCGCGTATGCATCGTTCCCATGCGAATTCGATCCCTTGCCTTCCTGATTCTCCCGCTCCTTGCAAACGCCGGTGAACCGCTGCCATCGGCCGCGCTGGTGCTCGACTTGGATGCGGGGAAAGGCGTGAAAGTGGAGGATGGCGACAAGGTGGCCGCGTGGACGAATCAGGCTCCCGGCGCCGTGGCGAAGGATTTCGTGAAGCGCGATGAAGGCCGCAAGGAGGCCAGTAGCGGTCGGCCGACTCTGGTGAAGGATGTCGCGACTCTAGGAGGGAAGGCGACGCTCGATTTCCGTCATCACGAACTTGTCTGCCTGGACGAGGACGCCTTCGACGGACTGACCACCGGAAAGGGCCACACCTGGATCGCCGTGCTCTCCGTCCATGATCAGCGCGTCGGGCTGAAGGATGTGAACTCGTTCTTCGGCAACCTCCGCAATGGCGAGAAATATGAAGGCCTGTGGGGCTGCCTAAATGACGACAACACGCTGTGGTATGGCACCCGCAATGGCATCACCTTCGGCCGCTTCGACGCGAACAACCCGCAACTGCTGGGGCCGAAGCTGGAGACCGGCAAGTTCCATCTGTTAGGCGGACGAATGGCGGCCGGGACCGGCCCCGTGGCGATCGAACTATTCGCGAATGCTCCTGTCGCGGTGGCGAAGGGGCAGGCTCCGGTTTCTGAGAAAGCTAACCCGTCCCGCATGGCCGTCGGTCAGGAGCGCGATGCGATCCAGCATCCCGGTGTCGAGTCCTTCGATGGACAGATCGCCCGCATGCTGATCTGGGAGCGACCGCTGGAGGACAAGGAACTCGCTGCGGCGTTTGCCACGCTATCGGCGGACTATCAGCTCACAGGCAAGGAGCGGTAGAGATCGAACCTCCCTCGAATCCCCGGAAGACCAAGGGTTAGCGAGTACGCTTTCAGGCCAGCTTTCAGGTGACCTCCGCGAGGTGGTCGATGCGTGGCCCGATCTACCCGCGGGACATAGAGCGGCCATCATGGCGCTCGTTCGCTCCATCTAGCCCGGCCGGTGAGTGGAGACGGCATGAAGTGCGAGGCGGCCGATATCGAGGGGTCTGGGGAAATCATTTCCCCAGCAGGGGGCTGGGAAGGAACCCCAGTGTCAGCGGCCCCATTGTGGGAGGGTCCGGCAAGCGGCCCCGGTAACTATGGCCAAGGCAGGTAGTACCTGCTCCACCAGCCGCCCTCCCCCTTCGTTGATGCCTTTTCATTCGAAGCACGGGTGCGGCCACTGGCGAAGGGGAAATGCGCCCCCGACCCACGGCTGCTTCACAGGCCGCGAGCGGCGCATGGGGAGGCCGCCCCCACCGCCCGAGCGGGGATGGCATCGCTTGTCCCCAAAGACGAACGTCTAGGCCTGCCACCCGCTACTGGGGGCGCACGTCCGATTCAGGTTTGGGTTTCTCAGTGTCCTCCGGCTTCGACTTCGGAGCGGTAGCGGGTTGGTCAGCGCCGCCTTGTTCGCCCATTTTCAGTTCCGAGGCTTTCAAGCGCTCGGAATCCCTCTTGAAACTCCCACACTGCTCATTGCTCGGGAAGTCACCCAATCGACCTTCGAATAAATCACGCTGTTCGAGAAGTGAAAGCAGCAACCCCGTGTAGCTCTCTGCATACGTGTTTTCATCCGTTGTCTCCGGAAGCAGGGTGATCTCGGGCGTCGTCCAGTTTCCCCCGAAGAATGCGAAGACAATTTTGTCGGATCGAAAAGCTTCCTTCAATTCGGGCGTGTTCATCACATCTCGCCCGATATCCCTTACCATCATGCGCGCCGCCGCCCACACGTCCACAAGATCCTTGGGACTACTTGGATGACCAAAATTCAAGTGGCAGTGGATGATGGTCTTTTCACCACGCATGGCTGGGTTGCTTGGATTGGCCATCCAACGGAGAAGCTCATGCCGTCCGCCCTTGTCGTCCTTCCATGATTGCAGGTCGCACTCAATTCCGCCGCCTTGAATCACCGATCTCTCCAACTGCCCATGGCCCGCGCGTGCATTGAATGCGATTTTCACATCCTCATGACCATTGCGATCCAGCCAAGCCCGCAAAAGCTTATGATCGCCCTCCGACCACGTTTTGCCCTTTCCTCCGTTGTATGTGTAGAGATGTTCCAGCTTGTAGCCCATGCTGTCGGCTCGATCAAATGACCGTTGCCAGTCGCTCTGGTCCGTAATCGCCCCAGCCCCGTGGGGAATAACCTGGCTGGCTTTCATTCTCGCTTTTGAGAACTTCGCGATGACCTCGTCCCTGAAATCCGGTTTGAGCCGACCGGGATCTGGCATTCCGCGGCTCCAATTGACATTGAGGCCTTCCACCAATGCCGCCGTGCGGGCCCAGTCTTCAGGATGGTCATGCATCTTTTGTTGCCATCCGAGAGTCCCCATCCACACCTCGTATGCTTGGCATTTCATCGAGTTGCAAACTAGGGCAGCCACTATCAGCGGGCTCAAACAAAGGTGTTTTTTTCGAGTTCTCATCTTTGCTTTTATTTTTTCAGGCGAACAGCATTTATTAGCCCACTCAGATTCGGGTATCTAACACACTCGACCACCGGGCTTTCTTCGCGAAGCTTCAACGGAAGCCGCTGACTGTCAAACCAAGAGCCAAGTCGCCCGACTTGCTCAGGGATGGACAAATCTCTCCCCAGCCGCCCGATTCGTGAAACTGCGGCAGCCTCGCTCTCGATGCTGTTCGACGCATTCTTGTCAGATCAGGAGAACCAGCGGCGCGATGGGAAGCACGTCGAGAACCTTGGGCGCTACCTTCGCCTCCCTGCCGAGGAATGTGGGTGGGAACGGATCGCGGACGTGACGTCCGCGGCATTCCCATGCTGAAGCTTCGCGCTACCATAGAGAAGAACCGCAAGGGCTCGATCATCTTCCTTCACCCGGAGTTTGTGAACGCGTTGACGGAGGCGCGCTCAAAGAGCGCGGCTCCTGATGAAAGGGTCTTGCGGATGTTCAAAGGCCTCGATCCTTTGAAGCGCGATCTCGCAAAAGCAGGCATCCCATTCCAAGACGAACTCGGACGCCGCTTTGATCTTCATACCACGCGGATGACCTTCAACACCCGGCTGGCGAATGCGAACGTTCCTATTCGGATCGCCTTGGAGGCAATGAGGCATTCCGAGGAGCGCCTAACAACGACGGTTTACATAAGCCCAGTTCGCTCCCGGTTGCCGCCGCCGTCACTTCCCTCGCGCCGCTGCAATCGTCAAAGCTTTCAGGTGGGCTTTCCAGATCAGCTTTCAGGCGATTGCACCACGTCACGCCACACCACGCAACAAGACACAACACCACTCCGAACCTGTGAGCCTACTCCATCAACTCATGTTGAGCGTGTTAGCCGCGCCGTGCCACACAATGACACAAAGGAAAAGGCCCCAGAGCTGTTCTGCTCAGGGGCCTTTATTGGCTCCGGCGGTAGGGATCGGAACCATCCTTCCTCACACCGGCCACACCAGCAGGATCAGCGGCACGCCCACGACGATCACAAGCGCGGACAGCGGGGCTCCGAGCCGGGCATAGTCGCCGAAGCGATAGCCGCCGGGACCCATGACCAGCGTGTTGCACTGGTGGCCGATCGGGGTGAGGAAATCGCAGCCCGCCCCGACTGCCACTGCCATCAGGAAGGCGTCGGGGTTCATCTGCAGGTCCTTGGCAAAGATCGCGGCAATGGGGGCCATCACCAGCACGGTCGCGGCATTGTTCAGGAAGGGCGTGGCGGCCATGGCCGCGATCATGATCAAGCCGACCGCGGCCCATGGTGGCAGGCCCGAGGCGACTGAAGAGAGCCAGCTGGAGACCAGGGCCGTGCCGCCGCTGGTTTGCAAGGCTTCGCTCACCGGGATGAGCGCGCCAAGCATCACGAGGATCGGCCACTCGATGTGATCGTAGGCCGCCCGCAGCGGCAGAGCGCCACAGAGGATCACCACCACTGCGGCACCGAAAAAAGCCACCGCCGCGGGGACCACGGAGAATGCGGCCAGCGCCATCGCAATTCCTAACACCACCAGCGGCACCAGGCCTTTCCTAACATTGCCGAGCGCGATCGGCCGCTCGGCCAGGGGCAGGCAACCAAGCTCGCGCATCTGCTCGGGCAGCACGTTCAGCGGTCCTTGGAGGACGATCACGTCACCCCCGCGCAGCCGTGTGTCGCGCAGGCCCTGGGTCAGCCGGTGACCGGCGCGCGAGATGGCGAGGAGGTTGACCCGGTGGCGTTCATGCAGCTCCATCTTGCCCGCCGTCTGGCCGACCAGTGGCGATCCTGCCGTGACCACCGCCTCGGCCACGCCGATGTCATTGCCCGCTGTTTCCGTCACTGTGGCGCGGTGCTGGCCTTCGAGGAGAAGTCCGGCGCGTGCGATCGCCCGCTCCAGTTCCTCTGGGGCACCCTTCAGCAAGAGGATGTCGCCGGCTTCGATGGCAGTCCCTGCCACCTTGGCGATCGGTTCGCGCTGCTCGCCCCGGAGCACCGCGGTGATCTTGATTTCGCGCTCATTGCTCAGGACGAATTCCGCCGCGCTCTGGCCGATCACGGGCGAGTCCTCCGCCACCACGGCCTCGGTGGTGTAGTCATGGATATCCAGAACCTCTCCCATGGTCGGTGCGGCACGCCGGTCCGCGGGCAGCAGCCGGTAGCCGAAGTGGAGGAATGTCAGGCCGACGAGCGAGAGACCGATCCCGACCGGCGCATAGTCGAACATCCGGAAGCCCTCGCCGGTGATCTGCTCGCGCACCCGGGAGACGATGATATTCGGCGAGGTGCCGATCAGCGTGATGAGCCCACCCAGCAGCGAGCCAAACGACATCGGCATCAGGAAGACCGATGGCGAGCTGTCCGACTTCTTCGCCATCTTCAAGGCGGCGGGCATCAGCATTGCCAAGGCTCCGATGTTCTTGACCAAGGCCGAGAGGAACGTGACCGAGCCGACTAACAGCGTGAGTTGCCAGCGCACCTTCTCCACCCGGTTGCCGAGCTTTCGCAATGCGCTCTCAATGACGCCCGAGCGGGCGACGGCCGCGCTCACCACCAGCGCACTGGCGACGATGATCACGATGTCATCGCTGAATCCCGAGAAGGCCTTGTCCGCTGGCACCGTGCCGCAGGCGATCGAAACGAGCAGAGCAAGGAGGGCCACCATGTCGTAGCGCAGACGTCCCCAGAGAAAGAGAATCATCGTCCCGCCGAGAATGCCGAATGCCAGGGCTTGCTGCAAATTCATGGGAGCCGGGGAGGGAGATGCATCACTCCCACCTTAGCACGATGTCAAACCTTCGCATCCGACGAAACGATCTTAAGTAGCCGGTGGATGCTGGTTGCTACGGCTCCGGATAGAACCTCCGCATCGCCGAGAGCACCATTGGCTCATCCAGAGCGGCGCGGTCGATGGCTTTGTTGGTGCCGCGGCCTTTCATGCCGTGCCATGCGGGCAGCGCCTCGAAGCTGGCATTGAGCGAGCAAGACAGCGATGCCGCGGCCACATCTACTGACAACCCTCAGAATTTCGGCTCGGTGGAGGTCGAGGCCGGGGAGGGAGTGGGGGCGGGGGCGGGGGCGGGCGGAGCGCTTTGGGTGACCAGACGTTGCACGTCGGCAATCAGGCGTTCGGCGAGCATTTTCAGCTCGGACTGTTCGCCGACGTTGCCCTTGAAGCCGATATTGAGGGTGGCGGTGGGGATGCCTCTGAGGACGGTTTCGCCCTCTTCGATGATCACCCGGCGCTTGAGTTCCTCGACGGCCGCCTGCTCCGATTCGAGCTTCCATTTCGACGTGATGTCGCAGTCGCGGACGATGCCGGTGAGCACGGTTTCGGTCAGCAGGGCCTTGCGGAGATCCTCGACACTCTTGTCGCGCTGCTCCTGCGTCGACTCGGGATTAAAGGGGATGGGAACCCATTGGCGGTCAGGGCGACTTTGGTGAACTTTCCAATAGCCGAACATCAGCCCGCTCCCGAGGAGGGAGAGAACCAGCGCGCCGAGCACGATCCACCGTTGCATGACACGGGTGTATCCTCCATTTCTCTCCGTCCAAGCCGGAAATTCATGGACTACCCTGCCACAGCCGCCTCTCTCGACCACTTGCCGAATGGACTCACGGTCATCCTCGATCCCGATCCGGCGGCTCCGGTGATCAGCGCCCAGGTGTGGGTGGAGACCGGCAGCCTGCACGAGGGATCGTTGCTGGGCTCAGGCGTCTCGCACTTCCTGGAGCATATGGTTTTCAAGGGCGGTGGCCGGTTTGGCGCGGACGAACTCGCCACCTCGGTGCAGGCGGCGGGGGGGCATTGGAACGCCTACACCACCTTCGACCGCACCGTTTATTACATCGACGGCCCGGCGAGCGGGCTGGGCACCTTCCTGGAAGTGCTGGCCGCGATGGTTTTCACCCCGGCGCTCCCGGAGGAGGAGTTTGAGAAGGAGAAGGACGTCATCCGCCGCGAGATCGACATGGGGCTGGACGACCCGGACGACGTGTCGGGCCGGCTGATGTTTTCGACTGCCTTCACCTCTGACCCGCGGCGTCACCCGGTCATCGGGCACCGGGGGCTTTTTGATGAAATCAGCTACCCGGGACTGACCGGCTACCATCGTTCGCGCTACACGCCGGACCGCTGCTGCCTGTGTCTCTCCGGCGACTTCGATGCGGAAGCGGTGAAAGCGCAGATCGAAGCGCTATTTGGAGGATTTGCCCGCGGCAGCGGCGCGGAACCGGTGGTGCCGCAGGATCCGGTGCAGCTCGGGCCGCGCCGGGGGAGAGCCACCTTCTCGGTACCCGCCAGCAAGATCAGCCTGGCGTGGAAGATCCCGCCGCTGGGGCATCCGGACGTGCCGGCCTACGATCTGGCCGCGGCGGTGCTGGGAAGGGGGAGGTCGGCGCGGCTCTACCGTCACCTCCGCGAGGAGCGCGGGCTGGCGCTGGAGATTTCTGCCTGGTCGTGGAGTCAGGCCGGGCGCGGTGGCTTGTTTGCCATCTCCGCCGAGGCAGTGCCGGAAAAGCGCGACGAACTGATCGCCGCGATCCTGGCCGAGCTGGCGGATTTTCCAAGCACGGCGCTCGATGACGACCTCGCGAAGGCCCGTCGGCAGATCGCCGCGAGCCAATTCAAGTCGCTGACCACCGCCTCGGGCCGTGCGACCGACCTCGCGTCGAATTGGCACGAGGCGCGCGATCTCGATTTCACCCGGCGGTATCTGGCCGCGCTGAAGGCGACCACGGCTGCCGACGTCCGCCGAGCCATGGCCCGGCTGACCGAGGACCAGATGAGCCTCTCCATCCTCGATCCCGCGGACGCTCCGGCTCCCGCCACCTTGAAACGAGCGACGCGGGTGCGGCCGGAACCGGAGTGCGTGACGCTGCCGAACGGTGCCACCATTGCGCTGCTGCCGGATCCGCGGGTGCCGATCTTCACCGCGCAGGTGGCGGTGCGGGCGGGCCTTGTCTCCGAGATCCCGGAGAACGCCGGCCTGAATGCCTTGTTCGCGGCCACCTTGCCCCAGGGCACGGTGCGGCGCAGTGCTGCCGAGCTGGCGGGCTTGCTCGAATCCCACGGTGCGACGCTTGGGGCGGCCTCCGGCAACAATGCGCTGCTGGCCCAAATGGGCGGGCTTTCGCCGGATCTTTCGACCCTGCTGCCGCTGCTCGCGGAGGTGCTGGTGGAGCCGGCCTTCCACGGCGATTCGATCGAACGGGAGAAGGCGAGCCAGACCGCGTCGCTACGAGAGGCGATGGAGGATCCGCTTTCGACGGCCTTCCGGCTCGCGCGGGCGCATCTTTTCGATGGCATTGGCTACGGGATCCACGCGCTCGGCACGGAGGCCTCGCTGGCGGGGCTGGATCGATTCGCACTGTCGGCTCACCACTCGCGACATTTCCAAGGCAGCAATACGGTCGTCGCCCTCGCCGGTGACTTCGACCTCGTCCATGCGCGGGAAGTGCTCGCGGAAGGGATCGGCCGCCTGCCGATGGGGACGCCATGGGTTCCTCCGTCGGCGACGGTTCGCGGGGATTTCGAGATCGAGGCGTTCTTGCCGAAAAAGCAGGCGGTGCTGGCGCTCGCCTATCCCGGATGCTCGGCGCTCGCGCCGGAGCGGTTCGCGCTGCGGATGATCCAGGAATGGTGCACTGACATGGCCGGGCCGCTTTTCATCCGCATCCGCGAGGAACTGGGGCTGGCGTATCAAGTCGGTGCGACCCAGTTCCACGGTCACGATGCGGGCTTCTTCGGCTTCTACCTGGCGACCGATCCGTCGCAGGTCGATCTGGCCCAGCGCGAATTGGTGTCGGAGATTTCCAAGATCGCCGAAGACGGCATTCCAGAGGATGCCTTCGAGCGGGTGCGGGCGACCGTGCTTTCCAGCCTCGCGCTCGGCCTGCAATCGCCGGGATCGATCGCGCGGTTGGCGGCCATCGACGTGCTGTTCGGGCTCCCCGTGACCCATCACCGCGAGGTCGCGGCGATCTTCCAGACGATCACGCCGGGCGAGGTGAAGCAGGCGGCGGCCAAGTTACTCGGCACCCGGCCTGTCACAGCGCGGGTGCTTCCGGCGGGCTAAGCGTCTTGGTTTGTCTCAAACGCGTTTGGGTAGCATGACGTCCTCGCGAATTCGGTGCGTTGCCTTTCAGTCCGATTTGGCCGATGGTCTCCTTTGTGGATTCAAACGCGAGGCGTTTGCGGACTCTGTTCCGTGGGCTTCCCCCCATTTGGGTCCCATCCCCAAACTCAAAACCTGCAAACCCATGAAAACCACCACCATCGCCCTGCTTTTGGCCGCCCTGATCATCCCCGCACAAATCGGAGCCGCTCCCCGTGAAAAGGAGGACCCGAAGAAGGAGGAAGAGCGCAAGAAACAGGAGAAGGCGGAGAAGGAACGCAAGCGCGATGCCGTGAAGGAGTTCCTGAAGCAGAAGGACTCGAACAAGGACAACTCGGTCTCGCGCGACGAATACCTCGCCGGCGAGTCAGACCAGGATGCCGCCGGCAAGAAATTCGACGAGTTCAACAAGAACGGCGACCGCGCCCTCTCGAAGAGCGAGATCGAGGCGTTGTTGGGGCTCTGAGCCGGTAACCGGATTTTAATCTCCCGGCCGATCCGGCGACCTGCTGCCGGCGGCCGGGAGTTCTGCAGCCGGATGAATTCTGTAAAAGGGCCACTCGCGGAGTTCGGGGCGGCCCAACGTTTCTTGTTCGAAATCGCCTTTGTCGTTGCTGGCGGAAATCGACTCAAGCTGGGTTCTGACATCCTCCAGCCAAGGATCGACGAGGAGAGCAGGAAGAATCCCCCGGTCGTAGGTCGTGAGAGGACGGGGCTCGCTGCGCTCTCGCCGATGCATCAGGAAGGGAGCAACGGGACGCGGGGCGATCGCCTGGCGGAGCTTTGAGAGGATCTGAAAGCCCGCCGGGTCGGTGTCGCCGAAGTGATGGATGGGAAGCTCCGACGGAAGCAACTCGATCAGTCGCTGCAGTCCCTGGGTCGGATAGGCGCAGGCGAGAATCAGGGTTTCCTTGTCCGCGTTCAGGGAAGCGATCCTGCGTAGCGTGGTCTTCGTGTTTTCGACGGTGAGGATTCTCTTTGCGGGTGTGGTGGCCTTGACCGCCCGCAGTAGATCTGTGGTGAGGTGATAGCAGCCCTTGAATCCGTCAATCTTCAAGGCGTCTCCGTCGGGAAGATGAAGGACCAGTTCTCCGGCAATCTCTATCCGCGGCTGGCTTCCCAAGATCCCGAGCGCGGCCAATGAGGTGGGCCTCAGGAACATGGATGCCAAACAGGCCTCGGCGATCCGCCGGGAGCGCTCCAGATGCTTCGACTCATGGCCCATCTCCACGCTCGCTTCACGGATGAGCGTTTCCTCGGGCCACTTCCGGGCGGTGAGACCGAAGGTCAGGTCCAGCATCTGAAGGACGAGACCGGGACGATTCCAAGCGAGCGGACGGACGTGGCGTCCCGCTTCGAATGCCGTGCCGACCGAGTCCAGCCATTCCCGCCACGTGTCCGGGAACCGCGGATGGCTTCGTGTCGAGGCCTCCCGGACGTGAGCGAGGCTTTGTTGGCGAAGGTCTTCGGGTGCCGCCGTGGTGAAGAGGTCACGCAGCCAGGCCTCCGATGAAACGGGCAGCGAGAGGCGTTCGATCAGATGGCGGCGGTAGCGATGCCTCGCCAAGATGATCTTGCCCGCGTCGTGCAGCTTTCCCGCTTCACGCTCCGCCGTCGCGACATCTTCGGCAGAGGTGATCCCGGCGTCATCGAGAAGCCGGTGCCAGTCGCGGGAGAACGCGCGGGACTTTCCATCGAGCCGCTTCCCACGCGCTGCGAACCACTGACGGTGCAGTTCGACGAGCCACGCGGGATGCAGTTGCTTCATGACAGCGCTTCGATGAGTTTCTTGCGATCGACGCGCACGCACCAGTTGCGGATGTTGGTGACGGTGCCGGTCTGATCGTCGTAGGCGCGCTCGACCTTGGCTTGTACCACGGTTTGCGCGTGCTGGATCATCGTTGGCAGACGGTCTTCCGGGAAGGCCATGACGAGTTGCAGGCCGAAGTTCCGCGCGAGTGCGAGGCAGGCATCGATGCGGTCGCCGGAGAGCTTTGAGAAGGCTTCGTCCATGACCACGAGGCCGAGGTTGCGGCGAAGGTCCTTCTTTCCGAGGTCATAGACACGCTGGAAGGCGGCGAGCATGGCGACGAAGAAGGGGGCCTGGTTCTCGCCGCCACTCTGTTTCTTGGCGCTCTTGTTGAGCGAGATGGCGGAGCCTTCGCCCTTGCCTGCGGGTGTCGCCTGGATATCCCAGTGGTGATAGTAGCGGTAGTCGAGCGCCTTCTGATGACGCGGGTCTTCCGCGTTTTCGATCGCGAGCATCAGGGCTTGCTTGGCCTTCTCGATGTCTTCCTTGCCGCCGGCGGCGAAGAGTTCCATCGCGGGATTGAGGCCCTTGTCCACGAGGGTCCAGATCGCACTGTGGGTGCGGTCGGCACGCATCGAGAGTTGGTAGCGCATGCCGCCGATCACGTGGTCCATCGCCTTGTTCAGCTCGCGCTTGGTGCGCTCGGCTTCGTCGAGCTTCTCCTTGAGGACATCGAGCACCTGATGCTGCAGGCGGTCTTCCCACTGCTTCTGCGCGTCTTCGGCTTCGATGCGGTAGCGCTCGAGTTCGTGCTCTTCCAATTCGCGACGACGGGCGTCGTAGCGGCCGTTCTCATCGTCCGCGGGATCGAAGAACTCGGCGGTGTCCGGATGTTTTTCCGCCAGCGCATTGCGCTCCAGATCGCGGCTGTCGCGGGCCTTCTCAGCACCACGGCGCTGCATCTCCGCGAACTCGCGCACCGCGTCGATGCGCTGCTGCCATTTGGGAAACTGCTCGCGGGCCGACTCGATCTGGGACTCGATCTCCGCATCGCGAACTCCCGTCAGGCGTTCGCGGCTCAGGCGGCGTTCATGGAGGGCGGTTTGCTCTTCTTCCTGCGAGGTTGTGATCGCGTCCAATTGCTCGCGCTCCTGCTGTTCGAATTTCGACAGCGAGCCATTCAGGCGACCGATGCGCTCGATGACTCCTTGGAAAGTCCGGTCGAGCACCCGCAGCTTCTCGACCGTCGCCTCGCGCTCGGGCGTGGCCAGCAGGCGGATTGTCTCATCGAGGCCCTGCGCCTCTTTCTTCAGACGCGGCAGGTCGCGCAGGCCTGAGGTGCCCGGCGGAGCATCCGCTTCGTCGAGCCGCCATTGCTTGCCGCGGTGCAGCCAGGTCTTCCAATCGTCGCGTGAACGATTCAGCCGCGACAGTTCCTCGCGCACGCCTTCCAGCTCTTCCTCGCGCAAGGTGCGCAAACGCCGCAGGCCTTCCTCGCCAATGGTGAATTCCTTGGAAGGGGTGAGGTGCAGGCGCAGCGGCGGATCCTTCAGCCAGCCGTCCTTCGAAAGCGCGCGCGGATGCTTGTCGAGCTGTTTGGCTTTTTCCACCGCGACGAGGTCGCCGTAGAGATGATCGAGATAAGCCCGCGCGTTTTCGTGCGAGGTATCGAACAAGGCCGCGATGCTGCCGGCCTTGGTCTTGTCAGCCTTGCCGGCCTTGCCAAGTTCGGCGGTGTTGACCAGCGGCTCATCGATGTGCCCCAAGCGCTGGGCTTGGTCCCATGCGGCGGTGAAATCCTCGGCGAGCACGGCCTGGCGGTTCGAATCGAGCAGGGTCTCTAACAGCGGCCACCACGGCTCGGCTTCCGGCTTCACCTCGATCACCCGGCCGAGTGCCGCGGCCTTCTGGCCACGCGAGCGCAAGGCATCGAGCAGGGGCGAGGAAAACGTGCTGCCCTTGTTCGCCAGATCGTCGAGCTCGCGCTTGAGCCGCGATTCACGGGCTTCCTGATCCTTGAGTTTCTCTTCGATCGGCCGCAGGCGCTCTTCGCCCTCGCTCTCTAACAAACGATAAATCCGGGCCATCCGCGAGGCGGCATCGAGTGCCGGGGCTTCATCCGCGCCCTGCATCTCCTTCATCCACCCGGCAGCCTGCTCCGGCTCTTCCAGTCCCAGCTCTTCCGCGTGCTTCAGCCACTGCTTCCAGTGCTGGGTTTTGTCGTGAAGGAACTGGCGCGCGGTCTTGGCGGCTTCGCGCAACTGGTCGATCTCCTTGCCGACCTCGTCACGGCGCGCGCGGCCTTGGGCGAGGTGAGCGATCTGGGCGTCATTGCCGGCGACCAGTCGCACGGCATCGAGCTGCTGCTGGAGTTCGTTGCGCTCGTCGATCGCCGAGTCGTGGTCAGCGCGCTGCTCCTCGTTTTGCCGGCGGAGTTGTTCGATCTTGGCCTGGCGGGCTTCCAAGGCCTCGCGCTTCTCCTCGTGAACCAAGGCGTCGCGCAAATGCCCGAACAAGACTGCCTCGCGCGAAGCATTCAAATACGCGGCGTGCTGGTCGCAGATCCGGACCAGCCGCTGGTGCTGGTCATGCATCGTGTCCAAGCGGTCCTTCGCACGACGGTGGGCGTCTACGCTGGCGCGCACCGCCTTCACATCCGGCAAGCCCGGCTCTAACAAATACTCGCGGATGAACTTCTCGAAGCTCTCGACCGGCTGGAAGGCCATCGAGTTCGGCAAGGTCTTGTTCATCTGGACGCGGTCGAAGCCGAGGTGGCTGCGCGAGCCCATCTCTTCCAGATAGCTGGCCTGGCGGTCCCAGACATCGCCTTCCAGATCGCGGCGGACGTGCACGCGGAATTCTTCCTCGGAAAGGAACGCCACCGCATCGTCCAGCAGTTGCGGAGCGAGGAAGTCGTCCTTTTGCAAGCGGGCCGGCACGCAGAACCAAAGCGTGCGCGGCTTGGCGGTGGGGCCCTCGTATTCGATGCGTGCGCCCCAGGTTTCTCGTCGCGGCTCCTCCTCGCCAGCGGTCGCCGGCCAGACGAATTCGAGCGCGGCCAAGGTCACACCGCTGGGCCGGAGGAAGCGCTCCTGGCCATCCTTGCCGACGGTATTCGTATCGCAGAGGCAGTAGCCGCGCAAGGTGCGCCCGCTGCCGGCACCGGCTGCCGCCTTGTTGAAGCGGCTGAGCGATTCGCCGAGCATCACGAATTGCAGCAGGTCGAGCAACGCGCTCTTCCCGGAGCCATTGGCACCGGTGATGAGGGTGAGGCCGGAGACATCGATGAAGTCCCGGTAGCCATACCAGTTGATGGCGACGATGCGACTGAGGTGGACACGCATGACAGGACTCAAGGGGAAGCTTCCGCGGTGGACTGCGGTTGGTAGAGGGCGACACGGGCGAGCCAGGACTCGATCGAGTCGAAGGGAATCGTGCGCGCGAGGCTGGGCAGGATTTCGATCAAGGTTTCACCGATGGGCGCATTCGGATCCGGCCGCTGGGTGCGGACGAGGCGATGGCGTTTCATCCGGGCCAGCATGTTTTCCACGTGGGTCTTTTCCGGCGGCTCGATGTTCTCGAAGGTCGATTTGAAGCGCTGCCACAGGTCATCCACGGTGATGATCACGGACTGCTCCGCGCGCGTGGTGCGGTGGTCGTCCCAAGCACGCCAAAGGACGAGCAGCAGGAGCGTCTCGTCCTTCGTGAACTGCGCGAGAAGGAGGCATGCCTCGGGGCGGGGGCGCGCTTGCAAAAGGTAGAAGTCGTCATCGACGATCAGCTCCAGGCCGAGTGGTGCGAGGTAGTCCTTGAGATGCTCCTGATAGTGATCGCGGGCCAGCAGGAAGAGATCGCGGCCGCTGCCATCCGTGCCGAGCAAAGTGCCGCGGCCGAGCAGCTCGGCCATGATCTCGCGCAGCGGGGCGCGGTCGGAGTCGGGGACATCCGGCCAAAAGCGCGGCCAGTAGGGATCGGAATCGCTCATGCTTGGCGGGTGAGGGTGAATCGTTCGATGGTCCAGTCGGACTGCTCGTCCATGGGGATCGCGCCGGGCTCGAGGCCATCCAGCCGCCGCGGGCCATCGGCGGCCCAGCGCAGCACCCGGCCATCCGCCATGGTGGCGTGGTCGTAGGCGGCGGTGGCGAGCAGATCGAGCACGTCATCGATGCTGGCGGACTTGATCGTCTCCGTGCCGATGCTGGCCGCGACTTCATCCAGCAGGCGGGCGACGAGGCGCGCCGCGCGCTGTGGCGTCAGGGCCAGTCGCTGGCGCTCCTTCAGGGCTTGGAGCGTGTCGTCCTCGTCGTCGCGCGGACCGTCGCCTCCACCGAAGGAAAGATCGGCGGCGGCACGGACCCGGCGGGTGCGGGCCAGCGATTCCACGCCGTAGAAGCAGCGCATCTCCGGAACCATCGGCGTGAAATCCGGGGCGGTGTCGCGGAAGGATGCCAGCTTGCTCCCGGTGTGGGCCGCGTTGATCGCATCGCAATAGGACTTCACGATTTCCGGCCGGCGTCCTCGCAACTCGGTCTGGTAGCTGTAGCGTTGCTGGGAGAGGCGGTTGAAGCCGGCCATGCGGGCGTCGATGGCGTCCGCCACCAGGCGGATCGAAGCGAGCCGCCGCTCGAGATCGCGCAGGGCGCGCTCTGCCCGCGAGTAGGCTTCATCGGGATGCCAGCCATAGTGGGCCGCGAAGCCCTCGGCGAGTCGCTCCTTCACGAGCGCCTGATCGCGCAAGTCGGCCACCTTGGTGCGAGCCACTTGCAAACGCGGCAGCAGGCCATTCCGGCGAAGTGCGTCGTAGCAGACCATGTGCTGGCCGGTGCCGAACTCGGCGTAGAGCAGCCGCAGCGTTTCGGCAGGGGACTCGCTGGCGCGTTGCCTTTGGTCGAAGATCGAGATGAGCTTTTCCACCCCGTGGAGCTGGATCACGGCGCTTTCCAGGCGGGAGTTGAGGTCCGTGACCGTGGCGCGGAGCTCGTCGGTGGTGCGGAAGGCCGGGTGCAGCACCTCCGGCCGCTCCAAGGTCTCGCACACCCCCCGCACCGTGTCGGCGAAGGTCGTCAGCTCGGCGATTTCCTCCTCCGCCAGCTCCCGAAGCAGACGTAGCAGCGGGCGCAGGCCGGGGGAAACCAGCGTCCAGCGTTCGTGCAGGCCGAGCTGCTGGTCCTCCAGCCAGCCGGCGTCGCAGAGGCGGTTGAAGAGCTGCCCGGCGCGCTGGCGGGCATCCCGCAGCGAGGCGCCCTCGTCCTCGGCCAGCAGGATTTCCGGGTGGGAGGCCAGCGTTTCGCGGACCAGGGCGATCGCGTCCGTATGCGGGATACGGCCCCAATCGCCGGCGATATCCGCGATCCGGTCGGCGCAATCGATGTAGATGGCCGCGGAGGGACGGGATAGCGGGCGGAAAAAGTCCCTCGAGACGGATCCAAGCAAGCGGCGGCTGAGGGAATCGGGATCCATGGGTGAGCGGGGGCGGCACGCTACCGGATTGGCCCCCGGTGCCAAGCTTCCTTCCCCGGATGCGGATTTTCCGCTCGCTTGGCCATTGGCTGCTTCCCCACCTTTCCCCCATGGCCGCCGCCGATCCCCGCTTCAACGAATTCGTCATCCTCCAGGCTCAGAATGCCGGACTTTTCCTCGGCCAGATCCCGCACCCGGGCACCGGCGAAAAAACGATCAATTTGCGCGCGGCCAAGTCCGTGCTCGATTCGCTGGAGATGCTCGCCGCCAAGACCGCGGGGAATTTGACGGAGATTGAGGAAAAACTTCTCACGACCGCTCTTGCCAACTTGCGTCCCCTATACGAGAAATCCGTCGGGTAAACGGTCGTTTGGATTATTTTCGCCTCCTTAAGATTCAATCATGTCCTTCGAACCCTTCCAAATTGGCAGCGTCCCCGTGGGCGGGCCGGCCCCGTTTTTCATCCTCGGTCCCTGTGCGCTCGAGTCCGAGTCCTTCGCGTGGGAAATGGCCCGCTCGATCGATGAAATCGCCAAGCGCACCGGCATCAACTACCTCTTCAAGGCGTCCTACGACAAAGCGAACCGGACCTCGGTGAAGTCATTCCGCGGCCCCGGCGTCGAGGAAGGCTGCCGGATTCTGGGCGAGATCGGGAAAGAGCTGGGCGTGCCGGTGACCACCGACGTCCACAGCCCGCAGGACGCGGAGATCGCCGCGGAACACATCGACCTGCTGCAAATACCGGCCTTCCTGTGCCGCCAGACCGACCTGCTGGAGGCCGCGGCCAAGACCGGCCGCGCGGTGAATGTGAAGAAGGGCCAATTCCTCGCGCCGTGGGACACGGTGAACATCGCCGACAAGCTCCGCTCCTTCGAATGCCGGAATTTCCTGATCACCGAGCGCGGCACCACTTTCGGCTACAACAACCTGGTGGCCGACATGCGCTCGCTCTACTGGATGCGGAAGGAAGGCCTGCCGGTCATTTTCGACGCCACCCACTCGGTCCAGCGCCCCGGCGGCCTCGGTGGCACGACCGGCGGCGATGGCGAACTCGCTCCGGTCCTGGCCCGTGCGGCCATCGCCACCGGCATCGATGGCATTTTCATGGAAACGCACTCCGACCCGGCGAACGCGCTTTCGGATGGACCGAATCAAATTCCTCTCGAATTTCTGGAGGACTTGCTCGTCCGACTGGTCGCCATTCACCACGCTGCGCACGGCGCTTGATCTGATCCGCCCCGCCTATGCCCCTCCGCCCCCTGCGTTCGAAATTCTCCCTGCCCGGCCCGCTCGTCGTCAGCCTGATGGGAGCGGCGCTCGGGCTAGCGGTCGCCACGGCGCAGACGACTGTCCCCGAACGCGTCCCGCAGACGGACGGTGAGGAGTCGGCGGATGAATCGGGCGGGCTGTTTTCCGGCGGACTGCTGCCGAATGGCAGCATCCTCAAGAATGTGGTGCTGCCGAGCTACGATCTGAAGAACAACCAGACCTCCTCGGTGAATGCCGGGGATCTGACCATCTTCACGCGGGAGGAATCCCGGATGGATGCCAAGACCGGCAAGCCGAAGACCGTCGCCGTGCTCGACAAGGTGAAGATCAATGACCTGCGCATCCGCTTCTTCAATCCCGATCGCACGCTGAAGGGCAACATCGCCATGTCGCGAGCGCTGCTCGAGATCCGGAAAAAGATCTCCCTGCTCACTTCGGAGGAGCCTGTCTCCTTTGTTTCCGACGATTTGAAAGTCGACGGATCCGCCTTGGCCTTCGACACCAAGAACAACCGTGGATTCCTGCACGGCCCCGTCACGGCGGTGGCCAAAACCACCGACAAGCGAACTTCCATGAATGCCTCTCCCGCCCAACGCGCCCTCGCGGCCGGAGCCATGATGATGGCTGCCGCCACTGCTCAGGAAGCCGCTCCGGCCCAGCCGGCGACTACTCCGGCCGCTCCCGCGGCTACCACGACCGAGCGCTTCGCCAGGGCCCGGCTGTCCCAGGTCGAACTCGACCAACTGGCTGCGGAAAAGGCGAGCCGCGCCTCCCAGCATGATGCAGGCACCAAGGCTGCCGACGAGGAACTCGGGGCGGTGAAGGCCAAGTCCGAGGATGCCCGAATCACCATGAACAGCTTCCTGCAGGCGGCCTCGCTGGCCAGCGTGATGGCCGCGCCGACACCGGGCGTCTTGCCGGATGTTCCGCGTCCGCCTGCCCTCGACGACCCGAACGACACCGTGGTGAAGTCCAAGGATGGTGCCTATTTCGACTCGGAGGAAGGCCTGCTGATTTTCCTCGGCGATGTGACCGTGAAAAATCCCGAGCTCGACCTGAGCGGTGCGAGCGAGGTGAAGATTTTCATGGAGCCGCAGAAGGATGAGAAGACTGCTAGCGTGGATCCCAATGCCCCGCCGAAGGAGGTGACTCCGGAGATGCTGGAGAAAATGGCAGCGGCCAAGGCTGCCAAGGATGCGCAGCAGACGACGCCAACGCCGCAGCCGACGGAAAAGAAGCCGGGGGACCCTGCCGCGGAGAAGCCTCTCGATCCCGCTACCCAACTGACGCCGGAGCAACTGGAGAAGATGAAGGCCACGAAGGGGCAGAAGACTGCGCCGACCCCCGAACAACTGGAAAAGGTGAAGGCAGCCCAACTGGCCGCCGGTCTCGACGCGGGTGGAAAAGGCGGCAAGTTTGGCGACATCAAGCGCATGGTCGCCACCGGGCCAGCCGTTCGCATTCGCTACAAGTCCGGAAGAGAAGGGGACGCGCCGGTCGAAGCCTCCGCACACACCGTGGTCTACGATTTCGAGAAGCACCAGATCCTCCTGCAAGGCGGTTCGCCGTGGGTCTATCAGGAAGGTGAAGACGGCATGAGGGGACAGGCGCACGGACCCAACGCTTACATCCTCGTTTACACCGACGATGACGGCAACTTGACCAAGGTGCTCTTTGAGAACCAAGGGGGACACTCCACCTTCAACGTGAAGACGCCAGAGAAGGACGACCCGAAGAAGAATCAGAAGCCCAAGCAGGATAAGCCAAAGCAGGTGCAACCGAACCGCTGACCGATCGATGTCATCTCCCTCCTCCTCGAACGGCCACCGGCTCCTCACCGCCACCGGCCTCCGCAAGTGCTACGGTGGCCGTGCCGTGGTCGATGGCGTCAGCCTCGCGGTCTGCCCCGGTGAAATCGTCGGCCTGTTAGGCCCGAACGGCGCTGGCAAGACCACGTCCTTCTACATGATCGCCGGCCTGATCCCGCCGGACGCGGGCTCGGTGCAATTCAATGGCACCGACATTTCCCGGATGCCGATGCATCGTCGGGCGCGTCTCGGCCTCGGCTACCTGCCGCAGGAAGAGTCGGTATTCCGCAAGCTGACCGCTTTCGAGAACCTACTCGCGGTGTTGGAAACCCGGCCGGGGCTCTCGAAGAAAGAGCGCAAGGCCCGTGCGGAGGAACTGCTGGAGCGCTTCAAGATCACCAAGGTCCGCAACTCCGAGGCGATCGCGCTTTCCGGTGGTGAGAAACGGCGCCTCGCCATCGCGCGCTCGCTGTGCACGGAGCCGCGGTTGCTGATGCTGGACGAGCCGTTCGCCGGCATCGACCCGATCGCGGTGGAAGACATCAAGAGCATCGTGCGTGAGTTGCGCGAGCGGGATGGGCTGACCATCCTGATCACCGACCACTCGGTGCGTGAGACGTTGTCGATCGTCGATCGCGCTTTCCTGATCCACGACGGCCGGGTGATCCTCGAAGGGGACTCGGACGTGCTGGTGAATGATCCGGTGGCGCGGAAGTACTACCTCGGCGAGGATTTCAGGCTCTGAGCGGTTGCCAAGCCCGGCTGCTTGGTTCACGCCATCGGCCGTGTCTCCGTCCGCGCTCGGTGAATTGCTGTCCGTCTTCGAAGAGAACTTCCGCAGCCGCGGTGAGATCGGCGCGTCGGTGAGCGTCTGGTGGCGCGGCGAGGAAGTCCTGTCGGCCGCGGAAGGCTGGTGCGAAAAGGAACGGACGCGCGCTTGGACTGCGGACGCCTTGGTGCCGGTTTACTCTGCGACGAAGGGGCCGGCGGCGGCGACGCTGTTGCTCGCGCTGGATGCCAAGGGCCTCGGCCCGGACACGCTGGTGCGCGAGGTGTGGCCGGCGTTTCCCGTGGCGGAGGCTACGTTTGCGCATCTGCTTTCCCATCAGTGTGGATTGGCCGCGCTCGATCAACGCGCGCTGATCTGGGATCACGCTGCGGTTGTCGCGGCGATCGAGGCGCAGGCTCCTGCCTGGCGACCGGGCGAGGGGCACGGCTACCATCCGCGGACTTTCGGGGCCTTGGTGGAAGAGCCGGTGCGGCGTCTAACAGGGAGGCCGCTTGGGGCGGTGTGGCAGGAGACGATTGCCGCTCCGCTTGGCCTAGAATTCTGGATCGGCCTGCCGGAAAGCGAGTGGCCGCGGGTTGCCCGGCTTTATCCGGGCAAGGCATCTGCGGAGGATATGCAGGATGGCTTTTACAAGGAGTTCAATACCGAGGGGACCGTGACGCGCCGGGCCTTTGGCTCGCCTGCCGGACTGAGATCGGTGCAGGACGTGAATGACCCGAAGGCATGGTCGGCCGGCCTGCCGGCGATGGGTGGCGTGGGGACGGCCTCGGCCTTGGGGAAGTTCTATCAGGCGGCGATCGGCGCGATCGAGAGCCCGCTGAATGATCGCGTGCGGCAGGCGCTTTCGCAGGTCCGCGTTACTGGCGATGACCGGGTGCTGATGCAGCCCACGGCTTTCTCCTGCGGCTGCCAGCTCGATCCGCTGGATGCATCGGGGAAGAAGGTCCGGGAGCTTTATGGGCCGTCGGTTCACGCCTTCGGCCATCCTGGTGCGGGCGGTAGCCATGCGCTTGGGGATCCCGAGAGTGGCGTGAGCTTCACGTACGTGATGAACCAGATGGAGCTCAGTGTTCTCCCTGGAAAGAAGAGCGTGGAGATGGTGCGGGCGTTGTTTTCGTAGGGCTTCTCATTCGGTAGGCGCGTTGGTGACAACGCGGAAGCACGGGGGCGGGTCGGCTTGAAGGGACCGCTCCGCACTGTCACCAGTGCGCCTACGCTAAAGGCGGGGACGTGGAAGGTAGGCGCGTGGGTGACAACGCGGAAGCACGGGAGGAGTCGGCTGCCGGGTACCGCTCCGCACTGTCACCAGTGCGCCTACGCCAAAGGCGGGGAGGTGGAAGGTAGGCGCGTTGGTGACAACGCGGAAGCACGGGAGGAGTCGGCTCCAAGGGACCACTCCGCACTGTCACCAGTGCGCCTACGCTGAAAACCCAGAGGCTCAGCCCAGGAACTTGATCTTGCCCGGCAACTTGAAATCGCCGCGGGCCATTGCCTCGTGCTGTTCGTCGCTGCAGGCGGAGTTTGTCGGCGCGTCAGCCGCGGCTTCGTTCTTCTCGAAGTAGCCGTTCTTGGTCAGCCATGCCTCGACCTCGTCGCCGGAAATGTCGGGCAGCATGGTGCCGTCGATCTCGACGCAGGGCGACAGCGATTGGCCGCTGCGCTGCTCCATTTCCCAACGGAAGGCGGGATTCTTGATGATGTCCTTCTCCTCGAACTCGAGATCGTACTTCCGCATGATCGCGCGGACGCCTTCGCTCCAGCCGCAGAAGGTCTTGAGGTAGGCGGTGATTTTCGGTGCGGGCTTGCTCATGGCGCGGAAAATACATGCCGGGGCCGTTCCCGCAAGCCTTGCCACCCATTTCGGCGGTCTGCTGAGTCTATCCAGGGCCGGAGCAGCCCCACAGGGGACGAGGACATTCCATTTACGCCATGTCGACGGAACGTCGACACCCCTTATTCCGGGCCTGCGACATGCCAGGGAATGAGGGCGGTGATCTCCCGATTGGGGCTTGCTCAGGCGCGGCACGGTGTTTCCGATGGGAAGACCGCATGAATCATGGACGCCGATGTCAATGACCCGCAATCGTGGACGCGCGCCGATAGCGTGAAGGCGGTGATATCGCTGTTCCTCGGAGTCGCTCCGATACTCTTCATCGTTCTCGAATGGTCGGTGGCATGGTGGACTCTCGGTCATCGTCCACGACCGATGGTCGATGATCCGAAGTGGATCGGGGAACTGGTTTCATTCCTCCACTGGCTTTCGCTGCTCGCTCTTATGGCGCTGATTCTGATCTTTCCGTGGTCGGCGCTTCACTGGATGGCACGCCATGGCGGCAGCAGGGGCGGTCAATTGGTGGCGCTCGGCTGTTTCCTTTTTCCTCTCTCTACATTGGTGATCCTTTATTACTCCAACTTCGAGCCCATCGGCTGGTGGATGGACTGATCCATGCAGAATCGCATGCGCCACGGCCGTCGACCCGCCTTGGCAAGGTGATGGCGCTTGCCAATTTCCTGCTGCCAGTGGCGTCTTTCTGTATCCCGACATGGATCCTCTGGGAATCGTGAGCGGGTGGTTTGACTGAAAATAATGGATCGTCCGCTCGTCAGCATCAACTTCGCCCTCTCCGCCGATGGGAAGATCTCGTCGGTGCAGAAGCGGCCGTCGGGATGGACGTCGAATGACGATAACGCGCGTTTGTTAGAGCTGCGGAAAGAGGCCGATGCTCTGTTGGTGGGTCGTGGGACCTTGGAGTCGGACCGGATGACGATGAAGGCCCTGCAGAATCCGCTGCGCTGCGTCGTTTCGCGGAGCGGGGAGTTCGATCCGCAGCATCCGTTGTTTCATACGCCGGGCGGGGCGGTGCATCTGTTAGCCACGGAGGGCACGTGCCGTGAAATCCCGGGCGCGATCCTTCATCGGGGCAGCCTCGCGGAGTTTCTAACGGAACTCAGCGCGCTCGGTGTGGGCCGCGTGCACTGCGAGGGTGGGGGAGAGTTGGTCCGCGAGCTTCTGGAGCTCGATGCGGTCGATGAGATCCATCTGACCTGGGCGGGCCACAAGCTATTCGGTGGGCGCGAGGCACCCACCTTGAGCGGCGTGCCGGGGGACTTCCTGCCGGCGTCTCGGGAGTATGAGCTGACGGAATTCGATCCTCGGCCGGAGACCGGCGAGTGCTTTCTCAGCTACCGGCGGAAGCGCGAGGCTAGGGCTCAGTGAGCCTTTTCCTCACCGTGCTTTTCGACCTTGTGGTCGTCGCCGTGAGCTTCTCCATGGGCCGCGTCGTGACCTTCGCCATGGGCGGCGTGGCCGTGCTTCTCGTGGAGCTTCCTGGTTTCTTCCCACTCGTGGCGTTCGCAGGAGGTCGCAACAAGGAACAGCCCGGCGGCAGCGGCGGCGAAAAGCGTGGTCGGTTTCATCCCGGCGCGGGTGTAGCGAATCGACCGCCGATGGCAAGCGGTGAAAGCTTTCCGCTCAGCGGGAAATCCATTTCGAGATCGCGGTGGCGGCCCGCAGGTGGGCGCCGGGACCGCCGAGCTTGGCGGCGGTGGCTAGCAGCCGACGCCGGGTTTCCTCGCGATGGGCGTCGTCGGCGAGGAAGCGGGCCAGCGATTGCTCGACGCGCAGCGGATCGGCTTCGGACTGGATGAATTCCTCCACCACACGCTCGCCGGCGAGGATGTTGATCAGGCCGATGAACTCGATCTTCACGAGCATTTTGGCAGCCAGGTAGGTGGGCCACGCGACCTTGTAAACGAGGCAGTAGGGGAGGCCGAAGTAGGCCGCTTCGAGGGTGGCGGTGCCGCTGGCGACCACGCCGCAGGCGGCGCGTTGCATCAACTCGTGCGCCCCGCCGTCGCTGATCCGCACGACCTCGTCGAGCTTCGCGGCGGTGGTCAGTTCGCGCATCCGGGCGGCGAGCTTCACCGAGGCCCCGCAGGCTTCGAAGCGGGTCTCGGGGCGCTTCGAGTGGAGGCGGCGGGCCGACTCCAGCATCATCGGGAAAAGCCGGGCCACCTCGCGCTCGCGGCTGCCGGGCAGCAGGGCGACCAGATTTTCCTCGCGAGGTTCGCTCGCACGTTCCTCTTCAAGTTCGTCCACCAGTGGATGGCCGACGAAGGTGGTAGGCAGTCCGGCGCCCTCGAAAATCGGCTTCTCGAAGGGGAAGAGGCAGAGCATTTCATCCAGCAGACGCGCCATTTTCGGCAGCCGGCCCTTGTTCCATGCCCACACCTGCGGGCTGATGTAGTAGATGATTTTCGTCTGCGGAAGCTCGCTGCGGACGGCCTCGGCGAAGCGCAGGTTGAAGCCGGGATAGTCGATGAGGATCAGCAGGTCGGGCTTGAGGGCGCGGACTTCGGCAAGCATCTCGTCGAAGCGCTGCTTGAACCATCCGTAGCGTTTGAGGACCTCCCAGAGGCCCATCACGGCGGCTTCCTCGACCCAGTCGCGCAGGCCATCGCCGGCGATTTCGCGCATTTCCGGGCCGCCGGCACCGTGGATTTTCAGGTCCGGATGCTTGGACAGCAGAGCGCGCAGCATTCCCGCGCCGTGCGCATCGCCACTCAATTCCCCCGCGATGACATACAGCGCCTTGGCCATCTGCGGCGGAGCTTAGGGATGGCGTTTGCGGGCTGGCCATGAAAATCCCGGCGGCCCGGCGAAACGATGTGGCGGAGGTGGGAATTCGTCATTGCTTTCGCGGAACCCGCCTCCTTAATCGCGCCCGCATCATGGCCGAAGACTCCGCCGAAACCCCGCGCCCGCTCGCCGAAATTTCTCACGGCCCCTCCGCCTTTGAGGCCTTCCTGGACCGCAACCAGAAGGGCATGATCGCCCTCGGCGTCGTCCTGGTGGTTGCCACCGCATCTTGGATCGTGATCAAGGGTTTCAAGGATGACGCGGAGAAGACCGCCGGTGCCGTCCTGGTGAAATCCGAGGGCATTCCCCAGCTCCAGGCCTTGGTGAAGGACAAGCCCGACACCGCTGCCGCGGGCAGCGCGCAGCTCGTGATCGCTGACAAGCAGTGGGAAGCCGACGAAAAGGATGCCGCGATTGAAACGCTGCGCGGATTCATCTCCACCAAGCCTGAGCATCCGGCCGCGATCAGTGCCAAGGCGAGCCTCGCCTCACGTCTGATGCAGCTCCGCAAAAACGACGAGGCTACCAAGCTTTTCCAAGAGCTGGCCAGTGACCCGGTGGCCAAGTTCATCGCACCGTATGCCCTGATTTCGCTCGGCGACATGCAGAAGGCGGACGGGAAGCTCGATGAAGCCGAGCAGTCCTACAAGAAGGCAGAGAGCGAATACGCTTCCAACCCGCTGGCCAACCTCGCCGGCCAACGCCTGAAGCTGTTGCGTTTCAAGGCCCCGGCGGAAATCGAGCCGCCAGCCGCACCACCGGCCCCCAAGGAACTGGAGATGCCGAAATTGGACGGGCTTGAGGACGCCGCCTTGCCAAAGGGACTCGACGGACCGCTGGGCGACATCCTTTCCGGCGAAACGACCACGCCACCTGCGGAAACCCCGGCCGAAGCTCCCGCGACGCCCGCCGAACCGCCGGCCCCGCCCGTGGAAGCGCCCAAGGAGTAGCCCTGAAAGGGGAAATCCAATTGACTTTCAACCACACCGCATTCCCTATTCCCACGCCATGAGCAATAGCTTCGGATTTCGCAAGATCACCGGTAAGCCGGAGGAGCCCGCCGCCCCCACTCCTGCCGCCACGCCATCCTATACCCCGGCGCCGGCCCCCGCTCCGGCCAGCTACAGCCCCGAGCCAGTAGCGCCTGCCGCCGCCGCCTCGGTTCCCTCCACGGCCGCGCCCCAGCGCCCGGTGGGACCGTCCCGCAACGTCCTCAGCTCGGACGTTGAAATCAAGGGCATCGTCAAGTTCACCAACGACCTCGTGGTGGACGGCCGCATCGAGGGTGAGATTCACTCTGACGGCAACCTGACCGTTGGCGAAAACGCCCGCCTCAAGGCGGAGATCAAGACCGGCACCGTGGTCGTCTACGGCAAGGTCCATGGGAACATCCACGCCAGTGATCGCGTCGAGCTGAAGGCCTCCGCCGAGGTCGTCGGCGACATCAAGGCCAAGACCCTTTCGATCGAGCCGGGTGCGATCTTCGTCGGCAAGTCCGCCGTCGGCACTCCTTCGACCCCGGCTGGCGCTGCTGCCAAGCCCGCGGGTGGCCAGGCAGCCGCCGCGCCTGCGGCCAAGTCGGCCGACTCCACGAAGCAGGGCACGCTCTCTGGCGTCGATTCCTGATCGGCTTCTGAGCAAGTTTCCCAAGCCCGCCCGGTTCACGCCGCGGCGGGCTTTTTTGGGTCGGGATCGTCTCCCCTTTGCCTACCTAGGGAAACTTTGAACCGCCAAGACGCGAAGTTCGCAAAGATTTGAAACTTGGCGTCCTTTGCGTCTTGGCGGTTCCATCTTCTTCAACGGACGTTGCTTCCCGGACTTCCTCATTGAGCCCGCCGGTAGCCGCGTCCATGTTCCCGCCATGCCCGCCGTCGCGCTCGATCTCAAGGAAGCGATCCTCGCCCTGAAAAAGGAACGGAACGCCGTCATCCTCGCCCATAATTACCAGACTGGCGATATCCAGGACATTGCGGACTACGTCGGCGACTCGCTCGGTCTGGCTTACCACGCGAAGGAGACGGATGCCGACGTGATCGCCTTCTGCGGCGTCCATTTCATGGCGGAGACCGCGAAGATCGTGAATCCTACGAAGGTCGTCGTACTTCCCGACAAGGACGCCGGCTGCTCGCTCGAGCAAAGCTGCCCCGGTCCGGAACTGGAGGCCTTTCTCAACGCGAATGCGGAGAAGAACTACTACGTCATCGCCTACATCAACTGCTCGGCCCACGTGAAGGCGCTGTGCGATGTGATCTGCACCTCCGGCAACGCGGTGAAGATCGTGAACAAGGCGCCGCAGGACCGGCCCATCCTCTTCGTGCCCGACGCCAATCTCGGCGCGTGGGTGATGGAGCAGACCGGCCGGAAGATGGACCTGTGGCAGGGCTCTTGCTACGTCCACGTCGAGTTCACCCGCGACTCGATCAACCGGATCAAGGCGGAGTATCCCGACGCGCTGGTCGTCGCCCACCCGGAGTGCACGCAGGCCGTGCGGCTGTTAGCCGATGAAGTCTGCTCGACCGAGAAGATGATCACCTTTTGCCGCAATGCGCCGGTGAAGGACATCATCGTGGTGACCGAGAGCGGCATGCTTCACCGCCTGCGCCGTGAGTGTCCGGACAAGAACCTCATTCCGGGACCGACCGACCGCTGCGCCTGCGCCGACTGCCGCTACATGAAGATGAACACGCTTCAAAAGCTGCACGATTGCCTGGCGAACCTCAGCCCGCAGGTTGAGCTGCCGGAAGATATTCGCCGCCGCGCGGAAATCCCGCTGCTGCGGATGCTCGAGCAATCGCGCTGACCCGCTCCAGCAGCGTCAGCAACGGAATACTGAGCAGCAAGCCCAGCGAGGCCACGCCTGCGCAGCCGAGCACGATCCGCATCCCGTGCGGCACGCCGACCGGAGCGGCCTCGGGGGGGGCGGCATAGACCAGCAGTCGCGTGCCTTGGCCGGCGTGTTGGCGTTCGTAGGACTCGACCACCGCCATCAGGGTCCGCTGTGCCTCCTGGGGGTCGTGGCCTCTCGCGGCCACTTGGATCAGGTTGCCGCCGATCCCGCGCTCCAGCGTGACATCGGAACACAGCACCTGCTTCGCCATCGGATCGGGCGTCGCCCCGGCTGCGAGGGCCGAGGCAGCGGCGTCGATGACCGAAGGGGAGCGCAGCGGGTCGGCGGTCCTCGGCGTGGCGGCAGGCAGCCGCAGCACGGCCTGCGAGCGGTAAACGGGCGGCGTCACCCGGACGATGGCTGTCCCGAGCATCCACATCGCCAACGGCGCGAACCCGAGCACGGTGATCAGGGTGAGCGCTTTCCGGAAACCAAGTGAACCGACGCCTTGGAAAGGCAGTCTTGCTCCGATCCCGGCCATCGCGGCGCGAATGCGAATTTTCCAAGTCATTCGCAAAATATGACCTAAGAAGCGCAGGGAAGTTCAAAAATCGTTAAAAATAAAGGTATTATGAAATTGATGGTTAAGTTAACCTAACAAAATTCTGGAAGGGCATTGTGGGAGGGCTGCAGACGGTAGGCAAATTCTTCGCGGAAAAATGAATCGCGCCGGTGATTTCCTTGACAGGAGACGTCTGCTTCGGCTTCTTTCCCGCCCGCGCCGCAAGGCACGTCAAAGCACCCATAGCTCAATTGGATAGAGCGTCTGACTACGGATCAGAAGGTTAGGAGTTCGAGTCTCTTTGGGTGTGCCACTTTCGGAAAAGCCCTGCAAGTCGATGACTTGCAGGGCTTTTTGTTTGCCTTCCCGTCGCTGCCGCTTGGCGGCTTGGCACAGGCCGGGGTCTCACGGCTCCTCGATTTGAAATCGGAAGAAGCGGTGGGCGTCGCTGGGGTCACGGGGGAAGGTCCGGGTCGGGCCGGTGACGGGTAGGCCGTTGTTACCGGGGACATTCCAGAGGCTCCAGCTTTGCAAGTCCGTGCTGCTCTCCAGCCATGTCTTGCGATTCTCGAGATTCGGGAAGGTCAGCGATGAGGTTCCGAGTGTGAGGCCGGGGTTCCAGAGGCTGGAGCCGCTGTTAGGATCGGTGCCGGTGAGGAACTCATGGTGGTTGCTCAGGCCGTCGGTGTCGGGGTCCTCGTTGGGATCGCCGTCTTGGGAAATGAGGGTGCCGAATTGTTCGAGCCGCCATGGGTCGTAGAACTGGCGATCGGGGAGGGTGTCGTCGATCCATTCCTGCAGGAGTTGGATGGCTGACTGATCGAGTTGGGAGGTGGCCAGCGGGGGCATGCGGGTGAAGCCGTTGGCGGTGGCGATGCGGTTCCAGATGACCGACAGGTCGTGATCGCCGGGCACGATGAGTTGGTAGGGCGGGCCGGCGCTGGAGGTGGCCCCGTTGACGATGCCGGTGGACTCCAGCGAGAGGGGTGCGCGGAGATCGAAGTCACCGCCGCCGGTGCCGCCGCTCTGGTGGCAATAGGAGCAATTGACGGTGAGGTAGGAGCGGACCCTGGTCTCCAAGGTGTAGGCCGTTTCATCGGGCCTGACATGGCGCGGCAGGAGGTTCGGGGACTGCGGCAGTGAGTCGAGATAGCCGGCTTGGCCGAGCAGGGTGAGGAAGTTGCCACTGGTGCCGGCCAGCGAGCCGGGACGATTGAGCTGGCGGGTGTTGAGGCTGAGGAAGTGCCCTGCCTGCGGGGTGTGGCAGGTGTTGCATTGGGAGCGGCTGGGGATCTGCCACGTTTGGACAACGGGATTGCCGTGATCGGTGATGCTTAGGTCGAAGCTTACTCCCTCGTCCGCGACGAGATCTGCCTCCGTTCCCGCTTCGTTCCAGCGGTAGCTGACGCCATAGACTCCTTCGGCGGTTCGCACGAGCAGGCGGGTTTCGATCCGCTTTTTGGTGGCCGGGTTTCCGCGCTCCAGTTCGAGGTCGAAGTGTTTCGCGAAGACTGCGCCCACCGGTGACTGCCACGGTCCCTCTGCGGCGTAGGTGAATTGGTCGGACGTGTTCCCGATCGCGAACCACCGTTTCTTGATGGCATGATCCGACCAGAACGGGAGATTGGGTTCATAGGCCACGACGCCCGGATTCGGGGACAGGTCGGTGAGATCGGCGAAGACGCCGGTGGCGCTCAGGGTTTGAGGAAAGCCTCCGCTGGTGGTGGTGCCGACCAAGCGGCGGACCACTCCGTCGCCGTGATCTAACAGCAAGAGGCTGGAGTCCGATGGATCAAGGGCGAAGGAAGCGATGCCGGATTCACCGGCGATGCGCTCGACGACCGGCGGGCCGCCCTCTGCATTCATCGACCAGATGTTGCCGGACAGGTGGTCGGCGAAAATGTATTTCCCATAAAGCGAGGGGTAGCGGTTGCCCCGATAGACGAGGCCGCCGATGACGGCGTTGCCTTGGAACGGGCCGGCGCCGTGGTTGTATTGCCAGACCGGGCCGGTGAGCGTGGCGGCCGCCGGCGGCACGCCCTTGGTGGGCAGGTCGCCTTCCAGAAACGCCCAGCCGTAGTTCCCGCCCTTGGTGATGAGGTTGATCTCTTCCCGGGTATTATATCCGACCTCGCCGAGCCAAAGGTTGCCATTGAGTGAGTCCCAGGTGAACTGCCACGGATTGCGCAAACCGACCGCGTAAAACTCGTTGCGCACGTTGGCCGGATTGACGGGGAGCCCGTTGAAGCTGGTCGCGCCGACGAAGGGGTTGTCCGCCGGGACTTCATACAGCGGGAAGCCTCCGTGGAGCACCACCGCGGGGTGACTGTTAGGCGGGACGTTCGCGTCATCACCGCCGGTGCCATCGGCAGGAGTGTGGTCTTCCGGTTCGAGATCAACGTCGATGCTCAACAATGCAGCCCAGAAGTCCTTGTCGATGCGTTGGGAGTTGTTGCTCGGATCCGGGTGTCCGTCCGCATCGCCGGAGCCGATGTAGAGATAGCCATCCGGGCCGAAGTTGCATTCGGCGATGTTGTGGATCCGCGGTTGGTTGCCGGATTCCGGCAGGTAGAGCTGGTTGATGAGGATTTCCTCGGTGGCGACGGGGATCGGGGTGTTGGTCGCGGGGCTGTCCGACTTGAAACGGGAAACGCGGACATATTCGAAACCCGCCTCCAGGTGGTTGTAGCAGGCGAAGACGTAGCCGTTCGTCGCGAAGTCCGGATGGAAGGCGAATCCCTTGAGCCCTTGCTCGTTGCCATCGTCGAGGGTGACCGGGGAGAGGTCGAGGTAGAGGAGCTTCACCGGCGATGCCGCGTTGATATCCGGGATCACGTAGATTCTTCCGCCCCGTTCCGCCACGAAGAGCCGGTTCGGATCGCCCGCGGGACTTTCCATGGTCGCCGGCTTGGTGAAGGTCACTCCGGGAAACGCGTTCACCACGGAGAAACTCATGGCAGGCGGTCCAGCGGGCATCTGCACGGTCGTGTTGGCAATCCGAAGCGCGGTGCTGAAGTCGACCGTCACCGTGGCCGGGGCAGAGAATACTCCGGACGAACCCTTGACCCGATACGTGAAGGTGTCAGTCGCCGGAGTGCCAGTGAGATGCTTGTAGAGGATTTTTCCCTTTGCATCGGGAACCGCGGTTCCGGACGAAGGGCTTGCTAGAATCTCCACGGTTGCCGCTTGCACTCCCGGTTCGTCATTGCCGATCACGTCCAGCAACGCGCTGCCGAGGTGGTGCATCGTGACTGCATCCGCAGCGACCATCGGCGGCAGCCCGGTGGAAAGAGACAGTCCGGGATGGCTGTGGAGATACTGCACGTGGCTCTCGGAAAGCACCTCATTGTAAACCTGCACATCGTCGATGAAGCCATCGAACGGGTCCGCGGGAGTGGCGCGACCGAGGCGGCCGATTTCGAAATTATTGAAGTCCGGGAAATCCGCGACCGCCATGGTCTGGGTATTCGCCAGCGTCCCGTCCACCCACACGGCGAGCTGGGCACCCGACAGATCCACCGTCATGACGAGGTGGTGCCACGCCCCATCGTTCACCGCGGGCACGGCGGGCAAACTGAAGATGCCGGTCTGTTGGACGGCGGCGGCTCCCACCGGGCGATTGCGGGCGCTGGCGGCACCGGGGAAGCCCGCTTGTCCCGCGGCGACGCCGAGGTCGGCATAGACGTTGGCAACGGTGTTGTCTCCGGCGAAGACCGCCGTGTTGCGATTGCCGGTGGTGTCGGTGGTCTTGACCCAGGCGGAGATGGTCAGCTCGCCGCTGTCGTGGATGGCGGAAAAGAACGAGGCGTCGCCCATGTCCACGATCCCGGCTTGGGCGACGCTGTTGTTGAAACGGTAGGCGTTGCCCGCGATTCCCGCGGCACCGGTCGTGACGGTGGAGCCCACCGCGCCGGTGGAAGAGCCGGCCACCTGGTTGAGAGCGATGGTCGCCCCCGCGTTCTCGTCGAACTTGTAATGGCCGACGAGGGCCGCATCAAGCTGGCCGCCCCACAAGAGGGCGGCCAGCAAGAGAGGATCGGTCAGTGCTCGCATGAATGGCTCCGGAAATTTCCCCTCGCGGGGGTTGGATGGCGTTCCGGAGCTTACGGGGTTTCCAGCCGGTAGAAGCCCGCGGTGCCCGCGGCCTGGGCGGCTGGCACGATGGCAGTGCCAACTCCGCTGCCATCGGTCGCGGCGGTGACCGGTGGAGCCATCTCGGTGAAGCCTTCGAGGTTGGTCGACTTCGTGACGCGGAAGGTGGTGTTCGCGTTGCCGGTGAAGTGGATGGTGTAGTCGCCACCGGGAACGAAGTTCACCGCAGTGATCGTGGCAAGTGCCGCCGGAGAGGTGCCCGCAGTTTCCTCGGCCTCGTTGTCGATGGTGTCTCCATCCGGATCGCCGGAGCCATTTTGGGCGGAGATGCTGCCGAAGTTGTCGATCTCCCACTGGTCATCGAGCCGGTCGTGATCCTCATCCGCCGAGACGCCGGGCATGGCGTGGAGGGCGGCGATGCGGGCCGGGGAGAGCGCCTCGTTGTAAATCTGCACATCGTCGACGAGTCCTGCGAATCCGTCGGTGGGGACCTTGCGGCCGAGTCGTCCGATCTCGAAGTTGTTGAACACCGGAAACACGGCCACCGGGATGGCGGTGTTCTCGCCGGTCGGGACGCCGTCCACGTAGAGCTTGATGCTGGTGGTCGCGAGATCGACGGTCAGCGCGACGTGGTGCCAGACATCGTCGTTCACCAGGGTGGTATGGGGTGCGGTGTTGCTGAAGATCTCGGCGATGTTGACGTTGCCATTCGGCCGGAGCCGGCCGCTCAGCGCGCCGACATTGCCCACCTGACCGGCGACCCCGAAGTCGACGTAGCTATTGTCGAGTGTGGTATTCGCTGCGGAGATGAAGGCGTTGCGACCGCTTGAGACGTCGGTGGACTTGATCCATGCCGAGTAGGTCAGCGCCTTCGCCGCGAGGATGTCGGTAAGGAAGGGGGCATTGCCCATGTCCACGATATCGGCCTGCCCGATCCCGTTGCTGAACCGGTAGGCATTGCCGGCGATGCCGGTCTCGCCGGTGATGACTCCGGAGCCTACCGTTCCCGGGTTGTTGGCCAGCGCGCTGACGGCCGTGGTTGCCGCTGCCGCTTCGTTGAACTTGTAGTGGGCGACGAGTCCCTTCGCGACGATCGGAATTACGGCCGTATCGGTGGGATCGCTCCCGAATACGAACTCGGCCTGGTCGTTGAAGCCATCGGTATCGCTGTCGTAGAGGTTAGGATTGGTGCCGGAGGTCACGCCGGGCACGTAGTCGACGTCGGGGTTTTCCTGGCCATCGAGGAAGCCGTCACCATCGGTGTCCGGGATGAGTGGATTGGTTCCGGTGAAGGGCAGGGGATTCGGCTCGATGATGCCGCTCCATGTGCCGGTGCGATCTTCCTGGAGGTCGGTGTAGCCGTCATCATCGGTATCCCCGTCGTTGGGATTGGTGCTGTTGAGCCCCGCATGGTATTCGCCGGAGTTATCCAGATCATCGTTGTCGGGGTCGCCGGTGGCTCCGTCGTCTTCATCGCCGCTCTTCGGATCCAGCAGGTTGGCGACCTCCCATCCATCCGGGAGGCTGTCGAAATCGCTGTCGGCGTTGTTAGGGTCGGTGTCGGTGCCGGGAACATTCACCTCGGCGCCGTCGTTGAGGCCGTCGTCGTCGGAGTCGGGATCCAGTGGCAGCGTGAGGGGTGCCGTATGAAGTTCCGCGCCATCGGTGCGACCGTCCCCGTCGGTATCGGCGACCTTGGGGTTGGTTCCGGCAGCCTGCTCCTCCAGGTTGGTCGCCCCGTCATTGTCGGGACCGATGTCGGTGCCCGATTGGGCGGTGATCACATCGAAGTGCAGGATTTCCCAGGTATCTTCGAGGCCGTCGTTGTCGGTGTCTGCCGGGTCAAACGCCTCGCCGGGATGGTCCTTGAGGAAGGTGATCTGGACCGGCGTGAGGACCTGGTTGTAAACCTGCACGTCATCGATCAGACCGCCGAAGTAATCGGTCGGCACCGACCGTCCGAGGCGCCCGATCTCAAAGTTGTTGAAGGCCGGGAAGGTGGAGGTGGTCATCGTCTGGGTGTTCTCCAGGACGCCGTTCACGTAGAGGGAGATCAAGTTCGTGGACAGCTCCACGGTCATGGCGAGGTGCTGCCATTCGCCGTTGTTCACCACGGTGCCATCGCTGAAGAACCCGGCGGATTGGGCACCGGTGCCCAGGTTCGGGCGGTTGCGAGTGTATGCCTCGCCGGCGTGGACCATGTCGGCACCGGAATAGCCGAGATCGGTGTAGTTCTGGGTGCTCGTGTCGACGCCCGCGAAGACCACCACATTGCGCCCGCCGGTGGTGACGGTGGTCTTGATCCATGCGGACAAGGTCAACTTGCCAGTGGCGTTGATGGACGGGAGGAAATTGGCATTTCCCATGTCCACGTGACCCGTGGAGTCGTTGAATTGGTAGGCGTTCCCGGCGATGCCGGTGAGGCCGGTGGTGACACCGGCTTGGACCGCACCGGTCGCATTGCCCGCCACCTCGTTGAGCGCGGTGGTCGCCGCCGCGGGTTCGTCGAACTTGTAGTGGGCGATCAAGTCGGCATGGCTCGACGTGGCGAGACCGCAGACGCCGGAGGCGAAGGAGAGGAGTTTTCGATTCATGGGTTTGGGCATTAGGGGGAGGGCTGGGTTGGCGATCCGTCCGCAGACTGGAACTCGCCCCCTCTAATATTGAGGGACGACGTTTTCCCCCGGAACCCGACGCACTATTTTCGCCGCCGTGGAAAAAGCCTCGCTTCGCAAGCGCGACCGAGGAGCGGCTGGAACGGGATCCACGCTCCAGCCGCATCCCCGCCCGCGACCGCAGTGCCACTGGAAAAACCCAAACCAGAAGGACGGCAGCCGCTTCACGGGGAGAATGTCGGATCAGCAAAGAGGTGCTCGCGGGAAGTCAGCCCTTTTTCATGAAGAACGCCGAATCGCCTCCGATGCCGACATCAGCGGCAGGCACATTTTTACGCGCAGCGTCAGGTTGGCTGATGGTTTTGCCGGCGCTCCAGGGACATGGCCATTTATCCCAGCAGCCCGGGTCTCCGACCGTGGGTGCGGGCAGCCTTGGTTCCCGGGCGCGCGTGTCAGCCGCCCCGCTCGGCCGACATCTTCTCCGCCTCCCTGAGGAGGATCAGGACGGCCCATTGGTTGTACCAGAGCGTGCCGTCGGCGTTTAGGAGCTGCAGAGGTTCCTTCGTCCACAGATCCACCTTCCTCCGCATCTCCGTGAGCGGGATGTCGGATGCCGGGGCGCGTCGCTGCTGCATGTCGATCATCGCGAGGATGAGATGATTGGAAACTGCCCGATGATCGCTGGACGTGGATCTGGCCAGGCTGCTTCGCGCGAGTTCCGCGGCTTCTTCGAAGTGACCCTCACCCTGACGGTAAGCCATCAGTGCGAGGGAGAATTCCCGCCAGGCCACCATGTGCGGCCCCTTGCCGGTTGGCGGATCATCCAGGGAGCCTTCGAGGACCCTGGCCAGCGGGAGAATCTTTTCGAGGATGGCAGGGGAGGCCGGCTTCAGCAGGGTGGCCTTGACGACATGCTCCGCCACGACCGGGTTCGCCGTGTCGGCGAAGCGCTTGATCACGAGCAGGCGAAGCTCTTCGAATTGACCCGGCTCGCCCCACTCGCATACGGCGGTCATCACCGAGAGGAGATCGAAGGAGATATACTGGGAGTCGGTCATGTCCACGCTGGTGAGCACATGCCCGAGCAGATAGAAACGCTCGGCCGCCGCGTCCAGGCGTCCCTTGCCCAGATTCCAGTTCGCCACCCGCATCAAGGTGCCCACGGCTTCGAGCGAACGCGGCACCCGCTCGGCAGGCAGACCGTCCAACAGTCTGTCCGCTTCCTCATCGTCATTGTACTTCAGCCGCACCGCCGCCTGCGTCACCAGATCTCCGGCTTCCGCTTTCGCCCTGGCCTCCTCAGCCACCAGCCGCAGTCTCGCCTGCTCCTGGCGGGCGTCCCGCTCGCGCAGGAACAACCACGTGGACAGCGTGAGGCCACCTAACAGGCCGAACAGCGCGATGCCGGCCGCCGCGAAGGTGACCCGGTTCCTCCGGACCAGCTTGGCGAGCAAGTAGCGGCGGCTCGGTGGACGTGCCAGCACCGCCTCCTCATGCAGGTAGCGCTGCACGTCCATCGCCAGCCCGTTGGCCGTCTCGTAGCGGCGGTGCCGCTCGGTCTCGACCGCCTTCATCACGATCCAATCGAGATCTCCGGCGAGCATCGAGGGCAAGCGCTGTGGATCGACCCCGCGGTCACCGGCGATCCTGCCGATGTCGTCCTGAGGAATGTCCCTCAGGCGAACCGAGGGCACGCCGGTATCGCTTTCCCGCACGATGGTGCGGATCTCCTCGATGCCACGGTCCTTGAAATGATCATGGGTCAAGGGCGGCCTGCCCGTGAGCAACTCGCAGAGCAGGGCACCGAGACTGTAGATATCGGTGCGGGTGTCGATGTCCACACCGCCTTCCGCTTGCTCCGGACTCATGTAGGCGGGCGTGCCGATGATTTGCCCGGCCATCGTCACCGTCCCTTCCGCATCGAGTCCGCCCCCCGTAGCCTTGGCGATGCCGAAGTCGATCACCTTTGGCTCCGCCCGACCGTCATGCTCCCGAACGAGGACATTGGACGGCTTGATGTCGCGGTGGATCACGCCCTTCTGGTGCGCGTGCTGGATGGCCTCGCAGACGAGGGTGAACAATTCCAGGCGGGCACGGATGCCCAGGCGCTTGCGGTCGCAGTAGTCGGTGATCTTCTCACCATCCACCAGTTCCATCACGAAGTACGGTCGGCCCGAAGGCGTGGCCCCGCCGTCCAGCACCCGCGCGATATTCGGGTGATCCATCATGGCGAGCGCCTCGCGTTCCAGATTGAAGCGGGCGATCACGCTCTCGGTATCCATCCCGAGGCGGACGATCTTCAGCGCGACCTTCCGCTTCACCGGCTCGCGCTGTTCTGCCAGATAGACCACGCCGCAGCCGCCGGCACCGAGACGATCGATCAGGTGATAGGGGCCGATGCGCGCGTCGAGGCCGGCCTCGCCTTCACCGGTGAACTCGTTCATGGCCGGCGCCACCGGCTGGAGGTCGAAGAAGTCTTCGGCATCCTCCTGGATCTCTAACATCTCCTCGAGCCGCTTGAGCCGCGCTTCGTCGCCGTGGCAGGCGAACTGGAGGAAGGCGCGGCGCACCGCCGATTCGCGGAAGTTCGCCGCGGCGGTGAACAGCATCTCATTGATGGACGGGTTCATCGCGCAATCTCCTCGCGAATCATGTGGAAGAGCCGCGTCTTGGCATACGCCCAGCGGCGCTCGATGGTACGCTCCGTCACCCCGTCCATGGCTGCGATTTCGTGATTCGAGAGGCCGCCGAAGAATTTCAGCGAGATGACCCGCACGCACTCGGGTTCGTCCTGCTCGAGGCGGGTCATCATCTCATCGATCAGCAGGACCCGCTCGTCGGGCGTGGTGGCCGGGACGTCGAGCCCGTGGAGATCGATGTCGAGAAGCTCGAGGTTCTCTCCACGCTTCACTCGCGCCTTGGCCCGGGCCCGGTCCACCAGAATGTGGCGCATGGCCTGCGCTGCCGCGCGGAAAAAGTGGGCGCGCCCGCTCCACGAACGCCCTTCGTCCCCCGAAATTTTTAGCCATGCCTCGTGGACCAGTGCGGTGGCCTGCAAGGTTTCTCCCGGCGGCACGCTGGACATCCGCCGCTGGGCGAGGCTGCGGAGCTCATCATACACCAGCGGGAGGAGTTCTGCGGAAATGAGGCTGCTGCTACCACTTGCGGATTGCAGAATTCGGGTGAGTTCTTCCACGCCAGCAAATTAGGGCGCAGCCCGAAATTTGTCGATGAAGGATGGGGCGGGTGACGGAACCCGCCCTCGGCCATGGAACGAAGGTTCTTCCAAGAAAGCCTGTCCATCGCCGGGAAATGGCCAAGGCTTCCGGATGGGGGCGGCCTTGATGTTTGACCGTTCCGGAATTTTTAGATATTTAAAGGGGGCAATGATCGCCCAGCAGCAACAGTGGTTCTTTTCGACCGGTGGCGAACGATTCGGTCCGGTCGGCTTCGATTACCTTCTCGACTTGGCCAAGACGGGGAAGCTGGACCCTCGCAACGACATGGTCTGGACGACGTCACTGAGTGACTGGGAGCCTGCGGGTGAGGTCGAGGGCTTGTTCGAGCGCCGCGCGGTCAAGGGTGGGGATGGCTCGATGGACGGCAGCGGTGACTTTGCCAGCACGGGCAACTTCGAAGCGAAGGCGATCCCCAAGGCTCATTTCCCCGGCACCGGGCGGGTCGGCTACCTGATGGGAACAGTGGTGGTGCCGGTGGTTCTGATTGTGGCCTGGCAGTTTATCGCGCCGATCCTTCAGCCCTACGTGCCGGAAAACCTCCGGAACTATCTGCCACCGGTGATCCTCCCGTTGGCGGCATTGTTGGCGTTGGCGACGCTGGTGAAACGCTTCCGTAATGTGGGCATGAGCGGCTGGTGGGTTTTTGGCCTGATCGTGCCCGTGCTGAACTTGTGGCTCGGCTACCGCTTGCTGGCCTGTCCGGGAGGTTACGCGACCGGCCTGAAGCTGGACGGTGCCGGCAAGTTCGTCGCCGTTCTCTACTGGGGTACGCTAGTCGCCGGCATTGGCCTTGTGACCGCCGCCGGCGTGGGAGCATTCGGTGAGTTGAAGGAGTCCGGTTTCTTGCAGGACATCACCACCCAGTTCAACGAGCTGCGGAAGTCCGCCTTGCCCGAGCGCTGAATCAGCCCTCCTTCGGGACGACCTTTGCCGCGGGACGAGCGTTGGGCATGGCCTCGCGCAGCCAGCCGTTCATTTCCTCGTCGCTCGGCATCTCGCCTTTCTCGAGGGCTTCGGAGAACTTCTCGAATGGCGCGGTGGGGATGCCCGTCTTGCTGCCTTGGGGGGACTTGGTCCACTCCACGGCGCGCTTGGCGCTGGCCTTGGCGGCGTCCTTGTCACCGAGCTCCCATTGGAGCTTGGCGAGGGTCTGGAATTGCACGGCGTGGCCGCCCTTCTCCAGTTGCTTGGCCAAGCTGGTGGTCACGGCCTTGCGGAAGCTTTCCGGGGCGTCGGGAAGTTGCTTCAGCTTCTGCGCGGTGGTGGTCACGGCCATTCCTGCCATGGGATTGTCGGAAAGCTTGGCCAGCGCGGACTCGGCCGCCGTCCACTCGCCCTTGCCGATGAGGAGGTCGAGTTCGAGCAGCGGCAGCGAGCGGCTTTCAGGATCGAGCTTCTTGAGGTCGGCGAAGGCTGCTTCCATGGCCGGGACATCCTTTTTGGCGGCGGCCTGGCGGAATGCCTGGGTTGCCTTGCCGGATTCCTCCTGCTTGCGCTGCGCCTCCTTGATGCCGTCCAGTGCCTTGGTTTCCGCATCGCCGCCAGCGAGCAGGGCCTCGATGACCGCCTCGCTGAGTTGCATCGGGTGGGTGGTCAGCAGGACCTTGCCGTCCTTGACCACGAAGGCGTGGGGAATGCCGCGGACGCCGGCCGGCTTCAGCCATTCGGTTTCGAAGACGCCGCCCTTGCCGGTGTAGGCGACCGGGTAGGACATGCCGTCGCCCTTGGTCTTCACAAAATCGGCGACCTTGTCCTTGCCGTCTTCCCAGACATTGACGCCGATGACGCGCAGGCCCTTCTCCTGATACTTGTCGTAAAGCTCATCGACATGCGGGATCGCGGCGATGCAGGGACCGCACCAGGTGGCCCAGCATTCGAGGACGTAGACCTTGCCCGGCTCCCATGCGGTGGGGGCGGTCCCTTGAACCCATTCGAGCTTGCCGAGGGCTTCCGGGGTGACCTGATCGCCGGCCTTTTGGGCCAAGGCGGGCAGGGAGGCGGCGAGAAACAGGGAAGCGTAGGTGGTTTTCACGGCATGGAAACGACATCCGGTGCCGGATTTGCTTCTTGCTGGTGAAGAAAAGATTTCCGGCACAGCTCGGCGTACTTGCCGCCGCGCGCCCAGAGTTCGTCGTGGGTGCCTTCCTCGATCACGCGGCCCTTTTCGAGGACGTAGATCTTGTCGGCATTGCGGATGGTGGAGAGCCGGTGGGCGATGACGAAGGCGGTGCGGTTCTGCATCAGACGGTCGAGCGCGTTCTGGATCTGGCGCTCGGTCTCGCTGTCCACCGAGGCGGTCGCTTCATCCAGCAGCAGGATGGGGGCGTTCTTCAGCAGCGCCCGGGCGATGGAAAGCCGCTGCTTTTCCCCGCCGGAGAGCTTCACCCCGCGCTCGCCGACATTGGTGTCGAGCCCCTGCGGCAGCGCCTTCACGAATGCCGCGGCGTGGGCGGCCTCAAGAGCGGACCACATTTCGGTATCGGGCGCGTCGCGTTTCGCCAAGGCCATGTTCTCGCGGACGGTGCCATTGAAGAGGAAGGGTTCCTGGGTCACGTAGCCGAGTTGTTCGCGCAACGAGGCCTTCGAGAGGGTGGCGATGTCGACGCCATCGATGGTGACCGAGCCGCTGTCGCGCTCGTAGAAGCGGGTTAGGATGGACAGGACGGTGGACTTGCCCGCGCCCGTGGTGCCGACCAGCGCGATGGTCTGGCCGGGCCGGGCTTCGAGATCGACCTCGTGCAGGGTCGGCTGCTCACCGTAGGCGAAGGAGACATTCTCGAAGCGGACGTGAGCTTGGATTTTCTCCGGCAGTTCCGCGCCACCGGAGGCATTCGGCTCGTCTTCGGAATCGACGATTTCAAACACCCGGTCCGCTGCGGCGCGGCCCGAGAGGATCATCTGGTTCAGGCCATTGAGGCGGTCGATCGGCTCGTAGAAGAGCGACAGCGACAGGAAGAAGGCGGTGAAATCGCCGATCTTCAGCGAGCCGTCCATCACCGCCCGGCCGCCCACCGCGAGAACGAAGACGTAGCCGGTCATCCGGACGAACGACATCGTCGGCGAATAGATGGCCCACCATTTCATCATCCGCAGGGTGGCCTGGCGGAGCGCTTCGGAGTAGCGATTGAAGCGGTCGTGCTCGGCCTCCTCCGCGGCATAGGCCTTGATCTGGCGTATGCCGGAAATGTTGTCGTGGAGGATGGCATTGAGGTCGGAGGACGCGTCGCGCTGGTTCCGGTAGCGGTCCCGGCCCCGAGTGGAGTAGATCCACGCGCCCACGGCCAGCAGCGGCACCGGCAGGGTGGCCCACAACGCCACGTTGGCATTCAAGTAGAAGAGGAAAATCCCGACCCCGATGACCTGCAGCGCCGCCACCAGGCCTTGCTCGACGCCGTCGATCAGCACCCGCTCCATGTTCGTCACGTCCTCGACCACACGAGTCATCACGTCGCCAGTGCGGCGGGTGTCGAACCACCGCAGCGGCAGCCGCTGGATCTTGGAGTAGAGCTCGGAGCGGATGTCGTAGATGACCTTTTGTTCAAAGGTGTTGTTGATAAAGATCCGCAGGGCATTCAGCCCGTCCTTGATCAGGAAACCCACCAGCGCCACTCCGATCCAGATGCCGAATTCACCGTGGCGCGCCGGGTTCGGAATGATCGTGTCGATCACGTGCCGGGTGGCATTCGGGAAAACGAATACGGCCAGGGTCATCCCGACGGCGCAGAAAAGCTGAGCGGTGGCGAGCCCGGGGTAGTGACGGAGGTAAGAAAAGACGCGCAGGACGGAATTCATCGGTAGGCGGTTGATGCCCTGTGCATCCTTTGTAAATCCACGTGACACAATCGCGAAATTTGGTGTTGCGGGGTCCAAGCGTGCGTCCCTAGTTTGCGCCTTAGAACAAGACCCAACCAGTCACCTGTCAAAACCCCATGGCCAACGTATTTGCCATCCTAACTGCCATTGTCCTCGCTGCCGCCGCCTTCATCGCTTCTAAGAACCGATCAATGTATGAAGCGGAAATCGAGGCACGCAAGGGCGAGGAAACTCGCCTCGCCAAGTCCGTCGCCCGGTTCGATGACCTCTCGAAGCAGTACACCAGTACAGCTGCCGACCGGAAGTCCACCGACGAAACCAACGTCTCCCTGACTGAGCAGCAGGCCGCCCAGCAAAAGAAGAACAGCGGCCTAGAGAGCGCCCTTGCCGAGAAACAAACTCTGGCAGATTCCAACGCCAAGAAGATCTCGACGGCTGAGCAAGGTCTCGCGGAACTCGGTCCCATCGATGAGATGGTCGGCAAGATCAAGCAGACCAGTCAGGATCTGGCTCAGCTCAAAGACGATATCGCTTCCAACGAAGCCCGCCTCGCGGACCTTACCGGCGAGAAGGGTCGAACCGAAGGAGTCATCGCCAGCTATCGCACGAAGGACAGCAACTACTCCAACAAGCGCTCCTTCTTCTCCTCCACCCGCATCAGCTCGATCTTCCCGGCCTACGGTTTCGTGACCCTACCGGTGGGTAACAGCAGCGGCGTGGTTTCCGGATCCCCGCTCAACGTCGTCCGTGACGGTGCCGTGGTCGCCAAGCTCCGCGTCAGCTCCGTGGAAGCCAGCCGCGCCGCCGCCGAGATCGTGCCGGATTCGCTCGCCGAGGGAACCACCCTGATGGTGGGCGACCGCGTGGTCCCCGCCGGTGAAGCCGACAAGTAATACCAGCCCGGATTTCCAGCATTTGATCTTCAAACCCGCATGAAAGCCATTTTTTACGTTCTCGCGCTCCTCGTAACCATCGGGGCCGCTTACTTCTCCTACGATAGCCTCGGGAAGTTCAAGGCCCAGCAGGAGCAAAAGCTCGCCACGATCGACGCCAACAAGGCCAAGACCAAAGAGGGCGACGACAAGAATGACGAGCTCACGAAGGAGCTGGCCGCTTTGGACGAGGCGAACAAGAAGAAAGACGAACTCGAAGCCTCCATTGATACTCTCAAGAGCAAGGAGCGCACTCTCGTCTCGGACACGAAGAAGGTGGAAGCGACCTTGGAGGAGCAGAAGGTCAAGTTCGCCCAACTTGAGGAAATCCGCGCCAAGGCGATGGAGACCCTCAAGGGTGTGGATGTGAGTCTTGAGGATTTGCCTGCCGAAGTCGTCAAGATGGAGGAAGACAAGAAGGCCAAGACCAAGGCGCTCGCCGAAGTCCAAGCGCTGGTCGAAGCCGCCCAGAAGAATGTCGAGGCCAACCAGGCTGAAATCGCCCGCCTTGGCGATCGCGACGCCAGCCGCAATTCCCGCATGCGCCGGAACGCCATGGAATCGGTGGTGACCGCCGTGAATGAGGACTGGGGCTTCGTCATCATCGGTGCCGGCAGCAACACCGGCTTCACCCCGCAGACGAAGCTGCTGGTGAAGCGCGATGGCCGCCTGATCGCTGAAGTCCAGCCGTCCGCCATCGAGCCTTCCCAGACGATCGCCGAGATCGACCGCGAGACCGTCGCTGCCGGTGCTCGCATCCAACCGGGCGACCGCGTGATCCTCGCCAACCCGGCGACCAACTGATCGTTCGAGATTCCTGAATTTCCCAGCCTCCGCGTGCTTGCAAGCCGCGGAGGCTTTTTTATGTTCCGGGCATGCGCCTGATTCTTGCCGCTGCTGCCATTGCCGTGCTGTCGCCTTCCTGTGCTGACAAGGAGACCGAACGCAAGCCGGTGCCGCCGCCGTCTACCTCCAGCCAGATCCCGTGGAACAAGCCGCAGCCTGGCCAAGGTGGCGGTGCCTTCGGCGCGCTTCCCCAACAGCCTCGCCGATGAACCGTGCCCGTTTCGCGGCGATCTTGCTCGCCTGCGGGAGCCTGACCGCTTGTCCGGCGCCCGCCGACAAGCCGGTGGGGCCGGTGTCGGACAAGACCACGCGGCCATGGAATCCGCCTGTGCCCGGTCAAGGTGCCGGTGCCTTGGGTGTAATGCCGCAACAACCCCGCCGATGAAGCTTCCTGTGGTCATCCTGCTGCTGGTCGCCGCCTGCGGCCTGAGTTCCTGCTCCGCCTTCGGCTTCGGCTCACGCACGAAGCGGGCGGTGACGCCGCTTTCAGAGGGGATGATGCTGCCGGGAGGCGGTCCGGCCCTCGGCGGGAGCGCGCCGTCCCTTGACGGGAGCGGGATTGACCTGGGCACGCCGTGATCATTCCCCCCGACGTGAACGTGACTTTCCGCGTGCAATCCCCGGCCTCCGGCCTTTCCCTGTCGGCGCGATGAGCATCGCCGACAAACAGCAGGAGATCCTTGGGGAGCTGTCCTTTTTCCCGGACTGGCAGGAGCGCTACGAGTACGTTATCGGACTCGGCCGCAAGCTTTCGGCCATGCCGGAGGAGATGAAGACCGGTGACAAGCTGATCAAGGGCTGCCAGTCGCAGGTCTGGCTCGATGCCCGGATCTCCGACGGCAAGGTCCATTACCTCGCCGACTCCGACTCGGTTATCACCAAGGGGATGATCGCGCTCTTCGTGCGCGTGCTCGATGGCGAAACGCCGGACGCGATTTTGTCCACGGACCTTTCCTTCATTGATAAGACCGGCCTGAAGGAGCACCTGGCCCCGACCCGGGCGAACGCGCTGAACCTGATGGCCACCCAGATGAAGCAGCGCGCGCTGGAATTCAGTGTTCCCTGAGCTTGCAGCCGCTTGGGGAGCGGTTTATCTCCCGCTCGTGATTGTCGATTGCCTTTCTTCCATGGGTGCCGGGCTCTCCCTGCTGGCGGCGAATGTGGCGATGCCGGAGATTTCCGGCCCTTGGTATTCTAGCCCGGATGCTTGGGCAGCCCTGCTCACGCTGACGCTGCTAGAGATCGTTCTCGGCATCGACAACATCGTGTTCATCTCGATCCTGGTCGATCGCCTGCCAGAGGAGCACCGCAAGAAGGCCCGCCTGATCGGCCTCGGCCTCGCGATGGTAATGCGCCTGCTGCTGCTCTTCACCCTCAAGTGGATCATGGGATTGGTCGCGCCTCTTTTCTTCATCCCGATTCACCCGGCCCTCCATCAGGCGATGTACAGCGAGGAGGTCGTCAGGGCGCTCGCCGCGTCCGGCGGTAAGCTCGGGATTTCCGTGAAGGATCTCATCCTTCTTGGCGGGGGCTTCTTCCTGATCTGGAAATCGACCAAGGAGATTCACCACAAGCTCGAAGGGCAGGAGGAAGGTCATGCCACCAAAGCCGTGGCCACCTTCGGGGCGATCTTGGTGCAGATCGCGATGATCGATATCATCTTCTCGCTCGACTCGGTCATCACCGCGGTGGGCATGGCGAAAGATCTGACAGTCATGGCCCTGGCGGTCATCATCTCGGTCCTCGTGATGATGGTGTCATCCGGTGCAATCAGCTCCTACGTGTCGAAGCATCCGTCGGTGAAGATGCTGGCGCTTTCCTTCCTGATCCTCATCGGCACCGCGCTGATGGCGGAGGGCCTGCACTTCCACATCCCGAAGGGCTACATCTACTTCGCCATGGCCTTCTCGCTGGGCGTGGAGATGCTGAACCTGAAGCTGCGGTCGAAGGGCTCGGTGGCGCAGCAGATCGTGGAGCAGTGACGAGGGAGGCGGGATGGATGACATCGCTCGCGGGTGCGGGCGATGGATTCCGGCGAGCGCGTTTTGATGCAACCGCGAAAGAACGCGAAAAGGCGCGAAATTTGAAAGGCAGGGAGGGATTCCCGGGCTGACGATTTTCGCGAGTTTCGGGTGGTTTTGCGGTTTGAGGGGAAGTTGGAGGGTTCCCGGGGGAATTACGGTGTGTCTCGTACTTCGAGCCTTGTGGCGCCCCATAAGGATCGTGGACGTTCCGTCCACACCGTTTCGACGGAACGTCGACACTCCTTATCGCGCCCCTTTGGCGGCGGTGGAGCGCTATTCGAACCCGGGGTGGGGGAGTTTCTGGTTGCGGGACCAGCGCTTCTTCCATTCCTTGCAGAGGCGTTCGAAGTTCTCCGTGTCTTCGAACATCGGCTCGACGGTGAAGTGCGAGCAAAGGAGGTCGACGTCGCCCCAATCGAGATAGTCGAGGCAGCCGGTCTTCGCGTGCTTGGTTTGGAGGATGCGGTCGAAGAACCAATCGGCGAGCCAGCCTTTCAATCGGTCGTCGGCGGTGTTGCGGATCGACCATCGAACGAAGGGGTAGATGCGGTTCAAGAGGGCGGTGTCACCGGTGCGGTGTGCCTCTTCCGCGAGATAGGCGAGGTTTTCCAGCGAGTCGGAGGCCGCCGGTGATGCGGTGGACAAGGCCAAGGGTTCCAGCTCAGGAAAGAATTTCGTGGCGAGTTCCTGCCAATGGGCGGCGTCCATGGAGGGAGTAGACAGGGACAAGGGGCTCAGGGGAACTCGACCTTCACCGTCACGAACCTGCGCGGGGCGGTGGTGAGGTTGACCGGTTCGCTGACGATCACGCGCTCCCAGGTGGCGTTGATGGAGGTCACCTGCGGGACGGCGGTGGTGGGCTGGAACAAGGCGAGCGCCAAGGTGTCCGAGACCTGCGGGGTGTAGATGAGGCCGCTGCCTTTCCGGCGGAGGTATTCGATGCGGATCGTGCCATCGGGACCGGTGCCGATCAGTTGGATGGCCGGGAGACCGGAGGTGCCGGTGGCGGGCACCAGTGTCCGCGGAACGACGGAGGGTAACGAGGGGTCGATGTTGAAGGCATACTTCAGCAGGTTGCTGATGCCGTCGTGACGCGGCTCGGCGGTGGCCAAGGCATCGTTCCCGGTGAGGCCTGCCTGGGTCATGGCGGTGGCGAAGGCATCGGCGGCGGTGATGCCCGTGCCAGTGAGGGTCAGGTCGAAGGGGCCTTCGTTGGGGTCGTTGTTAGGCAGGGAGAGCGTGGCGGTCTTGGCACCGGAGGAGCCGGGCGAGAAGCGCACGGTGAACTGCGTGGTGCCCCCGGATGCGCTCACGCTGGTGGCTGCCGGGTGGGCGATGACGGCGAATGACGAGGCATCGGTGCCCGCGATGGCGACCGTCGGCGAGCCGGTGAGCTGGAGCGCGGAGCTTCCCGGGTTCCGGATGAAGAAAACGAGGTCTTTCGCTTGCCCGGCCACCGCGGATCCGAAGTTGAAATTGCCCCCGTCGGCGAGATCGATGCCGTTTTGGTCGATGGCGATTTCGGCGCCCAGGGAGAGGAACTCGACCTGGTCGACCCAGCCCTTGTCGGAGCCGTTGTTTGCGCTGCGATCCTTATAGTAGCGCCAGCGGACGGTGTTGTTTCCGTCACCCAGGACGATGGTCTTCTTCACCCACGCCTTTTCGCCGGAGATCTTATCGAGTTCGCCGCCGTTCACGAGGATGGACAGGTAATCGTAGTTTTCTTCCGACGATACCTTCCACCAGAAGGACAGCGTGCCGGGGCCGTCGAAGGTGGCCTCCATCCAGGATTCCTGAAGGTGCGGGATGGTCCCGCTGACGGCGGCGTCCTGGCCATCGTGATGGACCGCCGTTTGTTCCGTCCACGGAGTGGTGCCGCCGGTGGTCCATGTGGCTGCCGTGTAGTCGAGTGCATTTCCGAGGGAGACGAAGGGAGTGCCGGTGCCGGTGAGGATGATGTCGAATGGATTCTCATCCGGATCATTGTTCTGGATGGAGAGCGTGGCGGTCTTGGCACCGGTGGAGCCGGGGGTAAACCGTACGGTGAACGGAGTGCTGCCGCCAAGACCACTCACGCTGGTGGACGCCGGTGGTGCGACGACGGTGAACGACGAGGCATCGGTGCCCGTGATGGAGACGACCGGTGTGCCGGTGAGCAGGAGTGCGGAGCTACCGGAATTCCGGATGGTGAAATCGACGTTTCTCCCTTGTCCGGTCATCATCGGTCCGAAGTCGAAAGCTCCCCCGTCGGCGAGATTCGCACCTGCCTGGTCCACCGCCATTTCGGCAGCCTGCGGGACGAGCTCCACCTGATCCACCCAGCCCTTGTCAGAGCCCGCGCTGGAGGTTGCATCCTTGTAGTAACGCCAGCGGATCGTGTTGTTTCCTGCACCCAGGACGATGGTCTTCTTCTCCCACGCCTTTTCGCCGGAGATCTTCTCGAGTTCGCTGCCATTCACGAGGACGGACAGGTAATCATAGTTTTCTTCCGACGAAACCTTCCACCAGAAGGACAGTGTGCCGGGCTCCGTGAAGGTGGCCTGCATCCACGACTCCTGGCCGTGCGAGATGGTCCCGCTGGCGGCGGCGTCCTGGCCATCGTGATGGATGGAGGTCTGTCCTGCCCACGAGGCATCGCCGCCGGTGGTCCATGTCACTGCCGTGTAATCGAGTGCATCTCCCGTGAGGACGGCGCCGGTGCCAGTGAGGGGGATGTCGTAGGGCCCTTCGTTGGCGTCATTGTTAGGGATGCTGAGGGCCGCGCTCTTGGGTCCCGAGCTGGTAGGGGTGAACCGCACGGTGAAGGTCGTGCTGCCACCGGGGACGACCGGGGAGGCGGGCATGGAGGTGACCACGAATTGAGCGGCATTCGTGCCGGTGACCGCGACGCGCGGAGATCCGCTCAGGACGAGGTCCGCGTTGCCGGAATTCCGGATGGTGAAGGTGATGTCGCTGCTACCGCCCAGGGAGACGAGTCCGAAGCCGGCGCTGCCGCCATCAGCCACGTTGGCACCATCCTTTTCCACGGCGATCTCCGGTGCGGGAGCGACGACGGTGCCTGTCAGGCTGATGTCATAGGGGCTTTCGTTCGGATCCGAGCTGGTGATGCGGAGGGTGGCGGGTTTCGAGCCGGCCGTGGTGCTGGTGAACTTGACGGTGAAATAAGCGACATTCCGCGCGGGGACGGAGGAGGGCAGGGAGAGGATGGTGTAGGCAGCGGCACCCGTGCCCGAGAGGCTGCCGGAGATGCTGGTAAGAGGGAGGCCGCCACGATTGACGAGGGCGAAGGTGAGCGTGGACTCCTGACCCGTGACGAGCGTGCCGAAGGCGACCGTGCCGGTGCCCGGCGATCGTGGGGTGCCCGGCGGCTGTTCGATATCGGCGTCCGACTGCACCGCGCCGGGCGGGCCGAAGCCATCCGCGAGCGAGCCGACGATCACCGCGTTTGCCGAGGAGGTGTAGTCCTTCGTGATGGGGATGATGAAATTACCCTGGGGTGCATCGATGATGGCCTCTCGCAGATTCATGCCCTGGGCGGCAGAGGTGACGCAGTTGCCAATGTTTAGCGAGCCGGTCAGGCCGGTGCTGCCATCGCCCCATGCCACGCGCTTCCATCGTTCCGCCGCCGTAGGAGCCGACAGGCTGTTGCGCACGAGATAGTTTCCCCCTGGAAGCGCGAGGAGCCCCGGGGTGGAGGGCGTGTAGGCGTCATTGGAAACCTCCAATCCCAGCCCCTCGTTGACGGTGGTACCCACCAGCGAGTTCAGCGCGGAGACGGCCCCGGTCGCCCCAGTGGTGCCATTTCCCCAGGTGACGGCCCCGGCATCCGTGATCGCGCCATTGTCCCAGGCGAAACTGCGAACGACGTAGTTTCCGTTAGCCAGGGTGATGTGGCCGTAGCCGGTCCCGCCGACGCGGTCGCCGGTGGTGGAGCCCACGAGTGAATTCGCGGAGGAAATGACGCCGGACTTGCCGGTTGCCTGGGAGCACCAGGTGACGGCACCGACGTTCGTGACCGCACCGGCATCCCACTCCGGCGTGAAGACGAGGTAGTTCCCGTTGGAGAGGATGCTGATCTCTTGCTGGCCGACCCGATCATCCGCTGTGGATCCCATGAGCGAATTCGCCGGAGAAAGGACGGCCGAGGTGGGTCCGCTTCCCGAACACCAGGTGACCGCACCGGCATTGATGACAGCGCCATTGCGGCAGAAGGAAGTCCTGATCACGTAGTTTCCTCCCGGCAAGGCGACGACGCCATCGTAGCCAATCATGTCGTTGTGCTGGCTTCCTGTCATGGAATTCGCCGGCGTCACGGGGCCGGTAGTGCCGGTAGAGCCGTTTCCCCAGGTGACGGCACCCAGATACTCAGGTCCGGGAAAGATGCCGTCGTCCCAAGACGGGCTGATCACCACATAGTTTCCATTGGCGAGCGCGACCGCTCCTTGGCTTCCGACAAAATCCGCTCCTCCTCGTCCCACAAGGGAATTGGCAGAGGAGACGAGGCCGGTCGTCCCGGTCATGCCATTGCACCAGGTGGCCGCACCCTCGCCACCGGGACCCCACAGGCCGCTGCACACGACGTAGTTGCCATTGGTCAGGGCGACGACGCCATCTGTGCCCACCCAATAGGTTTCCACTTCGCCGGTCAGGGAGTTCGCCGTGGAAACCGCCCCGACCAGGCCGGTGGTGCCATTTGCCCAAGTGACCGCGCCGGATTTCGCCTTCCAATAGCGGCTGCACACCACGTAGTTGCCATTGCTCAGGACGGTCACCCCCTTGTTCTCCGGCCCGTCGTGGCCGACCTTGTCCTCATGAAGCGTGCCCACGAGGGAATTGGCGGCGGAGACGACACCCTTGACGCCGCTGGAGCCACTGCCCCAGGTCACCGCCCCCGCGTCGACCACGGCGCCATTGTTCCAATCGGGCGATTGGACCAAGTAGTCGCCACTGGGGAGCTCGATGAGGGGCTTCTCTGCAATGCCATCATAGGCGGCGGTGCCTACGAGGGAATTCGCAGCGGAGACCATGCCGGTCACGCCGCTGGTATTGCTGCCCCAGGTGACGGCGCCGGTGTGTACTGCACCGCCGCTGCCGTGCCACCACATGCTTGGGACGAGGTAGTTGCCGTTCGCGAGAATGTGAGGGTCTTGATAACCGACGAAATCGTCGGCCGTTGAGCCAATGAGGGAATTCGACGCGGAGATGGTTCCCGTGATGCCGGACGTCCCGCTTGCCCAGGTGACCGCTCCGGCATTGGTGGCGGAGCCGTTGTCCCAGTTGGCACTCCTGATCAGGTAGCTTCCGTTCGGGAGGGGGGTGATTTCCTCGCCGACCTGGTCCCCGCTGTTGGATCCCACCAGCGAGTTCGCGGCCGACACGGTGCCGATCAACCCGGTGGTGCCATCCACCCAGGTGGACGCCCCCCTGTCGCCTTGCAAGCGGCTGTAAACCACGAAATTCCCGTTGGTGAGCGGGGTGATCTCAAGACCAACCTGGTGGAGGAGGTCTGAGCCGGTCAGCGAGTTCGACGTGGAGATCACTCCTTTCACGCCGATGGTGCCGTTTCCCCAAGTGACGGAGCCGGCGGCACCCAGGCTTCCGTTCTTCCATTCGTCATTGGTCACCACATAGTTGCCATTGGTGAGGGGGAAGACCTCCAGGTCGACGGCGTATGGGACGGAATTGAGCAGGGAGTTGGCGGCGGAGACGACGCCACTGACACCGAGGGTGCCACTGCCCCAGGTGGCCGCAGCCCGATAACCATCGAAAGCCGGGCTGATCACCACGAAGTTTCCGTTGGTGAGCGCTTTGACCCCACCGCTGCCGATTTGATCATAGTCGGCCGCGCCGCGGAGTGTGCTGATCAGCGCGCCGGTGGCTCCATTGAAGAGATAGACTGCGCCCCTGGCTTCGCCGCCGAGATCGACGGTCGGATCCGTGATGACGACATTCCCCGTGCTGAGGAGGGTGACGGATTGACCGAAGGAGCCGTTGCTGACGTTTGAGTTCGGATTGACGAACTTGGAAAACGCCGGGCCGCCGAAAGCCGGGCAGAGGGCAAGAAGGAGGGTGGCGAGGAGGGGGATGAGCGGGGATGTCATCGGATTCTGGGAGGGATAGGAGGAAGATGAGTATTCTTCCGGGGGATGTCTCACTTTTTTTCGGACAGATGACGGAGTGAGTTGCTGCGGATTTCCGGATTGTTCGCTGGTTGGCTTCGGGCAGGCTTAGGCAGCCGGAGGGCGCTTCACGGCGACAAGTCGCCTGCATGAAAGCGGCGACGAGTCACCGCAGTCCAAGGGCGCGGGCCAGAAGCGACCTTTGCAAAGCGGTTCGGGTGAATATTCTTGTGGGATTCGGAGTCTTTAAGGTTCCGACATCTTTTGGACCGGCTGGTTCGCTCTCCTATGTACTCCCCTCGAAAGCCAGATGCTGTTAGCCACGCTTGGTTCGTGGCGGCCATGGTTTTGGCTGCTGGTGCGGGTGCGGGGTATTGGTGGGGCTCGGTGAGGGATGACGCGGCGGTGGCGGATGCGGAACGGGGTGTTAGCACTGCAACGAAGGTCAGGGAGAGGCCACCGGAGGCGAGGGCGGCGGGGTCGGCTACAGCGCGCGGGTTCGTTCAGTCGGTCATCGATGGATCGCTCGATGTACGGGAGCATTGGCGGCATATTCGGTCGTTCACCGAGGAAGAGGTGAAGGCCGCGGTCGGGGATCTGGAGGCGCGGCCGCGACCGAACATGCAGTCGGGGGATTTGGCGGAGATGCTTTTCTATCGCTGGGGGGAGCTTGATCCGGTGGCGGCGAATGCGGCGGCGAAGGCGAGGGATCCGAAGGGGTTTTCGTGGCGACGGCAGGCGGTTATCGCGGCGTGGATCAAGCAGGGTGGCGGAGTGGCGGCTTGGAAGGCGGTGAGCAGGGACGGGGGAATCTGGAACTGCACCCAGACCGTGCAGGGAGAAGTTGCTGAGATGCTGGTCGCCAGTCTTTCGGATCGGGACGACAAGACTGCCTTCAAGGAGGTGCTGCGGCTGGATGATGAGAACTGCGAGGTGGCGGAGCTGCTGTGCAGAGCCCGTGCGGGCAAGGCCGCCGGTTCACCTGAGTCGCGGGCCGCGTTTCTAGCTGCCGCGGATCTCCATCCCCGGGCCTACGTGAGATACTATTGCGCCCGCAATACGCTGGCTGAGGAGTGGGCGAAAGTGGATGCCGAAGCGGCCGAGGCGGCTTCCTTGATCTGGGAGAAGGAGGGGAAAGCGGCGCAAGAGGAAGAGGATGCGCGGGAGGAGGCGGAGGAGGCTACCGGGGACGAACGATGAAGCGCAGGGCCATGTTGCAAGGGCTGATGGTTGCCGGGATCGCGGTGGCGTTCGCTGCGGGTCACAAAGTGGCGAGAAGGTCCGCCGGCGCGCGGGATCGCGACGGCGGTTCGCCGAGTCACCCCACAGCAGGATTTGAGGCGGGCTTCAGAGGTAGCCTGACGCGGGATGTCGCGGGTGCCCGCTCGTGGCAGGAAGCGAAAGAGAAAGTGAGGGAGCGCTGGGAGGCATCTCCGGCACCGAGGGTGGACTATGAGCTGCGCGACGACACCCTGAGGTTGCTGGAGAAAGCTCCGGTTGCGGATCTCGAGGCGTGGCTGAGGGAGCTGAAGTCGCTCGATCAGACAGACTACGACAGGGATGTGCCGCTGCTGTTGCGCCAGATGGTGCTGAAGATACTAGCCCGGCGCAGCGGGAGTTCTTTGATTCGTTCATTGGTCGGAAATCCGACGGAAGAAGGCGAGGGTGACGTGGACGACGCCATGGATCATTGGTTGGAACATGATCCCGTCGCAGCGTTGGATTGGTTGGATGGCGAAGTTCCGGAAGTGATCGCGGAATACCTCGACTCCTACCGGGAGAAAGCACTGGTAGCGCTTGCGGAGAGCGATCCCGCCGAATTCGAACGGCGTCTCGCCAAGGTGGATGCCGAGATTCGGGAAAATGTGTTAGAAAGCTACGCCCGACGTGAAGGCGTTCCGGAGGGTCGCGCTGACCTGCTCGCCCGGGCGGCGGATTCACCTCATGGAGAGGCGATGGCCCTGTGGAAGGGGTTGCTCAGGCGAGAGGGTGATGACGATCCGATGCGCGCTTATTCAACATTGTCAGAGCTGAAGGTTTCCCCGGACGACCGCGCCGCGCTGGATCAGGCACTCGTATCCTGGCTTCTGATTACCACAGGACAAAGGGACGGCGGTGAGGTCATGCAGGCGTGGGTGGAGCGGAATCCAGGCGATCAGGTTCCCGAGGGAATGCTCGAGTCATTTGATGATTGGAGCGAATTTTATTCGGATGATGCTCAAGCTTGGGTCGCTGAACAGCCGGCAGGTCCTCGCTTTGATGTCTTCGCGGGGGTGCTCATCGAGCGAGGACTTGGCATTCATGAGTCAGCCGATGGCATGATCGCGCGCCTCAGTGATACGACGCTCCGTGCTGCGATGCTGCGTCGCTTGAAGGAGTCGTGGGAGAAGAAGGATGCGGCTGCTGCGGCGGAGTGGGAGAGGGGATTGCCGGAGGAGGAGCGGGAGAGGTTGAAGGAGGCGGAGGTCAAGAGGGTCTCGCCCTCTGACAAGCCCGCGCCCAAGAGTGATTTCACCGAGCGAGAGTTGGAGTGAATATGAGGAGACCAAGAACAGTCATTCTGATCTTCGGGCTATTGTTGGCGCTGGCATTCTCGACCCGTTTTCCCAAATGGGATGGCAACCGAGAGACCCCTCGAGATGTTGTGAGGAACTTTGTGACCTCGGTTCAAGCTGGGGATTTTGACAAAGCCCGCGGGTGCTGGAGCACCGGCTCCGTGGCGAACATCGAACGATACTTTGAGATGTCGTTCAGGGATTTTTGTCAGGCTCGATTCGATTGTCGTGAGTTCCGTGTTGGATCAGCACTGAAGCAGAAGGGAGAATACTGGACGGTCGATTATCTTCCCAATTGTAGTTCTTCCGAGGGTTGTGAATTCTATGTCGCGCCCATCGATGGAGTGTATCAGCTGACTTATCATGTATGGGAGCCGCCGAAGTCGGGTGAGTCGGAATCGGAATCGAAGGCCCCTGAAGATTGAATGGTTACGGGTCACGGGCTTATGCGTGAAGGTCTCGGAGCCGTGCGCGGATTGAGACTGTTAGACTAGACGCATGAGGCGTCACGTTGTGACGCGGTGCTCGAGGTGCATTTACCCGGCACTGCGTGCCGGGCTTTTATGAGTCGTCCCGTTGGGACGAAGAGGGGGCCGTGATGTTGGGGTGCGGCGCGAGGACGGACCGGCGGCGGCGGGAAGCTGCATCGAGAGGCTTGTATTCGCCAGCACAAGGATGCGGCTGATGCCGCTGAAGTGCGACTCATCCTCCTTCGCCAAGGCTACGGAGGACAGGTAGACGCGCCGCTACATGCGAGGTGCGCAGCTGCAGGCGGGACGCGTCGCTCTAGATGTGCCAAAGAAAAAGGTCGGCCTCGTGAGAGAGGCCGGCCTTTTCTTGGAAAGCGTTGCGTGGCTTACGCGCCCGGGAGCTCGATGAATCCTTCGAGCTTCCGGATACGGGTGGGGTGGCGCATCTTGCGGAGGGCCTTGGCTTCGATCTGGCGGATACGCTCGCGGGTGACTTGGAACTGGCGGCCGACTTCCTCGAGCGTGCGGCTGTAGCCGTCCTTGAGGCCGAAGCGCTGCTCGAGGACTTCGCGCTCGCGCTCGGTGAGGGTGTCGAGGACGTCCTTGATCTTGTCCTTGAGCATCGAGAAGCCGGCTTCCTCCATCGGGTTGTCGGCGCTCTTGTCTTCGATGAAGTCACCGAACGAGGTGTCGTCGGAGTCGCCCACGGGTGCCTGCAGCGAGATCGGCTGCTGGGCCATCTTGAGCACGGCGCGGACACGCTCGACGGGCAGGTGGATTTCCTCGGCGATTTCTTCCGGGGAAGGTTCGCGGCCGTATTCTTGCACGAGCTGCTTCTGCACGCGCATCAGCTTGTTGATCGTCTCGATCATGTGCACCGGGATACGGATGGTGCGGGCCTGGTCGGCGATCGAGCGGGTGATGGCTTGGCGAATCCACCAGGTGGCGTAGGTCGAGAACTTGTAGCCGCGGCGGTATTCGAATTTCTCGACCGCCTTCATCAGGCCCATGTTGCCTTCCTGGATGAGGTCGAGGAAGGAGAGGCCGCGGTTGGTGTACTTCTTCGCGATCGAAATCACGAGGCGCAGGTTGGCCTCGACCATCTCGGTCTTCGCCTTGAGCGCTTCCTTGAGCCAGTGGCGGAGGCGCTTGTTGGTCTCGTCGAATTGCTCGATCTCATGCCAGCAGCGCTGCTGGACTTCGCGGAGCTTGGTGACGAATTCCTTGTCCTCCGGATCGGCTTGGACCTTGCGGCCATACTTCCAGAACTTCTGCTGGTAGTCCTCCACCTGCTCGCAGAAGTCCTCGACGACCTTCTGCTTGAAGTAGAAGCGGGTGTAGAGGCGGTGAAGGGTCTGCAAGTTCTTCTCGAACTGCTCTTCGAGCTTCTTCTTGCCGCGCGGGTTCTTGGCGGACATCTGGCGGAAGAGATCCTCGTTCTCCTCGTGGAGCTGCTTGAGCTGCTCGCACTGCTTGGGGAGGATCTTCATGTAGCGCTCGCGGCTCTCGATCTTCTTGTCGAGGATCACGCGGTCAAAGCGCTCCTTGCCCTTGAGCAGCTTGTCGGCGAGCTCCAGGTAGCACTCGGAAACGAAGCCGAAGAGGTGAAGCTGCTTGGCGACCTCGATTTCGGCGTCTTCGATGCGCTTGGAGATTTCAACTTCCTGCTCGCGGGTCAGCAGCGGGACCTGGCCCATCTGCTTGAGATACATGCGGACCGGGTCGTCGAGGATGTCGAGCTTCTGGTCCTTGGTGTCATCTTCGAGGTCGTCGTCGGCGTCGCGCTTCTTGTCCTTGAAGCGGTCGACCTCGGAGGCGTCGATGATGTCGAACTCCATGTTACGGAGTCGCTCCATGATCGCCTCAACGTCCGCCGGTTCGACCAGGTCGTTCGGCAGGATCTCGTTGATGTCGTCGTAGGTGAGGTACTCCTGCTCCTTGGCGAGCTTGATGAGTTCGCGGATCTTTTCCTGGATCTCCGGGGTATCGATACGCGGCTTGTCGCCATCGGCGCGGGCCGGGGCTTCGGTGGCCACGCCATCGACCTTCTTGGCCTCGGCCTTGGAGTCGCCCTTCTTGCCTTCGGCTTTCTTCGGCTCGGGCTTCTTGTCGGCGACCGGCGCAGCCTTCTTTGGCGCTTCGGCGGCTTTCACCGGGGCCTTGGCAGGGGCGGCAGCCTTGGGGGCTGGCTTGGCGGGAGCGGCGGCCTTTGGAGCGGGCTTCTTGGCCACGGTCTTGGCTTCCGGCTTCTTGGCGGTCTTCGCGGGCGCGGCCGGCTGCTTGGCTTTCGTCGGAGCTGGCTTTTTGGCGGGCGCGGGTTTCGCTTTGGACGTCGGCTTGGTGACCTTCGATTTGGCAGCGGAAGCGGCTTTCTTGGTGGACATGGACAGAATGAATGGAGGGAGTTTCAGGACAAAATTCTCCCATTATAGCGCAAGCGGACCGGGGTCCGAAGCGGGCGGGAATATTCGGAGCGTCTAGTAGCCCGTCAAGGATTGATTTCGGGCCTTGAGAGTTAAGGAGTTTTACGAGGAAATTGCTTGGGAGGAGGCTTGCGATTCGGGGCGAAACGGTCACTGAAAACGAACCTCTGTCCGACACCTTTGAGCAGTTCGGCGACCAACTTCGACTCGTTGAGCAAGCGGTTCATTTCGCCGAACTCAAGGCCCTGCTGGCTCAGGCGTGCCTTGATCGCCGCGTCGCGCCGGTGCAGCGCCTTCGCGCAGATTTCCCCCAAGGCGGACTCCGCGGCGCTCACCGGGTCTTCCGGCGGGTCGTCGTGGAAGGTCGGATCCGCGGTCAAGGCGAGCCGCTGAGGCTCGGTGAGGTCGCCCAGGAAGGCATTCACCGAGACGTGCGAGGCGGGATCGGGGCGTGCTGAGAGGATCTCCTCCAGCAACGACACGCCCTCAAGGTATTCGGCGGCCTCGTGCAGGGTCTCGAATTGCTCGGCCAGCCACTCCTGCGCCACGCCCGAGTGCAGCGCCAGGCTGCAGAGGTAGGACACGGTCGGATCGATCGCCATGCCTTCGATTTTCTCCGGCTCGGGAGGCGCGTTGCGGTCGATCGGCTGGGGCTTGTTCTTCGCCGCCCGCGCGGTGCGGAAGACGGCGTCGCGGAGCTCGATGGTGCCGGCATTCAGTCGGGTGCCGACGTGCTGGATCATCCCCTCGCGAGTCACGGCATCGGGGATCAGAGAGAGCAAGGATGTGCATTCCCTGGCGAATGCCAGACGCTGCTGCGGATCGGTGAGCAGACCGGCGGCGGCGGCTTGGTCGATCTTGAAATCGAAGAAGTCCACCGCCCCGGCGAGTTGCTCGCGGAATGCGTCCGCGCCGTGCTTCTGCATGAAGGAATCCGGGTCCTCACCGGCGGGCATGCGGACGACGCGAACGGCGATGTTCTCGAGGGCGAGCTCGCGGTAGGCCCGCTCCGCGGCGGTGAAGCCTGCCTTGTCAGCATCGAAGCAGAGCAGCGCGGTCTTCGCGTAGCGGCGCAGCAGCTTGGCGTGGTTCGGCGTGAAGGCGGTGCCGAGCGGCGCGATGGCGTGCTCGATCCCTTGCTCGTGGCAGGAGATCGCGTCGATCTGGCCTTCGCAGAGCAAGACGGCGCCCTCCTTCAGGATCGCCTTGCGGGCGCGTTCGAGGGCGAACAGCACGTTCGATTTCTTGAAGACCGGTGTCTCCGGAGAGTTGATGTATTTTCCGCTGTTCGGGTCATGCTGGAGCTGGCGGCCGGAAAAGGCGATCACGTCGCCGTGCTCGTTGCGGATGGGGAACATCAGCCGGTCGCGGAAGCGCACGTAGATGCCTCCACGGTCCTTTTCCACGAAGATGCCGGCGTCGATCCACTCGCCGCGCTTGAAGCTCGTCGTGCGTGCCCAGTTCATGAACACCTCCTGGTTTTCCGGCATCCAGCCGAGCTGCCAGCGGACCGCCATCTCCTTCCCGAAACCGCGTGACTTCAGGTAATCCCGCGCATGCTCGCCGGGGCGGGTCAGGAGCATCTTGTGAAGGAATTCCGAGGTCTCGCGATGTAAGTCGAGCAAGCGCCCGCGATGCCGCCGTGCGCGGTCCTCCTTCGGATCGACGGCTTCCTCCTTCACCGTGATCCCGGCGCGCGCGGCGAGCTTCTTGACGGCGTCGGAGTAGGTGAGGTTTTCGTATTCGCGGACGAAGGTGATCGCGTCACCGCTCTTTTTGCAGCCGAAGCAGTGGAAGAACTGGCGGACCGGGTTGATGTTGAAGGACGGCGACTTCTCGTTGTGGAAGGGGCAGAGGGCCTGGAAGCCAGCCCCTGCGCGCTTCACCGGAATGTAGGATTCGATCAAGGCCACGATGTCCGTGGCGGCGAGGATCTGCTCCTTGGTTTCCGGCGAAATCTGCGACACGCCCGGAGTAAAGCGCCCTCCGCGGAAAATCAAAAGCGTGCATGCCTAACTTTTCGGATGCGGACACGAAACCCCGGTGCAGCTTCGCTTGATCGATGGAATCCATCCGTGGATCGAAATCAAAAGATCATGAAAGTTGTCCGTAAGAACGCCAAGGGAGAAACCCGCGAGCTGCTGCTGAAGGAATACTTCCTCAATGCCTACCTCATCGCCCTGCTCAAGCGGGTCGGGGAAGGTGCTGCGAAATTCTCCAAAACGCCTGAATTGCAGCCTGTGAGGGTGCGCTCGGACCGTTAACCGGCCTTGACGTTTGAAATGGGAAGTTGCCTTGCCGGGAGCCATCGGGTAGCTTCCCGGCAATGGACGACCTCCAGATCATGAGGTCCGCACTGGGCTGGCTGGAACTGGGATTACCGGAGGAGGCCTTGTCGGAACTCGCCTCGCTTTCCGCGAGGGACCGGATGCGCCGCCACGCGCTTGAACTCCGGCTGATCGCGGAAATGGAGTCGCATCGCTGGAACGCAGCGGCGGATACTGGTCGGCTGCTGTGTTTGAAGGAGCCGAAGGAGGCGCGTTTTTTTATTCACGCGGCCTACTGCCTGCATGAAACGGGGGACACGCTCGCGGCGCGCGACTGGTTGTTGCGGGGGCCGGCGACGTTGATCGAGGATCCGTTGTTTCATTACAACATCGCGTGCTATCTAGCTGTGCTGGGGGATCGGAAGCGGGCGGAGTCGCACTTGGAGCGGGCCTTTGAGATGGATGCCTCGCTGCGGGTATCGGCGCAGGAGGATACCGATTTGGCGGCGCTCCATAAGAAGTGAGGTGGTCGCCATGGTGGTCGGAGACCCGGACTGTGGCAGCCCTGCCGCCGCCCGAAGCCAGTATCCCTTTCATACCGGGCGCGGACCTCGGCCCGTCTCTCAGCCCTACAGGCCGCCATTGTCTTCGGTCCGGAGACCCCGCCCGTTGGGCGGGGCTGAGGGATCGCGCCCCATTGGGGCTGGAGAAGTGAGATGCAACGGATTTTTGGACCGGTTGTTGGTAAGACCAGCCCAGAAGGGACTCCGGAAGCGTGGACACGAGACCATCCGTGAACCTTGCCTCCATTGGACCGGTGAGGTGCAAGGAAGCCACCCGGGTGCTTCCCCGCAGCAGGGCTGCTGGCTTCGGGCGGCAGCCGGGCCGCCGCAGTCCGGGCCTCCGGCTGCTGGGTTCGGGCCGTCGGGTGATTCACTCCTGTGAGGCCGGGTGAATCGCGAAAAAGAAAAAGCCCGCACCTTGAAAGGGGCGGGCTTCTTTGTGAGTGGTTCGGTCTGGAGGCAGTTACTTGCCCCAGCGCTCAAGCAGCGTGGTCGCCATGTCGCTCGGTGTTTCGGCGACGGCGATGCCGCACTCGGCGAGGATGCGCTTCTTGGCCTGCGCGGTGTCTTCTTCGCCGCCGACGATCGCACCGGCGTGGCCCATGCGACGTCCTGGAGGAGCGGTGGCTCCAGCGATGAAGCCAGCGATCGGCTTCTTGCAGTTTTCCTTGGCCCAGCGGGCGGCTTCGACCTCGGCGTTGCCGCCGATTTCGCCGATCAGGATGATGGCTTCGGTCTCCGGGTCGTTGTTGAACATCTCGAGCACGTCGAGGTGGCTGGTGCCATTGATCGGGTCGCCGCCGATGCCGACGAGCGTGCTCTGGCCGTAGCCGAGCTGGGTGAGCTGGAAGACGGCCTCGTAGGTGAGGGTGCCGGAGCGTGAGACGACGCCGACATTGCCGCGCTTGCAGATCTGGCTCGGGGTGATGCCGATGCGGCAGCCGCCGTGCGACTTTTCGCCAAGGCCTGGAGTGACAAGGCCGGGGCAATTCGGGCCGATCAGGCGGGACTTGGAGCCGCGCATGGCTTCCTTCACGCGCATCATGTCCATGACCGGGATGCCTTCGGTGATGCAGACGACGAGTTCGACGCCGGCATCGACCGCTTCAAGGATCGCATCGGCGGCGAATGGCGGCGGGACGAAGATGGCGGATGCGGTGGCACCGGTTTCCTTCACGGCCTGCTCGACGGTGTCGAAGATCGGCACGACGTTGGCGAACTTCTGGCCCGCTTTGCCCGGCGTGACGCCGGCGACGAGCTTGGTGCCGTAGTCGAGGGACAACTGCGCGTGGCGCGCGCCGAAGCTGCCGGTGATGCCCTGCACGAGGAGCTTGGTATTTTCGTCAACGAGGATGGCCATAACGGAACTGTGGGGAAGTGATCGGTGAAAGGGGATAAGGGAAGCCCTCAGTGAATGGGACGCCTTCAGGCGTGGCCGGGCTTGCGTTTGTGAATGATGAGCGGACTGCCGTCGGGATCGGAGATCATGAGCATGTGGCAGACCGGGGTTTCGATCGGACCCATGTTGATGGTGACTCCGGAGTCCTTCATGTGCAGGACCGCGGCGTCGAAGTCATCGACTTCCAGGCCCACGGTGCAACCACTCGGGCTGGGATCCCAACCGGGAGTCTTGCCGAGGCTGAGCGTGCCGGCACCGATGTCGAATTCGACCCAGTGACCGCTGCCATCCTCCATCTTGTGGTCCATGGTCTTGGTCAGTCCGAGCACGCCTTCGTAAAAGGCGATGGACCGTGCCATGTCGGTGACCGGGTAGCAGGAGAATGCGAGTTCGGTGACTTTCACGGCCTTCGGTGGTTCAGTGCGAACACTCGGGGTGGTTCGGCTTCTTCTGGTGAAGGGCCACGGTATTGCCGCTGGGGTCGGCGATCAGCGCCATGCGGCAGATCGGGTAATCCTGAACCGGCAGGATGACCTTCACTCCTGCGGCTTTCAGTTTTTCCACTGCGGCGTCGAGGTCTTCGAGTTCGAAGGCCAGGCCGCCGCCGCCAGCGTTCGGTTGCCACTGCTCGTTCGCCTGGGCGATGGCGAGGGTATGGCCGCCGGGAATCTCGAATTCCACCCAGCCGACCTTCCCTTCGTGCTCGAGAACCATGCCCTCCTTGAGGCCCATGATCTCGCCGTAAAACTTGCGCGTCGCTGCGATGTCGAGCGCCGGGTATCCCGTGAAGCCTGCTTCTTTAATGCCGATTCCATTCATAGCGGGACACCGGTAAGCGCGTCAGGCGACGGCTGCCACGATCTTTTGGGCACCTTCCGACATGGTGCTGGCGGAGACGATGTTCAGGCCGCTGGCGTCGAGCGTGGCCTTGCCGGCATCGACGTTGTTACCTTCGAGGCGGACGACAAGCGGGATCGGCAGGCCGGTTTCCTTGGCTGCGGCGATCACGCCTTCGGCGATGACGTTGCAGTCCATGATGCCGCCGAAGATGTTGATCAGGATGCCCTTCACCTGCGGGTCGCCGAGGATGATCTTGAAGGCCGCGGTGACCTGTTCCTTGGAAGCGCCACCCCCCACGTCGAGGAAGTTGGCCGGTTCGCCGCCGTAGTGCTTGATGATGTCCATGGTGGCCATCGCGAGGCCGGCGCCGTTGACGAGGCAGGCGATGTTGCCGTCGAGGCCGATGTAGTTGAGGTCGTATTCGGAAGCGGCGACTTCGCGCGGATCTTCCTCTTCCTTGTCGCGCATGGCGACGATCTCCGGGTGGCGGAAGAGCGCGTTGTCATCGAAGCCGAACTTGGCATCGAGCGCGAGCAGGCGGCCGTCGGGCGTGGTGACCAGCGGATTGATCTCGAGCATCGCGCAATCGAGCGAGATGAAGAGCTTGTAGAGGTTGGAAAGCAGCTTGCCGAATTGCTTGCCGAGGTCGCCGGAAAGTCCGAGTGCGGCGGCCAGCTTGCGGACCTCGTAGCCCTGCAGGCCGAGGAGCGGGTGGACGAACTGGCGGATGATTTTCTCCGGCGTGTTGTGCGCCACGTCCTCGATGCTCATGCCGCCTTCGGTGGAGGCGACGATGACCGGGCGGCAGGTTGTGCGGTCCATGAGGATCGCGAGGTAGTACTCGTGGGTGATGTCCACGGCCTCGGCGATCATCACCTTGCGGACCAGCTTGCCGGCGTCGCCGGTTTGCACGGTCACCAGGGTTTCATTGAGCATCTTGCTCGCGAACTCGGAGGCCTGCTCGGGCGACTCGATGAGATGGACGCCGCCTTGGAAGCCATTCTTGAAGTGACCCTTGCCGCGGCCACCTGCGTGGACCTGGGCCTTGATCACCAGCTTCGCTCCGGCGAATTCCTTCGCGGCGGCGGCTGCTTCTTCGGGGGTGGAAGCGACCTTGCCCTGCGGGCTCGGTACTTGGAAGCGGTCGAAAAGCTCCTTCGCCTGGTATTCGTGGATATTCATGGGGCCGTCGGAAAATCGCGGCGACGCTAAGGGACGGGCCGGACCGGTCAAGGAAAACGCCGGAGGACGATCATTCGTGACCGATTACAGCGAGTTTGGCGGGGAAACGATCCATCATTTCCGCGGAACTCAATCGATCTCTAGCCGGAAGAACGCGGCAGGATCCGGCGCAGAAAACTCGAATTCGATATCGCCCGCCGGACTGATCGAAACGCCCGAGCCTGCTGGCGCCGGGAAATCGACGAAATCGACCAGATCCGTCGACTTTTTCCAATCCATCGACAGCGTGAATTTTCCGGTCGCCGGATTCTTGGAGATCAGGGGCGTGCCGGCATGCAGCTCCTGCACCTGGTTCAATGAATAGTAGCCCGCACCGTTGGCGTTTGTCTTGAAGGTGTTGACCAAACTTACCTGGCTCGTCTGCCAGTTGAAACCCAGCGCTGCCATATTGAGTTCCGAGGCGTCGTTCATGCCGTCGCCGTCGGTATCGAACGAATAGGACAGGCTGGTGCCGGCCAGTCGGAAGACGTAGGGGCCTTCATCGAGGTCGTTGTTGGGAATCGAAAGCACAGCTGTTTTCAAACCTCCGCTGGTCGGCCTGAATAGCAGTGCCATGGCAGTGAAACCGCTGGGAGTGAGGGGGCCGACGGGTTGGGTGGACACGGAGAATTCGCTGCCGCCGGTGACGATCGCGGCTGGAGAGCCGCTCAGGACCAGATCGGCGGTGCCGCCGCCGCGGATGTAAAAGATCTGCTGGGTGATCCCACCCTCTACCAAGGGGCCAAAGGACAGCGTCCCGCCATTTACAAGCTCCGTTCCTGTGGCGGTGGTGATGGAGATTTCCGGTGCCGGAGGTGCCTCCAAATCGAACACGTACGCTGCGCCTGCCTCGAGGGCGCTATCGGACGATTGGTTGCCATTCACGCCGGTGGCGTTGCTGCTCTCCCTGTTGGCCCCGACGACGATGGTGCTTCCTGAAAAAGCCACTCGCGCGCCGAATTCATCGCCTGCCCCGGTGTTGCTCGCCTTGAGGTAGGATTGCTGGGTCCAGGTCGTCCCGCTGCGCGTGAAGATGTAGGCTGCTCCGGAGTTCGGGGAGTTGTTGTTGGCCTGGTGGCCGTTGATGCTGGTCGAGATGCTGTCCTCGTAGCGGGCCCCTGCCACGATGGTGTCCCCGGAAACTGCGACCGAGTAGCCGAAGTAGTCCACGGTTTCGAGGTTGCTCGGATTGAGGAATCCCTGCGAGGTCCACGTGGTGCCGCTGCGGGAGAAAACGGCGACTGCCCCGGTCCAGTCGTTGATGGCTCCCGCGACGACCGTGTCTCCGGACACCGCGACCGACCAACCCAATTTCCACCGCGTCGCACTCGCAGGACCCTTGAGGTAGGCTTGCTGTGACCAGTCGGTGCCATTCCGCACAAAGACATAGGCCGCGCCTGAATCGGTGCCCCCGGTCCCGTTGGTCTGGGCGCCATTGACCCCGCCGGCATTGCTGTCCTCGTTGATCGCGCCGACCACAATGGTGTTGTCCGAGACGGCGACCGACCAACCGAAGATGTCGTCAGCCCCTGCATTGCTCGCCTTGAGATAGGCCTGCTGGCTCCAGGTGGTGCCGCTGCGCGTGAAGACGTATGCCGCACCCGCTCCGGCTGCGAAATTGTCAGCCTGATTGCCATTCACGCCGGTGGTCATGCTGTCTTCTTGAATCGCCCCGACCACGATCGTGTCCCCAAAGATGGCCACATCGTAGCCGAAGGAGTCGCCTGCGCCGGTATTGCTGGCCTTGAGGTAGGCTTGCTGTGTCCATTCCCCGTTGCTCCGGGTGAAGACGTATGCTGCTCCGGAATTCGAGCTGCCGGTGTTCGTCTCATCCCCATTGACGCCGGTGGCGCTGCTGTCATCGCCTGAGGCTCCCACGACGACGGTGTCGCCCGAGATCGCCACGGCGGCTCCGAATTGTTCCATGGCGGAGGTGTTGCTCGCCTTCAGGTAAGCTTGCTGCGTCCACTGCGTGCCATTGCGGACGAAAAGGTAGGCGGCTCCGGCGCGATTGCTTGCGTTGTTCGCCTGGTCACCGTTGACCCCCGTGGCATTGCTGTCCTCGTCAAAGGCTCCGATCACCACGGTATCGCCGGAGATGTCCACGTCCCATCCGAAGAAGTCGCCTGGGTTCGTATTGCTGGCTTTGAGATAGGCCTGCTGGGCGACGGGATCGATGGTGACCGGGTAGCGCGCCTGCTGGTCCTCCACGACGATGCGAAGTTGCTTCGATCCGGCCTGCTCGAAGCGCACGGAGAGCGTCTTGCCATCGGCATCCCATGCTTTCAGGCCGCCGTAGCTCAAGGCGATGTCGCGATCAGGAGCCTCGAAAGAGACGTTCTCGCCCTGGCCGGTGACCCGGGGCAACAGGTTGCCTCGGGTGGTCAGGTGAAGGTGGAGCGGTTCAGCAGGGTTCGGGCGGGACGGACGATCCTGAAAAGTCCAGCCCTGCTCCAGGCCGCGGGTGTCATTGATGAACCACTCGGTGAGTGACTCATCCCGCCGGCAACTGATCTTTCCGCCTTCGTGGTGGAGGTCAGGTGGAGGAGGCAAGAAGGCGCGCTCGCCATAACCGGTGAGTTCCAATCCCCAGGTCCACTCTCCGTGGTCGGGGGTGACGGTGAAGCCCCTGCCATCGAACTCCGCTTGCCACTGCTGGGATGGATTCCGGGCGATGAGATTCCCGTCGTCCTGTCGATACGCTGCATGCCGGCCTTTTTCATATGCGGCGCGGATGCTCGACCAATCGGACGTTGGGAGATCCTTGGGGGCAACAGGCTCTACGGCATGGGAGGATCTCGTTAGTCCGAGAAGGAAGAATGCGAGGACGGTCGTCAGGCGGAAGGCTAGAGCCGGAAGTCGGCGGGGAGTTGTCAACAAGGAGATCCTCATCGCGAAAAGGGGAACATTTCATATCCCGAGGTCCAGTGCTGAGTTGTGAAATTACGATGGCGAAACAAAGTTCATCACGTTTCGGGGGGAAGAATGGAGGCAGCGGATTCAGGTGGGAGACGGCCAAAGGGGAGGGTAACCCGCGATTGACCGGCAGACTCCAACAGGCACCCTGCCGCGGTGCGTCTGAAATTGATCCTCGCTTACGACGGCCGCGATATCGAGGGCTGGCAGTCCCAAGCCGGTGGCAACACCGTGCAGGACTTGGTCGAGAAGGCCCTCGCCGAGACGGCGAAGCAGCCGGTCCGCCTGCATGGCTCGGGACGCACGGATGCCGGGGTGCATGCGTTGGCGCAGGTGGCGCATTTCGATGCGCCGGACGACCTGACGATGAATCCCTTCAACTGGGTGCCGGCGCTCAACACGAAGCTGCCGGGGTCGATCCGCGTGATGGCTTGTGAAGAGGTGGCAGCCGATTTCCATGCCCGCATTTCGGCTGTTGAGAAGACCTATCGCTACGACCTCTCGACCGAGCCGGTGCTTTCGCCATTCCGCGCCGCGCGGGCTTGGCACCTGCCGCGGCAGCTCGATCCCTTCACGCTGCGCGAGGCACTCGGCTTGTTCGAGGGTCGCCATGACTTCGAGGCCTTTGGCGCGAAGAGGGGCTACGAGACGGAGGAGACCAGCTATGTGCGGAATGTGACGCGGGTGGATCTGGAGGAGATCGAGTTCGGCTGGCGGCTGCGGTACTCCGGGGAAGGTTTCCTTTACAAGATGGTGCGCCTGCTGACTGGCGCGGCGGTGCAGGCGGCGCAGGGGCGGTTGCGGATCGATCAGCTTTTGGCCTACCTCGATCAGCCGACGGGACTGCCGCAGGGGAAGAGTCCGTTTTGCGCGCCGGCGGATGGGTTGTATCTGGAATCCGTGAGATACGATTGATCCGTCATGGAAATTCGTCCGATCGCCCATGTGCGTTCCTGCTTCGGCAGCAAGTTCGCCGTGCCGCGGCAGCCCGGGCTGTGTCCGAGCGCCTGGGGCGAGCTCGTCTTCGAGCCGGAATTCCGGCAGGCGGAAGCATTGCGGGGGATGGAGGGGTTCTCGCATCTCTGGCTGATCTTCGGGTTTCACCTCACGGTGGACGGGGGGTGGACGCCCACCGTGCGACCGCCGCGGCTTGGAGGGAACGAGCGCGTCGGCGTCTTCGCCACCCGCTCGACGTTCCGCCCGAACAACCTCGGCCTGTCGCTGGTCCGACTGGATGGGATCGAGCGGCGGGAGAAGGAGGGGAGCGTGTTGTTGCTCGGCGGGATCGACCTCGTGGACGGCACGCCGGTTTTCGACATCAAGCCGTACATTCCGTATGCGGAAGCGCTGCCGGATGCCCGTGGCGGCTTCGCTCCCGATGAGCCCCATCGGCTGGGGGTCGTGGCCGCCACGCCGGCTTTCGAGGCATTGCCGGAGCGTTCGCAGCGGGTGATCGTGGAGGCTTTGTCGCTCGACCCCCGGCCGCCTGCGGGGCGAGACGAGCCGGGCCGCATTCATGGCGCGAGCCTCTGTGGGCTGGAGGTGAAGTTCCGGATCGAGGGAGATGAGTGCCAGATCCTGTCCGTGGAAGTGTCTTCCGGTTCGGGGTTGAATGGTTAAGATTAGTAAACTAAGTTCCCGGCCATGAACGGGAAGCCCCTCGCGCTGCTGCTGGCCGGTACTGCGCCATTTCTTTGCCTGACCGGTTGCAAGAGCCGCGAGGAATCCGCCCAAAAGGAACTCAAGGACCGGGGCTACGATCTGACCCCCGAGGCTTTCTTCCGAGCGGCGGAAAGCGACGACGTGGCCGCGCTGGAGAAACTCACCGCCAATGGGATCGCCGCCGACACGCGGAATGCCGCCGGGGACACTGCCCTCCACGCCGCGGCGGGAGCGGGAATGAAGAAGGCCGCCGATTTCCTGCTCGATCGCAAGGTGCCGGTGGATGTGACCGGCGCGGACGGGCGCACGCCGCTGATGGTGGCGGTGATGCGCGGCACGCCGGAGATGGTGCGCTACCTTCTTTCGCAAAAAGCCGATCCTCATAAGAAGGACGGGCAGGGCTTCAAGCCGCTGATGCTCGCCGTGCGCGAAGGCCGCGGCGACATGGTCGGCGAGCTCGCTGCTTATGATCGCGACAAGCTGGACGACGCCCTGCTGGTCGCCGCGCTGGAAGGCAAGTCCTCGGTCATCGATGCGCTTACGAACTACGGCGCTTCGGTCTATGCCCGCATGGACGATGGCCGCACGCCGCTGATGCTGGCTGCGCAGAATGGCCAGATCGAGGCAGTGGACATGCTGTTAGATATTGGGGCGAACCGATTTTCGATGGACGATCAGGGCCGCATCGCCGCCGACATGGCGCGCGAATCGGGGCATGAAGAACTCGCGCTGCGCTTGGCGGAGACGCCGCAGGAAGATGAGTTTGCCCTCGAAGAACCCGCCGATCTTGGTGCGGAGATGCTGGCGAAGGTTGTCGAAAAGGAACAAGCGGTCCCAGTCGCTCCGCCGTCGGTCAATCCCGCGGACTTGCCTTGGAACAAGCCTGTCGCCGGCCAAGGTGGTGGCGCATTCGGCGCGCTGCCGGTAGGAGGAGCTGCACCGGGCATGTTAGAGGGGGTGGTGCTTGAGCCGATGGCCAGCAGCGAAGGGGCACCGCCTTCTTCGGCGGACGGCAAGGTCCCGCTGGTCATGCGCGCCTACCGCCAGAAGGATCTCCCGCTGCGGGTGGAAACGGTGCAGGGCCAAGTGGCCACGCTCCGCATTTCCGGTGGCGGCGTGAAGGAGGTGACGCAAGGCGAGATGATCCCGGGGTCAGGCTCTCGTTTGAAGATCGTCCGAGTCGAGCGGCGGATGCAGGACCTCAAGGACGCCGGGGGAATGACGGAAGTCTCGGTGGTGGAGGTCGAGGATTCGGCCAATGGCCGCAAGCGCGAGCTGATTTCCGGCATCGAACCGACCGCGCACGACCCCGTCGCGCTGGTGGAAGACGGGCAGGGTAGGCACTTCGTGGCCAAGGCCGGACAGAAATTCCGGGGGGCCGACGGCTCCGAGTATATCGTGACTGATGTGCGGCCGAATCAAATGGTGATTGAGAACCGTACCAAAGGTGAGGTAATAACGGTTCCGCTCCGCGGCCCGCGGGGTTGAGCATCTCCCATCCATGCCCGCCAAGACGATCGAGCCGGGGAACCCGGTGAAGCAATTTTCCGTGCTGCTCCCGAACCGTGCCGGGGCGCTGGCATCCCTAGTGAAGCTCCTCCGCTCCTCCGCGATCGAGGTCGTGGGGATCAGCGTTCAGGATTCCCGGGATGCGACCATTGCCCGACTGGTGGTCACCGACCCGGACACAACGGAACAGATTTTCGTGGAGAAGGGGATTCCCCACACGACCTGCGAGCTGGTCGTTATTTCGCTGCGCGAATCGGGGCCGGAGTTGCTGCCGGTGCTCGATACCCTGATGGTGGCGGAGACCAATATCGACTTCGCCTACGCGCTGATGCCCTCGCCGAAAGGTCACACGCTGCTGGCGATGCATGTGGAGGATTACGACTTCGCCACCACCGTGCTGAATCAGGCCGGTTTCAAGCTGGTTTATCAGGATGGGTTGAGCCGTTAGAGGTCGTCTGGAATGATGGGCAGGCATGCTGCCGTTCAAAGAGGCTCGCGGATTGCCAGGTCTTACTGGGAGCGCGGGATTCATCCCGCCTGCAAGGTCCCTTTGCGCGAGAGCGCCGGTCTTTATACCGGCATCGAAGGACCATTCAGGCCGGTCTGAAGACCGGCGCTCCTGGGAACCGCTTTCTTACTTGCGGACTGCATCGAGATGGCCCGGGAACGTCGCCGCTTGGTTGGCTTCGCGGTAGGCCTTGCGATGCCGCTCTAACAAGCCGTTCCACAGTGCGAAGGTGTCCGGGTGGCCTTCGCCGGTGAGCGCTTTTATGCGGTCGGGCAGGCGGGGGATCTTGGCTGCGTCGGCGGTTGCAGCGAGCAGGATCAGCGCTTCACCCTCTCCTTTCACGGTGATCTCGTTTTCCCCCGGCGTGACATCCGACTCCATCGGATAGACCCAGGCCCGTGTGGCGAAGTCCTTGTCCTCTACGAAGAGTATCCGGCGATCTTCGACCTTGGCTTTGCGGCCCTTGGCATCGAGTTGCACGCGGAAGCTCAGGGAGCCCGGCTTATCGGTGCGCAGGTGCAGCACTAGCAGCTCGTCCGGCTTGGAGATGAAGGTGGTCCAGGTGAAGCCGGCACCGCCTCGCTTGAAGGTCACGGTGGCGAGTCCGTCGGTGAGGTGGAGTTGGCGCTGGTAGCCGGTTGCTTCGCCTTCGGCATCGAGCCAGTCGAAGATCAATTCGGCGCGCGCAGTGCCGGTGAATCCAAGGGATGGCTTTTTTGGATCGGCGGGCTGGTCTATCTTGGCGAGTTCCGTCCACAGCGGAAAGGTCTCGCGCTTCGTGTCACCGGCGAGCCGGCTGAAAAGCGCGCCATTGCCGAGCGGGAACGCCAGCTCTGCCGACGCGGCGGGCGAGGGAAACGCCAGTTCCTCCGCGATGGCGAAATGGCAGAGGAACGGCAGTACGACGGTCCAGCGCATGCCTCCATCTGCGCCATGTCCGCGGCCTTGGCAAGAGGGAGGCGATTCCAGCTTGCCACTGGATTTCCCATTGCCCCTTCGGACGCCTCCATGAGACACCTTGGATGCTGTGAATACGACCGTCCGCCAACTTTGCTGCCAGGGCTGCGGTGCCTCCTTGCCGGTGACGGAAGGCATCCGTTTCCTCACCTGCAACTACTGCAACGCCCGGCTTGAGGTGGTCCAAGATCAGGCGACCACCCACACCCGGCTGCTGGAAGGCATCGAGCAGCGGACGAAGAAGATCGAGCGCGACGTTGAGGCGATCCGGATCCAAGGTGAACTGAAGCACTTGGACGAGGCTTGGGCGAAGTATGAGGCCCGCGTCGATCCCCGCGACCAACACGGACGACGCACGGAGCCTGCGGGAGGCATCATTGTGATCGGCTTGATCGGGGTCGTTGTGGGGATTGCGCTGCTTTTTTCCGAAGTGTGGTGGCTGGGGGTTTTCCTGGCTCCGGCGGCGGCGTGGTTCATGGTGAAGGCCTTTCGTTGGGAAATGAACCGCGCGCGAATCTTCCAAGGCATGCGCCTGCAGTATGAAATGCGCCGGAAGATGCTGATCCAGCAGAAGAACGGCGGCCGGTGATTTCTGATGCCCGGATGGGCGTGAAGCACCGGCGGCTTCGATCGGAGAATCGGACCGCGGGATGGCTCCGGCCTGGCTGGAAACCCATCCGGGTTTCGATGGTGCGCCCATCGAAACCGGTGGTCTGTGACCACCGGCTACTGGCTGCGATCCCTCCGGGATCAAGAGTGCGTGGCAGTGGGAAGCGCGGTGCCCTACCTCAGTGACACTATCTACCAGTGCCCCAAGTCATTTCCCAGCGACCCGCCGGAGTTCCAGTTCAATGCCCGCTGCCTGCTTTTTCAGATCCGAGGCCGGTCTGGGCGCGGAAATTGAGCTCGGCGAACTTCGCTTCGGACTGGGGATCCGGCTTGGTGAGGATGGTGCCGAGCCATGCACCCAGGAAGCCGAGCGGGATGCTGACGATGCCCGGGTTTTCCAGCGGGAAGATGGCTCCGGCTTTGCCGAAGATGCCATTCGGGCTGAGCACGATCAGGATCACCGCCGAGGCAAGACCGGTGCCGAGGCCGGCGACGGCTCCGGAGGTATTGAAGCGTTTCCAGAAGATCGAGAACAGGATCACCGGCAGGTTCGCCGAGGCGGCCACGGCGAAGGCGAGGCCGACGAGGAAGGCGGCATTGGCCGTGGGGCCCATGTAGATGGCGATGGCGATGCTGACTGCCCCCACGAAGAACGCGGTGATGCGGGCGATGCGGACTTCCTGCCCCGCCTTTGCTTCCTTCCCGTGGTGGATGACATTCGTGTAGAAATCATGCGCGAAAGACGTGCTGGCACTCATCGTGAGGCCCGCAACTACGGCAAGGATCGTAGCAAAGGCGACGGCGCTGATGAAGGCGAAGAACAGCTCGCCGCCCAGGGCCTTCGCGAGGATGGGCGCGACCATGTTGGTGTTTTCCGCGCCCGATTCGGTGAGGATCGCCGCCTTCGGCAGGATGGTTGCGGCACCGAAGCCGAAGAAGGTGGTGAGGATGTAGAAGACGCCGATCACGCCGATCGCCCAGGCGACGCTGACGCGTGCGGTCTTGGCATCGGGCACGGTGTAGAAGCGCACCAGGATGTGGGGCAGGCCGGCCGTGCCGAGCACCAGCCCCAGTGCCAGCGAGATGAAATCGAGCGGCCCCCATGGATTCACGGCGGCTCCGAATTTCAGCCCGGGATCGAGCAGGTTTTTCGGCTCGGCAGTTCCCGCGTAGTCGGCGTGCGCCACGGCATGGAAGAACTTGGTCATGCTGTAGTCGTGCTGGCCCAGGACCAGCCAGCTCAGCGCGAAGGCCCCGCCCATCAGCAGCAGCGCCTTGATGATCTGGACCCAAGTGGTGGCGAGCATCCCGCCGAAGACGACGTAGACGAGCATCAGCACGCCGACGCCGACCACGGCGGGCGCGAATTCAACGTGGATGAGCTCCTTGATGATGACGCCGGAGCCGACCATCTGGGCGATCATGTAGATGGTGGACACCATCAGCGTGCTCAGCGAGGCCATCGCCCGCACCGGCCGCGGGCTCATGCGGTAGGCGAGCAGGTCCGCCATCGTGTATTTGCCGGCATTCCGCAGCGGCTCGGCGACGAGCAGTAGGACCGTTAGATAGGCGACCAGGAAGCCGACCGAATACATGAAGCCATCGTAGCCCTTGAAGGCGATCATGCCGGAGATGCCGAGGAAGCTGGCGGCGCTCATGTAGTCACCGGCGACGGCGAGGCCGTTTTGCCAGCCCTTGATCGAGCGGCCGGCGGCGAAGTAGCTCGCCGAGCCGGTCGCCTTGCGGGCACTGAAGTAGGTGATGACCAGCGTCAGCGCCACGAAGGCGAGGAACATTGCCAGCGCCGGGGTGAATTGGATGGCGGCGGCCATGGAAGAGATCGCGGAAAGCATCGGTTCAGGCGTTGTTCTTAGATTCGATCGAGGACAGCAGCGCGTGCTCCATGGCATCCCACTTGCGGGCGGTGCGCATGTAGAGCCAGGCCATCACGAAGGTCATCAGGAACTGCGAGAAGGCGAAGAGGTAGGCACCGTTCACCTGGCCGACGAGCGGGCGCTTCATCATCTCCGGGAAATAGCCGATGAGCACCGGCAGGGTCATGTAGTAGATCAGGAAAAAGATCGTCGCGGGGACGATGAAGCGCCGTTTGGCCGCCAGCAGCTCGTGAAAGGCGGGCAGCTTGGCGAGAGCTTCCCAGTCGGGTTGGGTCGGGTTTGCCATGGGATTCCCGAGGCCTAGCAGCCGGGGGAATGACTGTCAAAGAACCAACCGGGGGATGCCACAGGGAAAAACCATTGGGCAAGGGGCCGGGGGTGTGGTTGCGTGGCGGGAGCAATGCGCTGCTTTTACTCGCAGGACCTGGAACTGAAACTGCCGGCGGGACACCCGTTTCCGATGGAGAAGTTCCGTATTTCCAAGGACATGCTCCTTGAGGGCGGGGTTCTGCGGCCGGAGGAAATCGTGGAGGTGAAGGTCGCCGATTCCCATCTGCTCAAGGCTGTCCATGAGACCGCCTACATCGAGCAGATCTACTCGGGCCTGCTTGGCCGCAAGGAGCAGATCCAGCTTGGCCTGCCGGTCACGCCCGAATTGTACAAGCGCAGCGCGACCGAGGTGGAGGCGACCCGTCAGACCTGCCATGCGGCCTTGGCCGAAGGGGTGGCCGTTTGTCTTGCCGGGGGGACGCATCATGCCTTCCGCGAGCACGGGGAGGGGTATTGTGTTTTCAATGACGTCGCCATTGCCATCCGCGACCTGCAAAACAGGCAGCCGGGGATCAAGGTGATGGTGGTGGATACGGATGCGCATCAGGGTAATGGCACCGCTGCGATCCTTGGTGATGATCCGCGGGTCTTCACCTACTCGATCCACGTTGGCCGCAACTACCCGACGAAGAAGGTAGCGAGCACCATGGACGTGGAGACCGTGCGTTACGTGGAAGGTGAGATGTACCTCAAGCAGCTCTTCAGCTCACTCGCGGCGGCGCTGGATACGTTCGCGCCGGATCTGGTGATCTGGATCGCTGGTGCGGATAATCACAGCAATGACCGCTTCGGGCAGATGCATCTTTCGGTAAAGGACCTGCAGCGCCGCGATGAGGTGTTGCTGCGGGCCTTCATCCGCAACCGGGTGCCGGTGGCTGTTCTTTACGGGGGTGGCTACAATCGCCAGCCGGAGTTTACGGCGAAGATCCACCGCAACACCGTGGCCACGGCCAAGAAGCTCGCGGTGGAGTATCGCGGGTTGTGAGGCTGCTGGGGCGACGCGGAAGGAGAGGCGGTACGGTGAGGTGCTTTGGCGGGCCAGCGGCCCGCGCTCCCAGCAGGGCTGAAGCCCTTATTTCGTTGCCAGGCAGCCGGGGCAATCCTGTACGAAATGCGCGGCGCCGTGCTCCGCTAGCGCCGGGCGCTTGTCGGTGAGGCATAGCTCCGATTTCCCGATGGTATTGCGGGGGCGGAAGGCGCAGCCGGCGGGCGGGTTCGAGAGATCCGGCGGGAGGCCGGGGATGGTGTAGAGGTCCTCTCCCTTCTTGTGGATGGCCGGGATGCTCTTCAGCAGCGAGCGGGTGTAGGCGTGCAGGGGGCGTGAGAAGAGCTCTGCTTTCGGCGCACTTTCGACGATGCGTCCGGCATACATCACGTTCACCTCATCGCAGACCTCGGATACGACTGCGAGGTCGTGGGTGATGAAGATGACCGCGGTACCAAGCTCGCGCTGGCGGTCGCGGATCAGGTCGAGCACTTGCTTCTGCACGGTGACATCGAGCGCGGTGGTCGGCTCGTCGCAGATCAGCAGCTCGGGCCGCGTGATCAGGGCCATGGCGATCATCACGCGCTGGCGCATGCCGCCGGAGAATTCGTGCGGATAGGATTGGATGCGCTTCTCGGGATCGGGGATGCCGACTTCCGCGAGCGATTGGATGGCGCGGTTGAGCGCCTTGGTGCCCTTGATTCCCTCGTGGAGTTCCAGCGGTTCGGTCAATTGATCGGCGATCCGCATGTAGGGATTCAGCGAGGTCATCGGATCCTGGAAGATCATCGAGATGCGCTTGCCGCGGATCCCGCGGAGCTGGCGTTCGCTGGCTTTGAGCAGATCGATGCCGTCGAACATCGCCGTGCCGGCGTGGATGCGTCCCGGCGGCTGCGGGATCAGCCCGAGCAGCGAGTAGCAGGTGACCGACTTGCCCGATCCCGACTCACCGACGATGCCGAGCGTCTCGCCGGCACTGACCGAGAATGATACGTCTTCCACCGCGTGGACGATGCCATTGCGGGTGTGGAAGCGGGTGGTGAGGTTGCGGACGTCGAGAAGCGGCATGGGGTGCTGGGGAAATTCAAACCTCCGGAAGGAAGGATGACACGGATTTTCTCCGAAGCCGTTTCGGTGCCATTCTCAAGGGGTCACCGCGGGGTGATGATCCGGACCGCTTCCTCGATAGCGGCGTTGGCGCGCTGCACGTCGGCGGCGTGGATGCCGGATTTCCGGCCGCGTTCCCAAGTGAAGTCCTTGAGGATGGTGTCGATTTTGGCGAGGGCGGCTTGCTGGGCGGAGGCAGGGGATTTGCCGGCCCATTCGCGGAGAAGGCGGAGCTTCTCGAAGTCTTCCATGCCATCCCGCATGCGCTCGAAGCGGACGGAACTGCGATTGCCGGGGTAGACGAGGAAGCAATCGCCGGAGGGCCACGAGGTGAAGTCGGTGGACTTCAGAGGGTCTTCCACCCACGAGTTGAAAGCCCAGCGGAGGAGGCCATCGAAGCCCTGCGCGTAGGCGAAGAGTCCGAGCCACTCGGATTCGGCGGGCGGGGAGAAGGTGAAGGAATTCGGCACGGGCGGACTCGTGCAAACATAGTAGGTCGTCTTCTTCCCTGCCTCGCGACGTGCGGCCAAGGATGTCGCATCGAATTCCCCGGAGGTCTGGATGCTGGGGGAAACGTCCTGCACCGCGCGGGTGATTTCGCTGGGGTGGTTGATGGCGGAGGCGATCTCCAATTCCGGGGCGTGCTTCTCCAAGGTGGCGATGGCACCGCGCATGAGCGCATCCGGGCGCTCGTCCATGCCGATGAGGGTGCGCTCCAGCCAGCCCTTCGCGCGGAGGTGGGCGGTGAAGTCCTTCAGGAAACGGCCCCAGTGTTCGTCGTATTCCGGCGTGCCGGGCTTCAGTCCGCCATCCACGGTCGCTTGCTTCGCCTCGTCGTAGTAGCGGAATTTCAGCGACCACGGGATCATGGTGTAGCAGTGGATGCGGGCGTCCTTCATCCCCACGTCGGTGCTCATGAAGGTGACCCACTTGTCGAAGGCGGAGTAGTCGTAGGACCAGGTGCCGTCCTTTTTCTTCGTCCACCCCACCATCGCGGGGAAGGCATCGTAGGTCTGGCCGCCCCAAGCCTCGTGGATGAGGGTGGTGGTGATGGTCTTTTGCCCGGCATCGGCGAGGCGCTTCATCAGCGGTTTCATCAGTGCGAAGTGCTCTGGCGACCACGCCGGGACATCATGCCAGCGCGCGACGGATTCCGGATGCTGCCAGAGATCGAGGTGCACTTTCCAATCGGCAGGCTTCGGGATCGCCGCGGGGAGAACCTCGACCGCCAGTGGAAAAGCGAGCGTGCCGGTGTTGCTGCGGACCGTCACGGCACCTTTGTAGAGTCCGGGTTTCGCATCGACCGGGACTTGGACGGAGAGCCAGATCGGGCGGTTGGTACCAGCGGCGAGAGGTAGGCTTTCCGCGGTATCGAGGATGTCACCTTGCGGCTTTCCATCGGCGAGGGTGTAGCGGATGAAGTTCGATGTCACCGGTAGCTGGCCGGGGCCGCGAAGGACGGCGGGCTCCACGTGCAGGTGCTCCTGAGCGGAACCGGCGGACACGACGATCTGGCTGCTCACGCGCTCGCCGCGCCAGGCGGTCAGCTTCAAGCCGGATGCTGCGGGAGAAAGCTCCACCTTGCCCGATGGGGGATAGCGGAGGTCCACGGTTCCGAAGCCACCTGTTAGGCCGGTGTCAGGCTGGGTCGCGTAGCCCTCGATTTCGACGAGATGGCCGCCATTGGCCGCGCCCTTCGAGTTCTTGAGGAAGGTGGTGCGGACGTAGCGCACTTGCTGGGGATCGAACGAGAAGAGATCGCCCTCAGGAGAGGCGGTGATCGAGTTGGCAGTCTTGTCTCCGAGTGTTTTCCAAGCGGTGCCATCGAGGGAGCCTTCGACCTTGTATTGATACACCCGCCCATCGCCCCAGTAGGGATAGGTCCGGATTGCTGAGATCGATTTCGGTGCGCCGAGGTCGATCTGGTGCCAGACCGGGAGATTCTCGCAGGCCCAGTGGTCGTCCGCTTGCTTGATGCCATTGACCGCGTGGTCGGCGGTCTGCTTCGACCACTCGCCGCTGGCGGTGACCTTCGCCTTCAGGAACAGATTTGGCTGCGCGCTCTCCGCCTTGGCCACGATGGCGGGCTCATAGGAAGGATGACGCGCCGGTGCCGCTTGGACGGGGATAAGGCCGGGAAGACTGAAAAGCGTCAGTAAAAGCGTGGATTTGGTCATGAAGGTGACGTGAGCGGACGCGGTTAACGGAGCAGGTTCGCTCCGTCTTTCAAGCTCCATCCGCCTTCGTTGATCCTCCAACTGCCTCGCCGCGGGGATTACCACTTCTCCGGCTCCCGCAGCAACGTCTGATACTAATCCCGGGGAGGGCCGTTCCATGGAAGCGTCGGAGCCGTTCCGGGAAGCAGCCGTCTGACGCATGAGGCGTCACGTTGTGACGCGGTGGTCTCCAGCATTCCACCCGGCACTTCGTGCCGGTCTATTATAAGCCGTCCCGTTGGGACGAAGAACACGTCGCCCCGATGCGACGGTATTTGTTTGGCTCCGCCCGCTTACTTCTTCCTTCGTCCGGGAGGTCCCCCGGAGGGTCTTCTACCAGCGGGCTTATTGCCGGCGGGTTTCTTGGTGGCAGGCTTGCCAGAGGGTTTGCCGGCGGATTTGCCAGAGGGCTTCCTGCTGACGGGCTTCTTACCGACGGGCTGTTTGCCGGGGCGGCCGGTGCCGGGGTCACGGTCTTCCCACTCCCGGCGGTCGCGGGAGCGGATCGAGAAGACGATGGGCACACCTGCTACTGGATTGAACTCGCGCAGGCGGTTCGAGAGATACTGCTCGTAGCTGGTGGGCATCAGCGACTTGTCATTCACGAAGAGGACGAAGGTCGGCACCGGGATGACGCTGTATTTCTCCTCCACCGCGGCGGTGGCGTAGTAGAGCTTCAGGCGCTTGGCGGACCTGCGGTCAGTCGGCGGCGGATTGATCTGGAAGGCATCCTGCAGCATGCGGTTGAGCTTGCCGGTGCTCGGGACTTTCTGTGCGCCCTTGCGGATCTTGAGCACTTCCTTCAGCACCTGATCGACCGCCTGGCCGCTCTTCGCGGAGACGGCGACGAAGGGGGCGTAGGCGAGGAAGAACAGCTCGCGCTTCACGTGCTCGGTGGCTTCTTCCATGCGGGCGCTCTTGGAGGCGCCGGGGTGGTAGAGGTCGAACTTGTTCAGGACGATCAGGCAGGGCTTGTTTTCCTCGAGCACCTTCTGGGCGATCTTGCGATCCTGGGCGCTGACCCCGGCGGCGAGGTCCACCACGAGGATGCAGAGATCGGCGCGACGGATGGCGCGCTCCGAGCGCATCGCGGAGAAAACTTCCACCGAGGTGTCCTGCTTCGAGCGCGGGCGGAGGCCGGCGGTATCGATGAGCGTGAACCTCTCCCCGGCGAATTCGCAGGGCAGGTCGATCGCATCGCGGGTGGTGCCGGCGATCTCGGAAACGATGGTGCGCTGGTCCTGGAGGATGGCATTCACCAGCGAGGACTTGCCGGCGTTCGGCTTGCCGATGATCGCCAGCTTGATGCCGGCGACTTCCGCTTCCGCGACGGCTTGCTCGATCTCCCCGGCGAGGGGCTTCATGAACTCGTCGATCTTCTCGGTGAGGAACTGCATGCCCTTGCCGTGCTCCGCGGAGACGCGGACGGCATCGCCGAAGCCGAGGCGGCTGAATTCATCGGCGTGCTTGGTGTGCTTGTCATCGTCCACCTTGTTGACGACCAGCATCACCGGCGGCTTGGCCTTGCGCAGCTTCGCGCCGAGGTCGAGGTCCACGGGGGTCAGGCCGCTCTGGGCGTCCACGACGAAAAGGATCAGATCCGCCGTCTGCATCGCGATGTCCGCCTCGATGGTCACGGCTTCGGCGAAGCCGTCTTCCAGCGTGCCGCCGATGCCGCCGGTATCGATGAGGGTGCAGGGAATTTCCGTGGCCATGCACGGCGCGGAGATGCGATCCCGCGTCACTCCGGGCTGGTCGTGGACGATCGCGATCTTCCGCTTGGCGAGGCGATTGAAGAGCGCGGACTTCCCGACATTCGGGCGGCCGACGATGGCGACGGTGGGCATGCGACGGGCTTTAGGGCAGCAATTCGCTCGCGGCAAGGGCTTTGCGGGGAGGGATCGACAACGAAACGAGCGAAATGGGCGAAAAAAGGAACGTGGCTGCTCCTTTCGGTGGTTTCGTCGGTTTCGTTGTTCCTCCTATCAAGTCGCCGCTCGCTGCCGGATCTGGCGGGAGGCTTCCAGATAGTAGTTTACTGCCGACCACAAGGTGAACACCGCGGCGAGAATGCATGGATAGAGCGGCGGGAGCACGTTCACCTTCAGCATCACCCAGCCGATCGCGATCATTTGGGTGACGGTGCAGACCTTTCCGGTCCAGTGCGGTGAGTAGTGGACCTCGTGGGCCGCCCGTTTCACCAGGATGATCCCGAGGCCGATCAGCAAGTCCCGCGTGATCACCAGGTACGCGAACCACGGCGGCATCCGCCAGTCTCCCGCGCCCCACGGGAAGGCGCTGAGGAAGATGATCGCGGTGATCAGGAGAAACTTGTCCGCAAGGGGGTCGATGAAGGCGCCGAACTTCGACTTCTGGTTGAAGCGCCGCGCGACCCAGCCGTCCACGCCATCGGTGGCGGAGGCGAAGATGAACAGCGCCAGCGCCGTCCAGCGCAGGTGCTCCTGCGGCGCGCCGTGGGCGACGCTCATGCCGTAGCGCGCCACGTACACGGCAAACACCGGCACCAGGGCGATGCGGCCGAGCGTGATCTTGCTGGCGAGGGTCATCCGCCGCTACTTTGGCACGTGCGGCACGTTTTTGCGAACCGGATCGTCTTCGTGCGTCTCACGGCAGATCGCCGGGCACCTTGGGGTCGGAGCGGTTGGCTTCGGTCCACGAGAGCAGGAAGAGGCCGCCGATGATGGAGACATTCTTCAGGAAGTGGAGGAGCTGCGCGTGCATCTCGGCACCACCATGATTCCAGAACTGGTGGGCGACGAAGGCATCCACCACCAGGAGCACGCCTAACAGCAGCGACAGCCGGCCCGCTTGCCAGCCAGCCATGATCGCGATGCCTGCCAGCACTTCGAAGATCGAAAAGAGAACGCCTGCGACACCCGGCGGATTCCGGCCGGTCAACACGCCGGCCTTTTCTAACAGACGCTCGGTGCCAAGGCCGACAAACACGCTGGCGATCAGCATGCGCGCCACCACATAAGGAATCGGTTGCTTCATGGGAAGGGGAGAGAGGCCGGAAGATATCCCGGCCGATGTGATAGAAAAGCATTCCGCGGGTTCTTAGGCAAACTTGCTTTCTCGGGATGTTTCGAGGTTTTGTCGCGGAATCGATTCAAATGCCGATTTTCCTGCGTATCCGGGCCAATGATCACGACTCTTCGGGTGGCCCTGCTGCTGGCTCTTTCGTCCATCCCTCTTCTCGCAGAGCCTGCCGGAGAAATCCGTGTGATGTCATGGAACCTCCATCACGGGGTGGGGGAGGACGAGAAGCTGGACTTGGAGCGGATCGCAGCGCGGATCCGCGAGCAGAAGCCCGACCTCGTGGTGCTCCAGGAGGTGGACAACAAATGCCGCCGCAGCAAATCGGTCGATCAGGCGGCGGAGCTGGCGAAACTGACCGGGCTAACAGGGGCCTTCGGCAAGGCGATGGACCACGACGGCGGCGAATACGGCCAGGCAGTTCTTTCCAAGCATCCGCTCGGAGAAACCAAGGTTCACCGGCTGCCCGGCGATGGCGAACCGCGCATAGCCTTCGAGGCGGTGGTGGATTTCAAGGGGAAGCCGCTGCGGTTGGTGAGCGTGCATTTGGATCATCAACAGGATGCGCGGCGGCTGAAGCAGGCGGAGACGTTGGTGAAGGAATTGGCGGCTTCCAAGGATCCGCTGATTCTGGCCGGCGACTTCAATGACGTGCCGGACTCGCCGGCGATGAAGGCTTTTGGCGACGGGTGGACGGCGGTGGAGAAGAGCGAACCTCGCCTGACTTGTCCCGCGGCCGAGCCGAAGGTGGAGATCGACCATGTGTTTTTGCGCGGCTTGAAAGCGGCGTCGCCGGTGACGGTGCTGCCGGAAGCGGTGGCCTCGGATCACCGGCCGCTGGTTTGGACGGTGAAGTTTGGGGAGGGCTCCTGAATCCGTATTGTGGCGCGGTGGTGACACCGCGGAAGTCGCTGGCCACGCTGGCATTCAGGGACCATTCCGCGTTGTCACCAACGCGCCTACGGAAGACCTTTAGCCCCCTCCTCAGACTTCCCCGTCTGGATAGAGCTGGTGATACTTGATCGCCTCCACGCCGACGGCGGCGGCGGTGCCGAAGATGGTTTCGACGCTGGCGGTCCGTGGCACTTGGGCGCAGGGCCGGGCGAGGCCGGCGAGGATCTGGCCGTAGTTCAGCGCTCCGGCGCAGTGCTGGAGCAGCTTCAGGGAAATGTGGGCGGCGTCGAGGTTCGGGAAGATCAGCACGTCGGCCGGTTCGCGGTGCGGCGCATCGGGCAGCTTGATTTCCGAGGCAGTCGGATCGAGCGCCACGTCGGCCTGGATTTCGCCGGTGATATTGAAGTCGAGGTAGGCTTCCTTGGCCTTGTCGATCGCCAGCGCGGCAGCGGCGGCCATCTTGCGGGCGTCCTCGGTGCCGGCGGAGCCTTTGGTCGAGTGGCTGAGCAGCGCGATGTGGGGCTCGCGGCCGAGGAAGTGCTTGGCGAGCTTGCCGGTCTCGATGGTAATCGCGGCGAGTTGGTCGACCGTCGGCTGGGGAAGCAGGCCGCAGTCTGCCAAGAAAAGGATGCCGTCCTTGCCGAAGTGCTGCAGGTGCGGTGCGACCAGCACCATCATGCCGAACATCTTCGGCACCGTTGGCAGCGGCTGGATGGTGTGGATGAGCGCGCGGAAAAGCGTGGCGGGCAGCGACTTGTTGCCGCCGACGAGGGCGTCCGCCTGGCCATACTGGATCATCATCGCGCCGAAGTAGTGCGGGCGGGATACCACGTCGGCCGGGTCGGCGGCGGTGTTGTTCCGGTAGCGCTCGACCTTGGCGAAGCGTTGGCAGAAAAGCCCGAGGTCGGACGATTTCGCGGGCTCGATGACGTTGGTGAATTTCAGGCTGATGCGGTTGTCGGCCGCCATCGCGCGGATCTTGTCGCGCGACCCGAGCAGCACGGGCACGGCGGCCTCCGCGGCCACGAGGCGCTCGGCGGCGTGCAGCACCCGCAGGTCCTCGCCCTCGGTGAAAACGATTCGCTTCGGGTGGCTCCGGAGCTTTGCGATCAGGTAGTCGGTGAACGGATTGCCCTCGGCGACGGGGCTGGAAAGGTCTTGGCTCATCGGAAATCCCGGCGGTGCTTGCGTGTGAGCGGCACTTTAGTATCCCTAACGAAAGTCAAGCAACCCGAATCCCTGCGACATTTCCGACGTGCCGGCCGATTATCACACTCACACCCCGCTTTGCCGCCATGCGGAGGGAGAACCGGAGCAATACATCGCCGCCGCGCTCGCCGCGGGATTGACCGAATACGGGATCTCCGATCACGCGCCGGCCCGGCCGGAACCTTTCGACGACTGGAGGATGCTGGAGACCGAGCTGCCGGCTTACTTCGAGTGGATCGACCGCGCCCGCGCCGTCGCCGGGGTGATGCCGGTGCGCGCCGGGATGGAATGCGACTGGCTGGCCGGCTGCGAGGGCTGGATCGAGGAACTCGCCGGGCGGTACCCGTGGGACTACCTGATCGGCTCGGTCCACTATCTCGGCGTCTGGGATTTCGACAACCCGAAGTGGCTCGGCCGCTGGGCGGAAGCGGATGTCGAGGCGGTCTGGGGCAGTTATTGGGAAACCTACGCGGCGATGGCCGAGAGCGGGCTGTTCGACATCCTCGGTCACCCGGATCTCATCAAGAAATTCTCCCACCGGCCGCCGGGTGACTTGGCGCGCTTTTATGAGCCGGCGATTGAGGCGATTGCGGCCGCGGGCGGGGTGATCGAGTTGAATACCGCGGGGTGGCACAAGCCGTGTGCCGAGGCTTATCCGCACCCGCAGTTTCTGGAGTTGGCGTGTCAGGCGGGGGTGCCGCTGGTGATTTCCTCCGATGCCCATGCGCCTAGTGACGTGGCGCGGGATTTTGGAAAGGCGATCGAGTGGGCGAAGTCGGCTGGCTACGTGGAGACGCAGCTTTTTGAGCGGCGGGCGCGGCGGGCGGAGCGGTTGCCGGAGTGAGAGAGGGCGTGTGTCCCCGGTGACCCTCTTCGTCCCAACGGGACGGTTCATAGTAGCCCGGCACGCATTGCCGGGAAACTCCGTCAAGGACTTGGTCTCCCAACGGGAGACCTTATGCGGGGTGCGGCGGTTTGACCCAAAGGTCCCGCCGATGGGCTGGCCCCGTATTTGTCCGACGCAGAGCGCCATCCGACGGAGGTCCGGAGCCGGGCCGGGAATGCAGCCGTTTGAAGCATGAGGCGTCACGTTGTGACTCGATCCGCTCGTCCGCCTTACTTGGCACTTCGTGCCAGGCTTTTATGAGCCGTCCCGTTGGGACGGAGAGGGCGTCGCCTTGAAGGAGGGAGCCGGGTGCCAGGATGCCTCTGGCACGGGAAAGAGGGGGTGTTGTGTGAGGGGGATAGCGGCGGCGGGGGCCTGCTTTGGTTGGGAGAGCAAGCCGCCCGGCGGATCGGGGGAATTGACCCGCCGGGCGGCTGACAACACACACTAACACACACACTGTCGGGGGAAATCTTCCGGCTTGTTCTCTGGGGGGAAGCAAGCCGGCTTTCTCGGACGAACCGGCCTTGGGATCGGGGGAATTCCCACGGTCGGTTCGTCTGACGCCTGAGTCTCTGGTCGGGGGGAACCTTCGCTTCAGGTTGTTCGCTGGGAACGGCGTGATCCAACACTCAATGCCTCGTCTCGACAAGGCCTTTCGTGGTACGTGATCACGTAGCAGGATATATGTTTCCCTTTTTCGGATTTTCAGGTTTGAGGGTGATTTGGTTCTGTAAAGTATTGAAAATCAGTCCAAATGCGAATTTGGTAAGGATATGTTAACAATCTAATTTGCGGTGATTTCGAGTCGTAGGTATGGTGGTTCAATGGAATTTCACCACATGGGTGTCAAAATCGGACTCGTTCGGATTCATTCGGGCGATTCTGGCTCTTTGACACAATTCGGGAGTCTTGGTTGATGCGGGTGCGACCGGAGCGAATTCCGGGGTCAGTGGGGCAGCTTGCCAAAAGCTTGTCGGCGGCCGTTTTGGCGATTGCCTTGATAATCAAGAAATGTTGCATTCTTTGCCGTGGCCGCGCGGCACCTTGGCCGGGGGTCTCGGGACACCGGATTTATGGAGCATTCAGGCGGGAAAACGTCGTTGGTAATCGCGTGCGGCGGCACGGGAGGTCATCTTTTCCCCGGATTGGCGGTGGCGGAAGAATGGACGGGTCGCGGCCGGGAGGTGCTGCTGCTGGTCTCCGAGAAGAAGATCGACCAGGAAGCGCGCCGGAAATACCCGCAGTACCGGTTTGAAACGGTCCCCGCGATCGGCAAGCCGGCGACCTTTTCGCCGAAGATGCTGCCCTTCCTGTGGAAGCTCTGGCGCACGACCGGTCGCTGCGGCTCCTTGCTGAAGGAGTTCAAGGCCGACGCCGTGCTCGGCATGGGAGGCTTCACCTCGTTGCCACCCTGCTGGGCGGCGAAGCGGGCCGGTCTTCCGGCCTTCGTGCACGACTCGAATGCACTCCCCGGCAAGGCGAACCGGCTGACAGCGAAATTTTGCCGCAAGGTCTTCATCGGGATGGAGCCGGCGCGGAGCTTTTTCCCGGGCAAGGATGTGGTTCCGACCGGCACGCCGGTGCGCGCGGAAATGCGGACCCTGCCAAGCCGGGCCGAAGCGGCGGCGAAGTTCGGGCTCGATCCGTCGCGGCCGACGCTGATGGTTACCGGCGGCAGCCAAGGTGCGCGGCGCTTGAATTCGCTGGTAGCGATGGCGTTCGGCGATTTTCCGAAAGGCACGCAGGTCCTGCACATCGCCGGGCCGCTGGACCAGCCACGGGTCGAGGAAGAAGCGGCCGGTCGCGATGGCTACCGCGTGGTGGGCTTCTGCGATGACATGCCGTCGGCATATGCGGTTTCAGACGCCGTGCTGTCGCGCTCCGGGGCCTCGAGCATGACCGAATTGTCCTTTCTCGGGCTGCCCTCGATCCTGGTGCCGTTTCCCTACGCCGCGGACGATCACCAGACCCGCAATGCGGAAGTTTTTGAAAAAGCCGGCGCCGCGTTTTTGGAGCCCGAAGGTGCGCTCGATGCTGCGAAATTGGCCGCGAGGGTCACCACGCTGATGAGCGACTTGCAAACCCGCGACCGCATGGCACAAGCGGCCCGTTCGCTCGCCGTGCCCGACGCTGCCGCGCGGGTCTGCGATGCGATCGAAGCGACCCTTTCCCGGAAATGAACGACCTGAGCCCCAAGCTGACCGACCGCGACCACCCGCTGCGCATCCACCTGATCGGGGTGGCTGGCTCGGGCATGAGTGGCCTGGCGCTGCTGCTGATGGGCATGGGCCACCGCGTCAGCGGCTCAGACCGCGTGACCTCGGGGGAAACCGAGCGCATGCAAAAGCTCGGGCTGGTCTTCTCGTCGCCCCACACCGCGGAAGCCGTGCAAGGCGCGGACGTGGTCGTTTACTCCTCGGCCATCCGTCCCGAGAACCCGGCCTACGCCGCGGCGAAAGCGGCTGAAGTTCCGGTGATCCGCCGCGCCGAGTGCCTCGCGGGTATCCTGCACACGCGGAAAGGCATCGTGGTCTCCGGCACCCACGGCAAGACCACCACCTCATCGATGGTCGCCCACGCGTTGCGCGAGGGTGGGCTGCAACCGAGCCACTATGTCGGCGCGGAAATCCCGGTGCTCGGCGCAAACGCCCGCTGGTCGGAAGACGGCGAGTGGATGGTGGCGGAAGGGGATGAAAGCGATGGCACGCTCGCGCTCTACCATCCCACCTGCTCGATCATCCTCAACATCGAGGCCGAGCATCTCGATCACTACAAGGACCTTGAGGAGATCAAGGCGGTCTTCGCTACGCTGGTCAGCCAGACCACGGGGCCGGTGGTGTATTGCAAGGAGTGCGCGGTGGCCACGGAAGTTGCGACGAAGTCCGACCAAGCCGTCAGCTACGGCTGGTCCGGTGCGGATTATACCGCCGCGGAAATCCGCGAGCTGCGCGGAGCTACGGCATTTACCGTAGTTCGCAACGGCGAGATTTTGGGCGATGTCGAACTCGGTATCCCCGGCCGTCACAACGTGCTCAATGCGCTCGCCGCGATCGCCACCGCCGACAAGCTCGGCGCGGATTTCCGGCTGGTGTCTCGTGCGCTGAATACCTTTGCGGGTGCCAAGCGCCGCTTCGAAACGAAGTATCTCTCGCAGCGCCTGCGGATCGTCGATGACTATGGCCACCACCCGACTGAGCTGGCGGCCACGCTGCAGACGGCGCGCTCGTTGAAGCCCGGCCGCGTGGTCGTGCTCTTCCAGCCGCACCGTTACACGCGGACGCAGGCCTTGGCTGATGACTTCGGCAAGGTGCTGCAAGCCGCCGACAAGGTCTTCGTCACCGATGTCTATCCCGCCAGCGAGTTGCCGATTCCCGGCGTGACTGGCGCGACGATCGTCGATGCGGCGAAGCGCCAGGGAGATGGCGATGTGGTCTCGCTGCCGTGTCTTGCCACCGCGCACCATGTGGTTGGCAATTTCCTCGAGCCCGGCGATCTGCTGATCACGCTCGGCGCGGGCAACGTCCATGAGGCCGGCACGCGGATCGCGAACGACCTCAAGGTGCTGGAGGAAATCCTGCGCCTCGCCCCGCGCGACGAGATCGATGCCAAGCTCTACGAACCGATGCGCCGCCATACCACGATGCTGGTCGGGGGCCCGGCGCAGTTCTGGATCGAGCCGCATAGCTTCGAGGCGTTTGCGGCGGTGGTGAATCATTGCCGCGAGCGGGGGATCGCGTTGCGCGTCGTGGGCCGCGGTTCGAATCTGCTGGTTCGCGATGGTGGCATCCGCGGCGCGGTGGTGCATCCCAGCGGTGGCGTCTTTTCCGAGTGCCGCGCCGAGGACGGCAAGGTCATCGCCGGGGCGGGCGTGCGCTTGAAGAAGGTGGCCAGCGTTGCGCAGGCCGCGGGTATCGGCGGCTTCGAGTGGATGGAAGGCATCCCCGGCAATGTCGGCGGGGCCTTGCGCATGAATGCCGGCGCGATGGGCACCGAGACTTTCGATCAGGTCGTGAGCGTCATCTTCCTCGATGAGGATGGAGAGATCCGCGTCCGCTCCCGCGATGAGATCGTGGCGAACTACCGAGATGTGCCCGAACTGCGCCGCAACTTCGCCTTGCAAGCCGTCTTCGAAGGCAAGCCCGATACTGCCGAGGCGATCCAAGGCCGTTGGGATGCGTCGCGCTCGAAGCGCCGCGCTTCTCAACCGGTGGCGGCAAGCGCCGGCTGCATCTTCAAGAACCCCGCCGAAACGCCCGCCGGCAAGCTGGTGGACGAGCTTGGCCTGAAAGGTTGCAACGAGGGCAAGGCCCGCGTTTCCGACGTGCATGGGAATTTCATCGTCAATGGCGGCGGCGCGACGGCAAGCGAAGTGCTTGCAGTCATCGAGCGCATCAAGGCCGTCGCCCGCGAATCCCGCGGCATTGAACTGGAGACCGAGGTGAAAGTCCTCGGCGCCGACGAATTCACCTTCTGAATATGATCGCGAAAGATCTTCTCATCGCCGTCCTGATGGGCGGCCCCGGCTCTGAACGCGAGGTTTCGCTCGCGTCCGGCAAGGCCGTGCTCAAGGCGCTACAAGCGGCCGGCTACAACGCGGTCGCGGTAGATGTCGCGGGCGCGGATTTCGAGCTGCCCGCCGGCTCCGGCCTCGCCTACAACGTGATCCACGGGACCTTCGGCGAGGATGGCCAGCTCCAGCAAATCCTGGAGGACAAGGGCGTGCCCTACACCGGCGCGGGTGTCACCAGCAGCCGCATCGCCTTCGACAAGAATCTCGCCAAGGAGAAGTTCCTCGCCGCGGGCGTGCCGACGCCGGCCTCCGAGATCGTCGATGTGTCGAATGGCCCCAAGCTGCCGACCATCCCGGTGCCATTCGTGGTGAAGCCGCCGCGCGAAGGATCGAGCGTCGGCGTGACGATCGTGAAGGAGGCCTCCGAGGCGATGGCCGCCATGGAGACCGCCGCGAAGTATGGCAATGACATCCTCGTCGAAGCCTTTGTCGAAGGGAAGGAACTCACCGTGGGCATCCTCGACGACACCGCCATGCCGATTGTCCACATCGCTCCGCGCGATGGCTTCTACGACATGGCCAACAAGTATCCATGGCTGAGCGGCGGGGTGGGCAGCGATTACTACTGCCCGGCCGATCTGGATGCGGAGACGACCCGCCGCGTGCTGGAAGCCGCGCTCGCCGGCCACCGTTCGCTGGGCATTGAAGTTTACTCGCGCGTCGATGTCCTGCTCGATGCGGCTGGCAATCCCTTCGTGCTCGAAGCCAACACCATCCCAGGCATGACGGAAACGAGCCTGCTGCCGAAGTCCGCCGCTGCCCATGGAATCGATTTCACCGCGCTTTGCCTCAAAATTGCGGAGCTTTCGTTGGCCTTGCGTGCCTGAAACCTGAACACTGGACCCCCACCCACCTCACCATGTTCATCAAGCGCCGTACCTCCCGCGTCCAACATCGCCGCCAAGTGATCGAGCTTCAGGCGAAGGTCGTTTCGCCGCGCATCGTCTGGTTCAGCGTCTTGAAGAGCTGCCGCAAGATGGTGCGGTTTGTCGTGATCCTCGCCTTCCTCGGCGGGACGGTGTGGGGCGTGAAGTACGGCATCCGTCGTGGATTGCTGGAGAACGAGGAGTTCCGGCTGCAGGCGATCGAGCTGACGCCGAACCCCGCGATTGACGAACGTCGGCTCGTCCAGGTGGCCGGCATTGATTTGAATGGCAGCCTTTTCGACTGCGATGTCGCCGTGATCGAGTCGAAGTTGCAGGCATTGCCCGAGATTGCCTATGCGAAGGTCCGCCGCGAATTCCCGGGCACGCTGATCGTTGACGCCGCGGCCCGGGAGCCGCGCGCATGGATATCCTCTCCGTCGCACGGCATTCCCGCGCGCGATCCGCAGCAGGGATTGGTCGTCAATCGGAGCGGTTTCGCTTTCCACTGCCCGCCTGCCCTGCTCGACAAGGCGGCCGGATTGCCGGTGCTCCAGCTTGGCGAAGGTGGCGAGATGCCAGTTGCCGGGAAGCAGGTGGTGCATCCCGAATTCGACCGCCTGATGCGTCTCTATCAGGTCGCCTGCACTGAGATCGAGGGTGCGGACCAGTGGATCGACACGCTCCGGCAAAGCCGCACGTGGTCGCTGGAGCTGGTTTCCCATGACGGGACCACCGCTTCCTTCGGCCTCGGCGATCACGAACGGCAGATGGGCGACCTGCGCTCCGCGTTGGAACACGCCCGCACTCAGGACCAGCAGATCGCGTCGATCGAACTCATCCCCGAGCGCAATATCCCGGTCATTCTCCGCGGGGAGGGCACGCCGCGTGCCATTTTGATCGACGAACCTGCGCCAGTCGCCACACCTGACCGCCGCTCGCGCGACTTGCAGAATCTCCTCAATCGCTGAATCACCCCATGCCTCGCTCGAAGATCCACGTCGGCCTTGAAATCGGCACCAGCAAGATCTGCATGGTGGTCGGAGAGGTGAAGTCGGACGGCTCCGTGAAAATCCTCGGGGTCGGCCAGTCGAAGTCCGTGGGCGTGCGCAAGGGCGAGATCTACGACTTCCCGCAGGTCCGCGCCTGCCTCAAGGATGCACTGGTGAAAGCCGAGGATGCCAGCGATGTCGAAATCGGCAGCGTCTATCTCTCGGTCACCGGTGCGCATATCCATGGGGTGAACAACCGCGGCAGCTTCCGCCTGCCCGATGACGAATCGGTCATCGCCCAGGCCCACGTCCAGGAGGCGAAGGAAATCGCCCGTGCCGTGGCGATCCCGGCGGACCACGTTTACCTCCACCACATCATCCGCCGCTTCGGCGTCGATGGCTTCGAGCACGCGACCTCGCCGGTCGGGCTTTCCGGCAAGACGGTGGATGCCGACTTCCACGTGATCCACGGGATCCGCTCGCGGATCGAGAACCAGATCAAGTGCGTCCGCGAGATGCCGCTGGACATCGATGACCTGGTCTTCGCTCCCATCGCCTCGGCCCAGGTCGCGCTCGACCGCGAGTCGAAGGAGCGCGGCGCGCTGGTCATCGATGTGGGCGGTGGTACGACGGACTACGTACTTTATCTCGACGGTGCGATCGAGGCGTCCGGCTGCATCCCGGTCGGCGGCGATCACATCACGAATGACATCCACCTCGTCACCGGCCTCGCCTTCTCAAAGGCCGAGATGCTCAAGGTCCGCGAGGGCGACGCTTCCGCTGACCCGGCTCGCTCGGTGGGCGTCATCAAGGTCTCGGACGACAAGGGCTTCGCCGAGGCGGAGGTGAAGCGCCAGCTTCTCAATGACATCATCCGCCAGCGCATGGAGGAAACGCTGAAGCTGCTGCTGCGCCGCCTGCCTGACGGGGCGATGGAGCGAGTAGGCACCGGCGTCTTCCTGTCCGGTGGCAGCAGCCTGATGCGCGGCTTCGGCGAGCTGGCGCACGATATTTTCAAGCGCGACATCTACCGTCCCGAGCCGCCGGAACTCAGCGGTGTGCAAGCGAATTTCAAGGACCCCCAGTTCACCACCGCGATCGGCCTGATCCGCTATGCACAGATCATCGAGGCCGAACGTGAACCGAAGCGCGGCTTCCTGCGCCGCCTCTGGCCCTTCTCAAAATAAACATACCCCGGCGGCGCGGCCGCCATCCCTGACATGATCGAATTCCCACGCGACCCCCAGAACACCATCCCATCGTCCTCCGTGAAAATCGTCGGCCTCGGCGGTGCCGGGACCAACATGCTCGACCGGGTCGTCCTCGACGGCATGGACGGCGCGGAGATGCTGGCGGTGAACACCGACATTCGCACGCTGTCCGGCTCGGTCGCCCGCGAGCGCATCCAGCTCGGCCGCAATCTGACCAAGGGCCTCGGCTGCGGCGGCGACCCGGAGCTCGGCCAGCAGGCAATCCTGGAAGCCGAAAGCGAGATCCGTGCCGCGCTGAAGGGCCGCAAGATCGTGTTCCTCTGCGTGGGCCTTGGCGGTGGCACGGGCTCCGGTGCCGCGCCCATCATCTGCCGCATCGCGCGGGAAGAAGGGGCGTTTGTCGTCGTCTTCGCCACGATGCCGTTCAGCTTTGAAGGTCGCCGTCGCCGCGATCAGGCGGATACCTCGCTCAACGAGTTGGCCGTGCTTTCGAATGCGCTGGTTACTTTCGACAATACCCGCATGGGCGATCTCGTGCTGGCGAAGCAAGGAATCCACGAAGCCTTCGCCGCCGCCGACCGGATGATCTCGGAGAGCATCAAGGCGGTGATCCGCCTGGTGATCCGCCCGGGTCTGATCAACGTGGGCCTCGACGACCTGATGACCGCGCTGCGCACCACGCGCTCGCGCTGTCTCTTCGGCTCGGGCATCGCCAGCGGCAAGGACCGCGCCCAGAAGGCGCTGCGCAATGCGCTCAACAGCCCGCTGCTCGACCAAGGGGCTTTGCTGCGCGATGCCGAGAGCGTGCTTGTCCACCTCTGCGGTGGTCAGGATCTAACGCTCTATGAAATCGAGCTGCTGATGCAGAGCCTCTCGAAGCACGTCCCGGACAAAGCACACGTGCTTTTCGGCGCGGCCGTCGATCCGACCATGGGCGAGAGCCTGAGCATCACGATGGTCAGCTCGCTGCCCGAGGATCGTCTGCATGCGACCCGCACTTCACCGATGGAGAGGCCTGCGCTGTTAGAGCCGACCGTTGGCTTCTCCATGGATGAACCCGAAGAGGAGGAAGAGGAGGAAGAGGAACCGGTCGCAGTCGCCGTGGCCCCGCCGCCGCCGGTTCGTGAACCCGTCCGTGAGGCGGTCCGTGCTCCTGAACCGGTCCGTGCTCCTGAACCGGTGCGTGCGCCCGAGCCGGCACCGGTGCCGGTGAAGAAGAGCGCGCCTCCCGCCTCCGTCGCCAAGGCAATCGCCGCGGCCAGCTTGTTCGAGGAGACCAAGCCGGTGGTGGCTGAATTTACGACCAAGCCGAAGCCTGCTCCTGCCCCGCCGGTGGAAGAGGCCACGCCGTTTGCCGAGCCTGAGCCATCGCCCTTTACCATCGATGCCAGTCCTGCAGCAGAACGCGCCGATAGCGACGACTTCGCCGGCAAGGTGGAGGAGATGGTGAATTACAAGTCCGTGGCGGAGCCTGCGGTGGAAGACGAATTCCCCGAGATGCCGGAGATGGAAGATGCACCAGAAGAGGAGTCGCCCGCCTTCTTCACCATCGAGGACGAAGAGCCTGCGGCTCCGGAGGAAGAACCCGAGGCCGAACCGGTCGTTCTTACCAAGGATGAGAAGCCGGTGGTCCTTCCCGGCGTTTTCGATGATCTCGACGATGTCTTCGCCGGCATGGAAGACCCCTCGGCCCCGGAGAAGCCGGTCGTGCCCGTGAAGGCTCGGGCCGGTGGCAAGGGACAGCCCGAGCTCAGCTTCGAAGGCGGCCCGCGTGGGAAGTTTGAGGGTGCATCGCCGAGTCTCTTTGAAGGGGAAGATCTCGATGTGCCGGCGTTCTTGAGGAAGAAGCGGTGAGTTGAATGGAAAGGGCTCTCGTTCCGACGGGACGTTCTTCGTCCCAACGGGACGATTCATAAAAGCCCGGCACGAAGTGCCGGGTCAGGCAAGGCAGTGGCTTGGTCTCCCCACGGGAGACTTCATGCGGGGTGGTGCGGTCTTATCGCAAAACTTCCGCGCGTCGGGGACGGTGCCGTGTTTGTCCGACGCAGAGCGCCATTCGATGGTTGCTCGGATCCGGGCCGGGAATGCAGCTGTTAGACGCATGAGGCGTCACGTTGTGACGCGTTGGTCGCGGGCGTTTTTGCCTGGCACTTCGTGCCAGGCTATTATGAGCCGTCCCGTTGGGACGAAGAATGAGCTGCCCTGTTGGGACGGGAAATAGAGCCTGCTGAACGGCTGTGTTCCAAAGCGGAAGGATCAGCGGTTCAGCGGTTCAGCCAGTCCTTGAAGCTGCCTTCGTCGGCGGGGAGTTGCACCGCGACTTTTTCGCGGTCGGCGAGGATGGCGAGGCGTTCGGGGATCTCGACGGAACCCTTGCCGATCTCCTGCTCCATCACGTCGAGGAACTTCGAAGGATGCGCGGTCTCCAGCGTGATCGTGGCATTGCCGGGGTTCGCGGAGCGCCACTTGCGGGCGGCGAGCCAGCCGACCGCGCCGTGTGGGTCGATCTCGTAGTTATAGAGCGACTTCACCTCGCGGATCGCCGCGCGGGTCTGGTCGTCGGTGAAGGAGGTGCCCTCGATCTTCCCGCGCATCGCTTCCCATGAACTGCCGAAGAGCGCTTGCATGCGGGCGAAGTTCGATGGCGCGCCGACGTCCATGGCGTTCGAGATCGTCGCGGTGCTCGACCGCGGCTGGTAGTTGCCGCTCTTGAGATAGGCGGGGACCACGTCGTTGGCGTTGGTGGCCGCGATGAATTTCTTCACCGGCAGGCCGAGCTGCATGGCGAGCAGACCGGCGGTGAGATTGCCGAAGTTGCCGGACGGGATGACGAACACCGGCTCGACTCCTTCCGGAAGCTGGCGAGCACTATGGATGTAGTAGAAGCTCTGCGGAACGAGGCGCGCGAGATTGATCGAGTTCGCCGAGGTCAGGTTGAGGCGCTCGGAGAGTTCGCGGTCGAGGAAGGCGGACTTCACAAGGCGCTGGCAGTCATCGAAGGTGCCGTCGATCTCCAGTGCGGTGACGTTGCCGCCGAGCGCGGTGAGTTGCTTCTCCTGCAGGCCCGAGACCTTGCCCTTCGGATAAAGGATGATGACGCGCGTGCCGGGGACCTGGTGGAAGGCCGAGGCGACAGCACCACCGGTGTCGCCGGAGGTGGCGACGAGGACTGTGAGCTCGCGGTTGTCACCTCGGACCAGCCAGCCCATCAGGCGGGCCATGAAGCGCGCGCCGAAGTCCTTGAAGGCGAGCGTCGGGCCGTGGAAGAGCTCGAGGATGTGATCGCCGGGAGCGAGCGGGACTACCGGGGCATCGAAGGCCAGCGTGCCCTCGACGATTTCCTTCAGCGCCGCGGCCGGCACGTCCTCATGGAAGAATGCATGTGCCACCGCGTAGCCGATTTCCTGGAAGGTCAGCTCGCGCCAGATCGCCCAGAATTCCGGCCCCAGCACCGGCAACGTGTCCGGCATGTAGAGGCCATTGTCCGGCGGCAGGGAGCGGAGGATCGCTTCCTTCAGGTCCACCCGGTGGGCGGGATTGTTGGTCGAGTGGTAGAGCATCGAAGTTCCAAGTAAGAAGTTCCAAGTGCCAAGGGCGTGCCCGCCGGAAGGCTTCGGAATGGCGGGGACGGAGTCGATGAGAAATCCCGACAACCGGCGAATTGACTGCCTCGGAGTATCACTTTAGTGTCACTTCATGAGGAGCGAATTGGTCACAACCTTGAAGCGCCGGGCGACGGAGATCATCGATGGGTTGGCTGAGCATCAGGAGCCCGTGTTGATCACCCAACACGGCTTGCCGGCAGCCTATCTGGTGGGTGTCGAGACCTTCTCCCGCATGCAAAAGAAACTGGAGATTCTTGAAGGGGTTGCTCGTGGAGAGAAGTCCATCCTAGAAGGCCGGGTAGTTCCTCATCAGGACGCGAAGCGGAGGATGGCGCGATGGCTCGAGTGATTTGGACCGAACCGGCGCTCGAAGACCTCGACGAGATTGCCGACTACATCTCGCTCGATGATCCTGCGGCTGCGAAGCGTTTGGTGAGACGGGTTTTCGAGCGGGTGGATCACCTGGAGACCTGTCCGGAGATGGGATCCTGTCCCATGGAACTCCGGGGCACGGAATACCGGCATTTGGTCATTCCGCCACTGCGCATCTTCTACCGCGTGGCAGGAGAACTTGTTTTCATGGTCTATGTGATGCGAACTGAGCGGCTTTTCCGACGCGATGATCTGAGCGGGCGAGATCGCGAGGAGTAATTCATCCGACGCGATGTCCTACGTGAGCTTGTCTACGGTCCAAGCTCAGTGCCGGGTCCTTTTGGAGGATACTGTCTTGGTTGGAGAGCCATGTCCGGAGGATGTCGCATGCCCGCTCACGAAGTTCCGCAAGGCTTTCACGGCCGCGTCGTGCTGCGCCCATGCCTGCTCGGAGCTGCGCCGCGGCATGTTCAAGCGAGCTTGACGCATTTCTTCGCATCGATCCTTCGGCATGTGGGAATGGTGGTCGAGAGGCAGGGCTTTGCCAGCCCGAATCCACCGTGTTACTTCGTCTTCTTCTCATTCACCACGTGCACGCCGTGGGGATTGATCTTCGAGACGTAGATCTGGTTGCCGAGCGGGATGGCGGAGAAGACCTTGGAGATGGCGTCGCCGACTTTCTTCGCGGTTTCCTCGCCTTCGCACAGGGCGAAGACGCTGGGGCCGGCGCCGGAGATCGAGAAGCCGAGTGCTCCGGCGGCGAGGGCGGCGCGCTTGGCCTTGTAGAATTCGGGGATGAGCTTCTGGCGGCGGGGCTCGGCGATGACGTCGTGGATCGAGCGGGAAATCAGGCCGTAGTCTTCCTGGATGATGCCGCAGAGCAGGCCGCCGAGGTTGCCGATCTGCTGGGTGGCATTCACCAGCGGGATGTCCTTTGGCAGGATCTCGCGGGCGACCTTGGTGAGCACCTCGATGTCCGGGTGGACGACGGCGGCCCAGAGATTCTTCGGGGCGGGGAGCTGGGCGACGTCGAGCTCGTCATTGCTGCGGATGAAGACGATGCCACCGAGCAGGCAGGGGCCGACGTTGTCCGCGTGCCAGGCACCGTCCGCGGAGGCCTCGCCGGCCATGGCGAAGGGCAGGAGTTGCTTCTTGGAAAGCGGTTCGCCGATGAGGTAGTTCACCGCGTAGGCACCGGCGACGGCGGAGGCGGCGGAGGAACCGAGGCCGGAGCCGAAGGGCATCTTCTTGTGGATCTCCATCTCGATGCCGCGATCGGTCATGCCGAGGTGGCGGAGCAGGTCGAGCGCGGCCACGCCGGCGGTGTTTTTCTCAGGATTCTTCGGCAGCTTGCCCTCGTCGCCGGTGATGGCGGTGATGTGGAGGCCGGGCTTGTCGCAGTGGCGGACGACGATCTCGTCCCCGGGGGCGTCGATGGCGAATCCGAGCACGTCGTAGCCGCAGGCGACATTGGCAACGGTGGCGGGCGCGAAAACGCGGACTTCCTGGATGGCTTCCTTCAGCATGAGCGCGGGGGAGGTAGCAGCCGGCGCCCGGAAGGGCGAGGGCGAATCGGGTCAGCAGCAAAGTGCCGGGAAAAGACAGGAGAAGTGCCGGGTGATCGGTGATCAGTGATCGGTGGAAATCCAAAATGCCCCGCAAAGGATGTCTTTCCACTGATCACCGATCACTGATCACCCGGCACTTGTAGCACCACTCGGCACTTGCATCCCGAGGCGGTTCCGTCGTCCCCTCCCGCCCATGCAGGTCGGCATTATCATGGGCAGCACGTCGGATTGGCCGACGATGGAGCACGCCGCGCGCACGCTGGAGGATTTCGGCGTGGCGTGGGAGGCGGAGGTCGTCAGCGCCCACCGCACCCCGGACAAGCTGTTTTCCTATGCGACCGAGGCTCGTGGCCGTGGCCTGAAATGCATCATCGCCGGTGCCGGCGGGGCCGCGCATTTGCCCGGCATGACCGCGGCGATCACCGATTTGCCGGTGCTCGGCGTGCCGGTGGAGTCGCACGCGCTGAAGGGCATGGACTCGCTGCTGTCGATCGTCCAGATGCCGGGCGGGATCCCGACGGCGACCTTTGCGATCGGCAAGGCCGGCGCGATCAATGCCGCGCTTTTCGCCGTGGCGATGCTGGCAGGGGAAGACGCCGCGCTCTTGGAAAAGCTCCAGGCATTCCGCAAGAAGCAGAACGAGACGGTGAAGGCTGCGGAACTTCCCGCATTGCCGGACGCGACCCACGGGTGATTGTTGTTTCCCATTCTTTTCCCGCGAAGTGACAGAGACTCCCATCATCCCGCCGGGCTCGGTGCTCGGCATCCTCGGCGGCGGCCAGCTCGGCCGCATGTTCTGCATGTCCGCCCGGCGCATGGGCTACCGCACGCTGGTCTGGACCGGTGGGCTGGAGGCCCCGGCGATCGTGGTGGCGGACGAGGCGATCGATCTTCCTTTCGACTCCGCGGAGGCGCTGGAACAGTTCGTTTCGAAGGCCGCGGTGGCGACCGTGGAATTCGAGAATATCCCGCGCGAAACCATGGAAGCGGTGGCGGCGAAGATCGCGCTGCATCCCTCGCCGAATGCGGTGGCGATTTGCCAGCATCGCGAGCGTGAGAAGACTTTCCTGAAGCAGCACGGCATCCCGTGTGCGCCTTTCGCGGTGGTCGCGTCCGCCGACGAGTTGGCCAAGGCGGTCGCGGAAATCGGGACGCCCGCCGTGCTGAAGACTGCGGCCTTCGGCTACGATGGCAAGGGCCAGCTCAAGCTTACTGGCGACGAAGATCTGGCGGACGTCTGGGCGAACTTCGGCACCGACCGCGCGGTGCTGGAGGCTTTCATTCATTTCGAGCGAGAGCTGTCCGTGATGGTCGCGCGCTCGGCCGATGGCTCGGTGGTGGCCTACGATCCGGCGGAGAATCGCCATCGACATCACATCCTCGATGTCTCGATCGTGCCGGCGAGGGTCAGTCCCGCGGTGGCGGCGGAGGCCAAGGTGATCGCCTGCCAGGTGGCGGATGCGCTCGACTACCGTGGCATCATGGGCGTGGAGTTTTTCCACCTCCCCGATGGCTCGCTGCTGGTCAATGAAATGGCCCCGCGCCCGCACAACTCCGGCCACCACACGCTGGATGCCTGCGCGACCTCGCAATTCGAGCAGCAGGTGCGCGTGACCTGTGGCCTCTCGGCGGGATCGCCGAAGCTGCTGTCGCCGGTGGTGATGCTGAACCTGTTAGGCGACATGTGGCCGGACGAGCAGGTGCCGCCGGATTGGTCGCCGCTGTTTGCCGATGGCTCGGCTTTCCTGCATCTCTACGGGAAGCGCCGTGCGGTCGGCCGCCGGAAGATGGGCCACGCGAATTTCCTCGCCGACGATGTGGAAGCCGCCCTCAAGCGAGCCGAGATCCTCAAGGCGGAGCTGCTAAGAGGTGGCCGTTCGTAGAAGCCGTCGCGTTACCACCACGCCCAGCTATGGCGGTCCCAGAAGGCGTTCAAGTCGCCTCGATCGCCCTTGAAGACATTCCGCTCCATCGGGTGTGCCATATTGCCGAAGTAGCGGGGGCTGCCCCATGAGTTGGTATTGTAGTGCTTCGGGGTGGAGCGGCCGTTTTGCCAGATGACGCCGCCGTATTGCCACATGGCCCACTCGTCCCAGATGCCGTACTGGGCCATCAGGCCGTTGGGGGTGAGATTGTTCGACTCCATCGAGCGCTCGGTGCCGGCGGGGCTGTAGAGGGCGATCCAGTAGGGGGAGCGGCGGATCACGGACTTCTGCGCCGGGCTGGCGTTGCTGAGGCTGGCGCGGAGGCGTGCGCTATTCTCCAGATACGTCACCGGGGTGACGCCGGTGCGTTGCTCGACGCGGCGGATGAATTTCACCAGCCGCTCCGGCGAGGAGGCGGTGTCGAAATCGCCGACCAGCAGGATTTTCCGCGAGGAGATCCCGCGGCTGCGGGCGGTTGCCCGGACCCGGTCGACGAAGGAATCTGCCTGATACGCCGGATCCTGATCCATGGTGACGAAATGGTAAGCGCCGAGCATGAGGCCCTGACGGTCGGCGGAGCGGAGGAAGTCGCCGAATTTGTCGTCGAGCAGCGGGCCCTTCGCGGAGCGGGCGATCAGGCCGAGCCCGCCGTTTCGCCGGAGCGCGGAGACATCGTGCTGCGAGTAGGCGTCGCCACCCCGCTGGCGTTCCTTCGGATCCCAGCCGGAGACATTGAGGACGGCGGGCGAGCCGGAGACGCTGGTGCCGCCGAAGCCGCCGCGGGGGAAGCCGCTGACGCCGCCGCCGCCGCCACCGCATGAGACGAGCAGCATTCCAGCGAGGAAAAGGGCAGGGGTTTTCATGCCTGTAGCCAAGCACGCTGGTGCCGATTGTGTCGAGAAAGTGCCGCAAAGCCGTCGCTCGACAACCGGGAATTCCGCCCCTAGCGTCCGCCCCGCTATGAAATTCCACCTCATTCCCGGCGTACTGGCTTTCGGTCTCGCCACCCTGATCCCGGCGGCCGCCCAGAACGAAGCGCCGGCGGATAAGACGACGGATCCAACTCCCGTGCCGCCTGCCGCGCCGGTGGATCCTGCGAAGGTGAAGACCCAGTCCTCCTATGGATTGGGCTTCCGCGCTGGCGGTGAATTTGCCCAGCAATACGGCCAGTTTGGCATCACGCCGGCAGACCTCGAAACCGAGTCCTTCCTCAAGGGCTTCCTGGCCGCCTTCAAGGGCGACAAGCCGGAAGTGTCCGAGGAGGAGCTGAAGGGTGCCATGCAGGCGCTCGGCGAAGTGCTCCAGGCTCGTGAGAAGGAAGGCGCCAACAAGAATCTCGAAGCCGGCAAGAAGTTCCTCGAGGAGAACGGCAAGCGCGAAGGCGTGACCACCACCAAGAGCGGCCTCCAGTACGAAGTGCTCAAGAAGGGCGGCGAGGAGAAGTACGTCGCGCCGAAGGAAGGTGCCCCCGAGAAGCAATTCATGGTGCACTACAAGGGCACCCTCATCGATGGCACCGAATTTGACGCCTCGCCGGAAGGTGAGCCCGTGCCGATGGGCATGCAGGTGATTGAAGGCTTCAAGGAAGCGCTCACCACCATGCCGGTCGGCTCCAAGTGGAAGCTCTTCATCCCGAGCGGAATGGCCTACGGCGAGCAACGCCGCAGCGCCGAGATCGCGCCGAACAGCGTGCTGATCTTCGACCTCGAGCTGGTGAAGATCCAGGACGCGCCGAAGGCCGATCCGCACGGCGGCCTCCCATTCCCGATGCCTGAGGAAGGCCAAGGCGAATAAGGGGAAGCAAACATCGCTTTTATCCGGCCTGCGGGGATCTCCGATTCCCGCGGGCCCTTTTGTTTTTTGGATCGCCCGCTCTAAACAGTAGAGCTGGTTGCTGTTCTGGCGCATGCGAGACGCCGCCCGGCGAATGGCCTCCGGGTGTTGATGGCTGCCGCTCCTACTTCTCCTGAGGGGTCACAACCCAGGAAATCAAGCCGCCGAGGCCGACGAGGCATCCGATGCCCATGACCGTCACTGCAGTGTCGTGGGACCTGATGTGCCCGCCGCTTGCGATGAGGAGTGCGGCGGCGAGGACGATGATCGATGCGCTGAGGGGTTTCATCGATTTCCTGTTAGCGCTTTTCTGGCCGGTCGCGAATTATAAATGCCCCAGTGGATTCGCAGCCCGCCAAGGCCCTCCAATTTGTGTGAGGCTGATTTCGTCCGTGGGATTTTCCCACTACTTCCCCATCAGCACCTTCACGTTGTCCTCGGTTCCCTTCCACCGGTCGATCACGCCCTTTTGCTCCACTTGGATGGAGTCGTTCGGCAGGAGCTCGATGTTCTTGTGCGCCAGCTTCTGGAAATCGAGGCAGTATTGCTTGCCTGCACGCAGGAGCATCACGTTCCGGCTGCCGAAGTCATTGCGGCCGCCTGCGGCGTCGAGGGCCTGGATGACGGTCATGCCCTTGCGGAAGGGAGTTCCGCCGGCTTTGCGCACTTGGCCGCCGATGCTGACGACGGCTTGATTCGGATCCACCTCGGGTCCCTTCAGTACCTCCGCCACGATGGAGGGCTTGGTGTAGATCTCCTCGGCCCGGTAGGCGGCTTCGATCGCGCGGGAGAGTTGCTCGGCATTCAGGCCGCGGGCGGTGACGGGATTGTCCAAGAGGGGCATCGAGATCGTGCCGGATTCGCCGACGCGGTATTCGCCATTCACCTTGGTTTGCTCGGCGCCATCCACGCCGAGGAGGCTGATCTTCACGGTGTCGCCGGGCTCTAGGCCGGCGAGGACGGGGGAGACGGACAGGACCATCGCTAGAAGGAAGTTTGCTTTCATCGGATTAAACTTTGTGGAGCAAAGTTTAATCAGGCAAGCCAATCTTTCCGCCTCGTCATCCGTTCGATGATGGAAAGATTCTTGTCACAATCCGCTGCTCTGGCCGCAACCACGGTTGAAGAGCCATGCAAGCACTCGCCTTATCCCCACCCGAACCGATGGACCGGCAACGCTTCACCGACCTTGTCCGCCTGCATCACCTGACGCTGCTGTCTTACGCCCGGGCTTTGGCCGGAGCGGAGAATACGGCGCGCGAGCTGGTGCAGGATGCCTTTGTCGCCGCGTGGCAGAACCTCGGGAAATTCGAAGTCACCCGCGACTTCGCCGCGTGGATGCGCGGCATCGTCCGCAACAAGTGGCGCGAACACTGCCGCCTCCATGCCCGCGAGGTCCCCTTCGATGAAGCGGCCCTCTCGCGCCTGGAGGAAACCCTCGCCCCCTATCCCGCAGGCGATCCCGCGATCTTCGCCCGGCTCGCCGAGTGCCGCGACAAGTTGCCGCCACCGATGGCCGAGGCGCTGCGTGCGACCTACGATGAAGGTCGTACCAGCGACGATGCGGCGGCGCTGCTGTCGCTCAATCCCGCGGCCTTGCGCAAGCGCCTCGAACGCGCCCGCGAAGCGCTGCGGCTGTGCCTATCGAAAAACAACTGACCCTTTTCCCAATTCTTTTCCCATGAATCCTTCTGAAGATCCGAACGATCGTCTGCTCGACTCGCTGCTGCGCGAACAAGCGCGCCGAGGGGCGGATGAAGAACTTTTGCAGGCGATCGACGCCCGGCTGGATGCCGGGAAAGTGCCTGCTCACCGGCGGAGGCGGAGTTCGAGAGCGATGATCTGGTCCGCGGCTGCGGCTGCAGTGGTGGTGCTTTCTGTCGGCGTGATTACCTGGCAGACATATCGACTCCCCGACAGGCCGGAGCTCGTGATGGACGGCTCCGTGGCGCTGTCGGAGCCACCTATGGCGAAACTGCGCGACCCCGCCGTGGAAGCCCACATGAGAATGGCGGATGAGTCGGGCTCGGCCAGGCGGATTGCCAGCAGCAGTTCGGCCGAATTTCTTCTGCCGGATGTGGCACCGGCTGCCCCCGCAAGCCCACTGGCCGAAGCTCCTATCGAGGAAGCCATTCCGCAGGAGATCGCAGCGCTGGATGCTGCGCCGGCACCTGCTGCGGGCCTTGGCCTCGGCGGAGGTGCCGGTGGGGGCAGGGGAAGAGGAATCGGGACGGGGAGCGGACCAGCCTCGGGGCCCGGAAGACAGGGAGGCCTTGCCGAAAAGGAAACGATCCGGCGAGCGCGTCTCACTCCGGAGGAACTAAAGGCTTCCGGTGCTCACGTGGGGGCCGATGCGGTTCTCGACAAGAGCGGTCCCAATGAACTCTCACTCGTGCCCTCGGCTCCTCCCGTGCCCGGTAAGGGGAAGGGAGTGAAAGACGATGGCATGGCCCGCGAGAACTACGGCCGCCTTGTCGATCAGCCGTGGAAGTCGCCGTGGCAGGATGCGCTTTCGACGTTCTCCATCGATGTCGATACGGCCTCCTACACGAACGTCCGCCGGATGCTGCTCGATGGCCGCACAGTGCCGGCCGATGCGGTGCGGATCGAGGAACTGGTGAACTACTTCGACTATCGTTACGAGGGTCCGAAGGGCGATGGTCCCTTCGCGGTCCACGGTACGCTGGCGACTTGCCCGTGGAAGCCGCAGCACCTGCTCGCCCGCGTGGCGATCAAGGGCCGCGAGATCGATGCCAAGGCACGGCCGGCTTCGAACCTGGTCTTCCTGATCGATGTCTCGGGCTCCATGCAGGACCCTGCCAAGCTGCCGCTGCTGAAGCGCTCGATGCGCATTTTGTTAGACCAGCTCGATGAACGCGACCGGCTCGGGATCGTGGTCTATGCGGGTAGCGAGGGCGTGGTGCTGGAACCGACGACGCTGGATGAACGCGGCCTGTCCGCGGCGATCCAAGCCCTGGAGAAACTCGAAGCGGGTGGCTCGACCAATGGCGGGGCAGGCATCAAGCGTGCCTATGAAATGGCTGCGAAGCATCTCGTGGCCGGTGGGGTGAACCGGGTGATCCTTGCGACCGATGGCGACTTCAATGTGGGCACCACCGGCCAGGGCGATCTGGTGAAGCTGGTGAAGGAAGGTGCCGCGAAGGGCATGAGCCTCAGCGTGGTTGGCTTCGGCACCGGCAATCTCAATGACGCGATGCTGGAAGCCATCACCAACGACGGGAACGGAAACTACTTCTACATCGACGGCGACCATGAGGCGCGCCGCGTCTTCCTGCAGAAGCTGACCGGCACGCTGGTGACCATCGCCAAGGACGTGAAGATCCAGGTGGAGTTTAATCCCGGCAAGGTCCAGGCCTATCGCCTGATCGGCTATGCCAACCGCATCCTGCGCCACGAGGACTTCAACAATGACAAGGTCGATGCCGGCGACATCGGTGCGGGCCACACCGTGACTGCGTTTTATGAAATCGTCCCGCCCGGCGTGGCGATGCCGGATACCGGCAAGGTGGATGGCTTGCGCTATCAAAAGCCGGCGGAGAAGGAAACCGTGGCGAGCGATGACTGGCTCACGCTGAAGCTGCGCTACAAGCATCCCGAGGGCGAGGTCAGCAGCTTGATCGAGAGCCCGTTGAAGGGCGAGCCCCAGCCGTGGGAAAAGGCAGGCCATGACTTTCGCTTCGCCTCCGCCGTCGCCTTGTTTGGAATGAAGCTGCGCCAGATGTCCGATGTGTCCGACATGCCGTGGCAGAAGGTCGTGGAGATCGCGCGGCCCGCGGTGGCGGATGATCCACGCGAGCAGCGGTCGGAGTTCGTCGAGATGGTCGCACGGCATGGCCGCTTCCCGCTGCCGCCGGTGATGGCGGAGGAAGCGGCTCCCGCGCCGATCCCGATGCCGGTGGCTGGTGTGGATGCGCTGGCTGGCCTGCGCTATCTCAACGACGAGTCGATCATGTGGTATGTGCAATTCGGCCTGGAGTCGGGTGGCAAGTGGGCACCGCGCTTTATCGGGCTGACGCCGAGCAAGAAGAAGCTGCAGAACCGGGTGAGTGCGGTGGAGATGCTGTCGCTGGGCGATACGTTCTTCCGGGAAGGCGAGTTCGCCAATCGCTTCAAGTTCACCGGGTTTGAGGAGCGGGAGCTCAGGAGTGAGCGGACGGGTTTGACGCAGCGAGTGAAGATCGCGATCTATGAAGATCTGAAGCCGAACAAGGCGGGTGCCAAGTATGAGTCCCAGGCCGGCTTGCCCGATGCGGAACTTGAGTCGAAGGCCTACTATGACCGTAGTGCGGTCTTGAAGTCCGGGGATCAGGAAGTGCTCGTGGAGGAGCAGACGATGTTCAAGCTGCCGGGTGATCCGAGCGGAAAGGAATACCTTCTGAAGAAGGTGACGCCGCAAGGCATCGTGGTCGAAGCCAAGGCTGCGGATGGCAAGGTGGTTACGGTGGAGATTCCGAAGGGTGGTGGGGAGTAGTTGATGGTGGTGTTTGTTAGGAGCGGAGGACGGCGCGGTGCTGTTCTCCGCTTCTGATGGGACTACTCATGGAGGCTTGGCACGAAAGTTTACATGGTTCGCTCCGAGGTCCCAACGGGACCACTCATAAAAGCCCGGCACGAAAGTGCCGGGTTTGCGGTCTGGTGGTTCCGTTGTCCCAACGGGACACTTCATGCAGGGTGGAGCGTAAGGCGGATTCGCGGTCGCCCTAGTTGCTCATGACCCTTCCCAGCATGAGGTGTCCCGTTGGGACACGATCCGCGCACACTTCTACCTGGCACTTCGTGCCAGGCTATTATGAGCCGTCCCTTTGGGACGAAGAAGGATAGGGCGTTCCCTTTGGGACGAAGAAGCTCGGGAGATGTCTCACCTCGTCACTCCGGCATTTCGTAGCGGGTGACGGCATGCGACACGAGGCCGATGACCCACAGTTCCTTGCCACCGCGGGCGAGGATGTGCATGATATTTTCGTCGGTCTTCGGTGTGGTGGCGATGACCTTGCCATTGCGGTCGTGGATGCGGACGACACGCTCGGCGGCGAGGGTGATGTGGCGGCCGGTGTAGCCGCCGAGTCTCGCGTGGCCATCGGTCTGTGCGCGGACGGTGGTGAGGGGCTTGCCGGTCGGATCGAAGAAGGTGAGGTGATTCTCCCGAAGCCGTTGCGAGCTCGAATTGATGACGAACGAACCGTCCCCCGCGAATGCCGCGCCGCTGAGATACTCGAACCACCGGCGGTCGGCTTGGCGCTCGATCTTCTCCAACTGCTTGCCCGCGGGATCGACGAGATGGGCGGCATCGTAGCCGAGCACGAGGGTGTTGCCGGTGGCCGGCTGGCAGTACCACTCCTCCTTGATGTCATCGAGGCCGAGCCGCTTGATGCCCTTGCGTGAGCCATCGGGACCGAAGGCGAGGTAGCGTTCGCCTTCGTCGTTACTGTCCATCTGCACGAGCACGCCGCCATCGTTGGTGACGGTGAGGTGAGTTAACCAAGTGTTTGTCGAGAAGTCGTCCTTGGCGGGCTTGCAGACGCGGAGCTTCGCGCCATCGGGGCTGAAGACGTGGACGGCGGCGGTGCGGCGGTCGATGGCGTAGAGGGAGCCTGCCGCGTCGGCGGTGACGGCGGCGATGTCGCCCAGGGTGTCATCGTCCGCGGTCGAGCCGATGTCGCGGAGGGCGGCGCCCTGGTCGGAGAGCTGGATGAAGGCGTCGCCATCGCAGGCCCACAAAGTGCCGTCGGGGGCGGCGCGTAGTCCGACGTAGGCATCGATGACCCGGCCATCGGGACGCTTCGGGGTGAGCTCGTTGACGACGGTGCCATCGGGGCGCATGCGGACGAAGGGCGGGGTGCTCTCGAAGTCCTGGACGATGACGCCGCCGGCGGTATCGGGCGTGATGTTGGTGACGTAGTCGGGCTTGCGCTTCCAGGCTTGTTCGAGTTCGGTGGTGCGGAGGTGGTTGCCATCGAGGGCGAACCACTTGATCTGGTTGCGGATGTTGTCGAGGACGGCGATTTCACCGCGGGTGGTGACGGTGAGGTCCTCGGGGCTGAGCAGGGTGGCGGGTTTCTTGTCGCTGGAGGCCTCGTGCGTCCATGCCTGTTTGCCGGTGGCGTCGAAGCGGATGATGTAGTCGGTGGAGCTGAATTCCTGGTGGCGTGTGGCGAGGGCCACGAAGCCGCCATCGGGAGTGGCGCGCACGGCATTGATGGCGGGCGCGTCGAAGCCGGCGATCTCATCGAGCGAGCGCTTCCCGACATCGAGCCACCAGGCGCGGGCTTTGGCACCGGGGTCAGAGGTGGAGTCGGTGAGGATCCAGCGGGTGGTGCTGAGCGGGGCGATGTGGTACTCGGCGGTGCTGTCGGCCTTCTGTTTTGGCAGCGGAATCTCGGCGAGCACGGTGGCCTTCGTGTCGACGAGGACGAAGGTGATGGCATTGTCGGGCTCGCGGCGGAGGAAGCCGATGCGGCCTTCGGGATCGAAGGCGAATTCGTCGATGCCGCGGATGGCTCCGGAAGTGGGGCGGTCCTGGAGCTCGAAGGCGCCGAGGGGGGTGAGCTGGGGAACGGCGATGGCGGCTTCTGGTGCGGGAGCGGGCTTCTCTTCGTCGTCCTCTTTCTTGGGTGGCGTGTAGGGTTTGTTAGAGACGCGGCTGACTTTCCAGCCGGGGTCGGTATTGCCGTCGCGGGTGACGTGGTAGTCGGCCTGCACGGCTTCGGCGACGAGGCGGAGGGTGAAGGTGCCGGCTTCGCCGATGGAGAGGATGGCGCTGTCACTCTGGATCTCGTCGTGGAGGCGGTCCTCGGCTTTTTCGTCGCCGGGGATGGTGTAGTCGCGCGGGAGGGGGAGGGACCAGACGGGCTTGCCCTGGAGATCGACGAGGGAAAAGAGCGTGCCGGAGTCTTCGTCGGAGTACCACCACTGGACGAGGATGAGGGGGAGGCCATGGAGCGGGCGGGCATCGATGATGAAGCGCGCGGCCTCGGGGGCTTGGGTGGTGGCGTGGAGGTCGAAGGTGTCGAGTTTCTTGCCGGTGGAGAGCTCGTAGGTGCGCCAGCTTTCCTTGAGGAACGCATGCCAGAAGCGCAGGACGAAGCGGTCGGCTTCGGGGATGAAGATGATGTCGCTGGCGTTGGGGATGGGAGCGGTATCGGGAGGGCGGGGGGCATCGCGCGGGATGGCGTCGTCGAGGAGGACGCTGCCGCGGGGGTCGATGAGGAGGGTATTGAGGGTGCCGGGGCCATTGCCGTTGACGAAGCCCAGTGTGCCGTGACTGTAGCCGAAGCCGGCGGTGATGCCGGTGTCGGTGACGGTGGCGTGGTGGAGGGTGACGGGGAGTTCGGTTTCCCAAGCGACCTTGCCTTCGTGGGTCATGCGGTAGTGGCCGGGACCGCTGCCCTCGCGGTTGGTGGGGTCCACTTCGAGCCGCCACTTGGCGGACGGGGAGGTGTAGGTCTCGACGTGGAGGATGGGGAGCTCGCCGATCGAGGCTGACGCGGTCCATGGGAGCAGGCCGGCGAGCAGGGACAGGAGGGCCTTCTTCATGGGGTGGGATGAAAGCAGTGGCGGGGGCGGGGGAGAAACTTTATTCAGGGGGATTGAGATGACTCTTGGGTCCCAACGGGACCACTCATAAAAGCCTGGCACGAAGTGCCAGGTCGGCCGGGCCGGTGCATCGTGTCCCAACGGGACACCTCATACGGCTTGCGGCATAAGATATCCTTACGCCATGCCCCAATCCCTCGCGCGTATTTTGGTTCACGTGGTTTTCTCCACCAAGAACCGCGAACCCGTCCTATCGCCCGAAATCCGGCCGCATCTGTTCGGCTACCTTGCCACCGTTGGTCGCGATCTCGGCTGCGAGGTCTTCCGCGTGGGTGGCGTGGCGGATCACGTTCACCTCGCCATCGATCTCGGACGAACGGTGACGATCGCGAATTTCGTTCAAAAGGTGAAACAGACCAGTTCCGGGTGGTTGAAGGAGCAAGAGGGCGGCCCGCGTCATTTCGAATGGCAGACGGGCTACGGGTCGTTCTCGGTCGGCCAGTCACAATTGGAGGCACTGCTTAACTACGTCTCCAATCAGGAAGAGCATCATCGAAAGATCACGTTTCAAGACGAGTATCGCGCCTTGCTGAAAAAATACGGCGTCGATGTGGATGAGCGGTACGTGTGGGAATAGACGGCCGCACCCCGCATGAGGTGTCACGTTGTGACACGATCCGCGCGCACTCTTACCTGGCACTTCGTGCCAGGCTATTATGAGCCGTCCCTTTGGGACGAAGAAGCATGAGGTGTCCTATCGCGACTAGGAAGCGTGAGGTGTCCTGTTGGACGAAGTAGCATCACCCGTCCTATTGGACGAGGAATGAAATCTCCCGTTGGGACGGAGAAGCTCGGGCGATGCCTCACATCGCGGTCTCGCAGAGCTTCTCGCGGCGGTCCTTGACGAGCTTCACGACAAGCGAGGTCCAGCCGGTCTGATGCGACGCGCCGAGGCCTTCGCCGGTCTCGGCGTGGAAGTATTCGTGGAAGAGCAGGAGGTCCTGCCAGTGCGGCACGTCGCGATAGCGGTCCGCAGCGCCGAAGCACGGGCGGGTGCCGTCCGGGCCGGGGCAGAAGAGGGAGATGAGACGGTCGCAGAGGTCGATGGCCACTTCGCGCAGGGTCTTCTCCACGCCGGAGCGGGTGGGATACTCGATCTTGAAGCTGTCGCCGTAGAAGTGGTGGTAGCGCTCGAGCGCCTCGATGATGAGGAAGTTCGTCGGGAACCAGATCGGTCCGCGCCAGTTGGAGTTGCCGCCGAACATGCCGGAGTCCGACTCGCCGGGGGTGTAGGTCACTTCATTGCGTTCGCCGCCGTGCTCGAAGACGAAGGGCTCCTTGCCGTGGGCCTTGCTCAGGGAGCGGATGCCGTAGTTCGAAAGGAATTCCTCCGGGTCTAACATGCGGCGCAGGGTCTTGCGAAGCTGGACCTCCGACGGGATGGCGAGCAGGCATAGCGCGGACTTCTTGTCCTCATTCGGGCGGCGGACGCTGATGTATTTCAAGATGTCCGGCCGGCTGGAGAGGAACCAGTCCATGCGCTTGCGGAAGCCCTTGAGCTTTTCGATCTTCGTCTGCTTCAGCACGGTGACGGCGCACATCGGCAGCAGGCCGACGAGAGAGCGGATGCGCAGCGGCAGCGGCTCGTCGTGATTCACGATGAGCTGGTCGTAGTAGAAGCCATCGCGTTCGTCCCAGAGGCCGGTGCCGCCGAGCGAATTAATCGCATCGGTGATGTTGACGAAGTGCTCGAAGAACTTCGACGCGATGTCCTCGTAGGCAGGCTTTTCCTCGGCGAGCTCCAGTGCCATGGCGAGCATGAGCAGGCAGTAGGAAGCCATCCATGCGGTGCCATCGGCTTGGTGGAGCTTGCCGCCATCGGGCAGCGCGTGCGAGCGATCGAAGACGCCGATATTATCCAGCCCGAGGAAGCCGCCGCCGAAGACGTGGCGGCCTTCCATGTCCTTGCGGTTCACCCACCAGGTGAAGTTCATCAGCAGCTTCTGGAAGCAGCGCTCCAAGAAGAGCAGGTCGCGGCTGCCCTTCGGGTCGGCGATCTTGTAAACGCGCCAGACGGCCCAGGCGTGGACCGGCGGATTCACGTCGGAGAAATTCCACTCGTAGGCGGGCATCTGGCCATTCGGGTGCATGTACCATTCCCGTAGTAGCAGCAGGAGCTGCTCCTTCGCGAAGTGCGGATCGACCGCGGCGAAGGGGATCATGTGGAAGGCGGAGTCCCACGCGGCGAACCACGGGTATTCCCACTTGTCCGGCATGGAGAGAATGTCGCGGGCGAAGAAGTGGTACCAGTCGTGATTGCGGCCATCGAGCCGCGAGGCTGGCGCCGCGGGGCCATCCGAGTCGCCCTTCAGCCAGTCCTCAATGACGTAGTGATAGAATTGCTTCGTCCACAGGAGTCCCGCGTAGCCTTGGCGGCAGATCAGGTATTCTTCCGGGGACAGATCCTTAGGGATGACGCGCTCGTAGAATTCATCGCATTCGGCCACGCGTGCGGCGAAGGTTTCGTCGAATTGGTCGAGCCCGCCGAGGCCGTTGTCATTCTTCACCGTGTGGAGGCGGCAGCGGATGGTGATGCTCTTGCCCGGCGGCACGTTGAAGACGAAGTGGGCGGCGGCCTTCGTGCCGGCGGGAAACGGGGCGACGGCATTCCGGTCGCCGTGGATGAGGAGCTTGTGAAAGGCGTCCTTCACCTGCCCGGCCGGGGAGCCGAAGCCGTAGACGGAATTGTAGTCGGTTTCGTTTTCGGTGAAGAGCCAGCTCGTGTCGCTCTCCACGTCCGGGGAGTCGGCGTGGAAGTAGTAGTCGCCGAGCGATTCATGGGAGACATGGATGCAGCCGTCCTTCAGCTCCAGCGATGGCTTCCTGAGCGGCGTCTCGCGGTCGCTGCCCCATTTCCAGATATTGCGGAACCAGAGCATGGGCAGCACGTGGATGGGCGCGTGATCGGGGCCGTGATTGGTCACGGTGATGCGCCACAGCAGGTCTTCCGGCGAGCGCTTGGCGACCTCCTGAACCACGTCGAAATAGCGGCCGTTGTCGAACATGCCCATGTCGGCGAGCTCCAGCTCCGGGCCCTCGCGGCCGAGCTGGGCATTCCGCTCGCGGATCTCGGAGTAGGGGAACTTCGCGTGAGGGTATTTGTAGAGGACCTTGGTGTACGAGTGGGTGGGGGTGGACTCGAGGTAGTAGTAGCACTCCTTCACGTCCTCGCCGTGGTTGCCCTCGTTGCCGCCGAGGCCGAAGAGGCGCTCCTTGAGGATGGTGTCCTTGCCATTCCACAGGGCGGGGGCGAAGCAGAGGCGTCCCTGGCGGTCGCACCAGCCATTCAGCCCGTCCTCGCCCCAGCGGTAGGCGCGGCGGCGGGCGTGGTCGTGGGGGAATTCGCTCCAGCTATGGCCGTGCTCGGAGTAGTCCTCGCGGACGGTGCCCCACTGGCGCTCGCTGAGGTAGGGGCCCCAGCGCTTCCAGTTCTTGGCGCGGCCTTCATCCTCCTGGAGGCGTTCGTGTTCACGGGTCACGCGCGGTATAAAGCAGGAACCGTGCGCTACCGCGAGAAAGAGTGTGTGAGACTTTGGACCCGAACGAGAAACAACGGATTGTAGGGGGCGAAAATTCCGTTAGGCTGACAAGTGATGAGCCCATCTCCCGCGATTCCGCCCGTCATCGTCCCACCTGCCGATGCCAGGACCCACCACGCCTTTGGCGATACGACGGCCTTCCTCCTGACCGGCGAGCAGACCGGCGGGCGCTACACGATGTCGGCGAACGTCATCGACCCCGGCGGTGGTCCGCCGCCGCACTGGCACGATCACCAGGATGAGTGGTTTTACGTAGTGGATGGGCGGGCCGAGTTCTTCAAGGACGGCGTCTGGACGGAAGTCCCGGTGGGCACCGCGGTTTTCATTCCGCGCGGCGCTGTTCACGCCTTCCGCAATGCTGGCGACACGCCGATGAAGCTAACGATCCACACCGCGCCCTCGGGGTTTGAGGCGTTCTTCGCGCGCATCGCGGAGGAGTTCAATCGCGACGGCGGTCCGGACATGGGGAGGGTGGTCGAGATCAGCGCGGAGCATGGGATTCACTATGTGTGACGGGGGTGTCCCGTGATGCTCAAGAGGGGTCGCTCAGGTCTTTCCGCTGGTTTCAAGGAAGTCGTATTTTTTGGTTCATGTTCCGGCGCAGGTAGTTTTGCAGATACCGAAACTTGCCTCTGGCTGCGCTATCGTACTCGGGAGTTAGCTGATCGAGTCGTTGTAGAAAGTCGGCGTCGGCGACGGCGGTTGCGAGCGAGCAGTAGTTCCTGAACTCGCGGCGGTTTTTTCCTGTGGCGATATTCCAGACGACAATCCGCAGACGACTTCGATCTTGCTCGGTAAGGTTGGCCGACTTGAGGCCGCGGATCAGGCGCTCCTTGAGGTAGCCCGATCTGAAATACCACGGGTCCGCCTCCAAATAGAGGATCGCGTCATCAATTGCCGGTCGCTGAGAGGACCGCAAGTCGGCCAAGAACTCATCTTCCCACAGGATGTCCGTGGGGCAAGTCCGGCAATGCCAGTCCGAAGTCGCCTCGTCCCAAGCGTCCCACTTCTCGGCACTCTCGTGGCGTAAGGCGAACGTATCGTAAATCCTCGCGTGAAGCTCGTTCTCGACGCGCTCGACCTCGGCGATGATCTCTCGTGTGAGCATTCTAGATTGGAACGCCTGACAATGCTCTGGCTCCCGGCGAAGGATCAAGCTCGGGAAATCCAATGCGTCGATGCAGGATGAGCCTGAAATGAATTTGCCTTGAGGCCCTGAGGGTCGCTGGCAGAGAAGGGACCCGCAATTCACCATGAACCGCATCGACCGACTCACCGGGATGATCCTGCTGCTGCAAGGGCAGCGGGTGATCACCGCGGAGCAGATCGCGGGGCATTTCGAGATCAGCGTGCGGACAGTCTATCGGGATCTCTCGGCGTTGGGCGAGGCGGGCGTGCCGATCATTGCGGAGGCCGGGGTGGGTTACAGCCTGGTGCGCGGCTATCACATGCCGCCGGTGATGTTCACGGAGGATGAGGGGGCGGCGCTTTTCATGAGCGGCGAGGTGACCGAGCAGATTGCGGATGAGTCGCTGAAGCAGTCGCTGCGGTCGGCCTTGCTGAAGGTGCGCTCGGTCTTGCCGCAGGAGAAGCGGGATTACCTGCACCGGCTGAAGGATGCCGTGGGCGTGTGGTTCCGGCGGCCGGACGATGGAGCTGCGCGGCGCGAGTCGTTGATGCCGATTCAGGATGCGATCGTGCGGCGCCTTTGCCTGGCGATCTGCTACAATACGGCCAACCGCGGCGCGCTCACCGATCGCGTGGTGGAGCCGCTCGGGCTGATCTTCTATTCGCGCCAGTGGCACCTGATCGCATGGTGTCGGGTGCGGCGGGATTTCCGGGACTTCCGGCTCGACCGCGTGGCACGCTGGGAGGTGCTTGGCGAGTGCTTCGAAGGGCACGCGGGTTTTTCGGTGAAGGAATTTTTGCGCGAGAATATCGAGTGCCACGAGCTGACGCCCGCGACGGTGCTGGTGGAGCGCGAGGTGTTGGAGCGCTTCCGCATGGAGATGCCGTGCACGCCGGTGTCGGATGAGGTGCAGCGCGACGGCCGCGTGAAACTGGAGCTGCTGAGCTTCTCGATTCCGTGGATGGCGGAGTGGCTGTTAGGTTTCGGCCGGCGGGTGGAGGCGGTGCATCCGCCGGAATTGCGCGAGCAGATGGGGGAGATCGCGCTGGCGATGGTGGAGCGGTATGTGGAGGAGGGCGTGGGGGTGTGAGGAGATGGGAGATGGGAGATGGGAGATGGGAGATGGGAGATGGGAGTGGTGTGCTGCTGGGGACCATTCCTCGCTTTTACCAGAAAGGCATTTGGTATGCGCCGGACGCTTTTGTGGGCGCGGCACTCCGGGAGCACGGGAGTAGCCGGCTGCCGTGGACCATTCCGCACTGTTACCAGTGCGCCTACGGGCAAATCCTCGACTAGCTGTTAGAACCCCGCTTCCATGACGTGAAACCGCGAGCCGAGGTGGCCGGGGTGGGTCAGGGTCTGGAAGGCCCGTAGCTCTTTCTTGGCGTCGTCGTCGGTGCGGCCTTCCATTTCGAGCAGCCATGGGCGGGCGACATGGGTGAGGAAGCGGCCTTGCGGCTCGAAGCGCACGACTTGGCCGCCGACCGCATCGAGATCTGCGGCGAGGCCGGTGAAATCGACGTGCGCGGTGATGTCGATCTCGCCGGGTGAATCGAGCGGGTCCTCGCCGGCTCGGTGCCGGGAAAAGGTCCGCAGCGTGCCGGTGGTGCGGGACTCGTGGTAGTAGTCATCGCGCGTGAAGCCGTAGTCGACCCACAGCATGCGCCCGCCCTTGGTCATGGCGGCGGCGAGCGGCTTCAGGAAATCCCGGACGCCGCTGCGGACCTCGGTGCGATAGCCAGCGGGCATGACCGGCAGGTGCCCGGCGACCTCCGCCGCCGCGGGGCCGAGCGGTTGCCAGATGAAGACCCCGCTTTCGGCGTCCACCGCCACGCCCAGCTCGAGCCAGACGGTGCCGTCTGACTCGATGACGTGGAAAGGCAACGCGTCGATGACCTCATTCCCGAGAACGAAGGAGGGCAGGGGATCGTCCGCTAGGGCGGTGGCGCTTTCGAGCACGGCGGCTTCCACGAGGCGTTTGCGCTGGATCCGGGCGAGCTGGGGCAGGGGCTCGATGATCACGTATTCCAGCCCGGCATCGGTGGAGAGGCGGGCCAGCCCGGCGAGGATATCGGCGGCTAGAGCGCCGTCGTTCGCGCCTGTTTCAATCACCCGCCATCGTTCCGGGGAGCCGCATTGGCGGTGCCACGCGGCGATGTGCCGGGCCAGCAGGCGGCCGAAGAGCGGCCCCACGCTGACGCTGGTGAAAAAGTCGCCGGCCTTGCCCACTTGGCCGGCCGACCGGGCGTAGTAGCCCTCCTGAGGGTCGTAAAGTGCGGCCGCCATGAAGTCCGGGAAGGAAATCGTACCGGACCCGCGTATTTTCTCCCGGAGCCTGTCCGCCAAGCCGGGTATTGCGCGATCGCCTTCCGGCGGGTATGCGGATGGGGCCCCGGAGGTCGTCCGGGACCAGTCACGATCGGATTCCTGCATGGCCACGAGCGAAAAAAACACGCGGAACAAGCCGAAGAAGAGGCGCTTCTACAAGCGCAAACGCTTCTGGTTCTCCCTCCTTCTCTTCGGCCTGCTGGTCGCCGGAATCGGCTTCGTGGCGGTCGAGCGCTACACCCGACCTTACCGGGAGCGCGCCGAGACCTACGATCTCGCCCGGATCAATGACCTTGAAATCCCGAGCCTGATCATGGACCGGAATGGCAAGGAAATCGGCCGCGTCTTCGTCCAAAACCGCAGCGTGATCCCGATCTCGCAGGTGCCGCAGCTTTTCGTCGATGCCCTGCGTGCGGGGGAGGACCAGCGCTTCGAGACGCACGATGGAGTGGACTACATCGGCGTCGTCCGCGCCGTGTGGCTGAACTACAAGGCCGGCGAGACGACGCAGGGCGCGAGCACCGTCACCCAGCAGCTCGCGCGGAATGCCTATGACCTGGAATCCGAACGCAAGGCGAAGGGCGAGACGGGAATTGAGCGGAAGCTGGTGGAGGCTTTCCTCGCCCAGCGGATCGAGAAGCGCTACAAGAAGAAGGAGATCCTGGAGTTCTACCTGAACCGCATCTATTTCGGCAGCGGCTTCTACGGGATCCGCTCGGCGGCGCTTGGCTACTTCGGCAAGGAACCGAAGGATCTGGATGCGCTGGAGTGCGCCGCGATCGTCGGCTGCATCAAGAACCCAACCAATCTTTCCCCGCTCAACAACCCGGCGGCGAACCAGACTTCGCGCAACCTGGTGCTCGGCCGCATGGTCGATCTCGGCGCACTGCGCAGCAGCGAGAACGCCAAGCTGCGGGTGACGCCGCTGAAGCTGAATCCGAAGCCGCTGCAACGCGGCACCACCCACCTCTACGAGCGCGTCGCGGATGAGATCCGCCGGGTGCTCGGCGAGGATGCCCTCGCGGCCGGTGGTTTCCGCATCCAGACGTCCATCGATGGCGAGGTGCAGCGTGCGCTGGAGCAGAGCCTGCAGCGGAATTTGGAAAAAGCCGAGCAGCGTCCCGGCTACGCCAACCAGAAACGCTCGCAGTACAAGAAATCCTCCGGAGTGGCCCCCGAGTTCCTCCAAGGAGCGGGCCTGATGATCGACCACCAGACCGGCGAGGTCCTCGCCCACGTCGGTGGCCGCAGTTATGAAGACGCGCCGTATGATGTGATCGAGCTCGGCCGCCGTCCGCTGGGCACCGCCTTCCTGCCATTCCTCTACGCCGCCGGCCTGATGCAGGGCCTCGGCCCGGCCACGATCGTGGAGGACGAGCCGATGGACAACCGCTCGGTCATGGTCGGCGGTCGCGAAGGCATCCTCGGCGAGTGGGGCATGGAAGTCGCCAAGCCGAGCTACGAGGGCAAGATCACCGCACGCCGCGCGCTCGAGGCATCGAAGATCGCCGCCTCCGTCCGCTTCGCTGGCATGGCAGGTCTCGAGAATGTCCGGAAGACCGTGGAGCGCTTCGGCCTGCCGATGAAGGACGCCGAGCTGCTGCCACGACTGGCCGCAGGCTGGGAGGCAGCCTCGCTGAAGGAAGCGGTGCGCGGCATTTCCGCCTTCGCCCACGGTGGATCGACCGCGCCGATGCAGCTCACCATCGTCGATCGCATCGATAACTCCGCGGGGGCGACCGTCTACCGTCGCGATATCCGCCCGCCGGTACGGCTTGAGGCCACCGATGACGCCACCGCCTTCATGGTGCATAGCATGATGCGCGGCAGCATGGAGCGGGGGAATATCGCCGGTCTCGCCGACCGCATGGTCGAGAAGCCCTTCACCGGCGCGGGCAAGACCGGGACCACCCACGACTTCTCGGACAATTGGTTCCTGGGCTACAATGGCCGCGTTTCCTGCGGCGTGTGGATCGGCTTCCTGCAGTCCGGCAAGTCAATCTACGAGGGCGCCTTTTCCAAGGACCTCGCCATGCCGGTGTGGGAAGATGCCATGAATACCGCCGCCACGAACTTCGGCGGCAAGATCATCTCCCAGCCGGAGTCGGTGGTGCAGGCGGAAATCTGCCGCGTGTCCGGCCAGCGTGCGACGCCCTATTGCTACGATACCTACACCGATCCCGCGACCGGCGCGACCCTCACCGGCCCCTCGAAGATCGCGGAATATTTCCGCCGGGGCAGCGAAAACCTGCCCTTCTGCCCGCTGCACTCCGGCGAGACCGCTGCCGACGCAGGCGCCGCCTCGATCGGCCTGTCCCAACTCGCGATCATCGATACCACCCCGGTCCGGTCCAAGGCAGCCGTGCTGCTCGGCGAGGACCCCTACTACACCGAGCAGGTCATGCTGGATGGCGCGGTGCAGCCTTCCATGCGGAATCGCACCAACGTGCTCGATAGCTTCGACCTCGGCGATGGCGAGGCCCGCATGAAATTGCCGTGGCCGGACCGCCTCGATATCGACCCGGAGTGAGGCGGCGGTGTGCCCGATGAAACCCTTGCACGCCCGCCGCGCAACCCGCAGTTTCCCCGCGTGTCGGACACGGTGACCACAGCCAGACGCTGGAATAGCTTCGTGTGCCCGGGATGCCGCTGCGTCTTCCGGGTGCCGCAGGATCACGATGGCACGGGAGTCGTCTGCCCGGCTTGCCGCGTCATGCTCCGGCTACCGGGTCCGGATGATGAACTGCCGCCGCTGATCTCTGCATCGGCTGCCCTCGCCAAACCGGTCGATGCCGGGGACTACGATGACGAGGACATGGACTCCGATGAGGCCGTGACCGCCGCCCGCAGCGACCGGAATTTCATCGCCATCCTGGTCATGGCCGCGGTCGTTCTGGTCGGCATCGTCGCCTGGTGGATCATGCCGGAGAAGAAGCCCGTAGGCCCGGTGGTGGAGGCGGATACTCCCGTGCAACCGGCCCCGCAGCTCACGCCCGCTGCCACTCCGGGTGGCGGGACCGCCGTGGAGCCGCCCAAGCCGCTACTGGTCGAGATCGAATCCGTGGTGAAGGCCTTCCTTGATGCTCCCACCCGCGAGGAGGCGCTCGCACAAGTGCTGGATCCCGCTGCGACCGCCCTCAAGTGGGACGCCTGGCTCGCTGGGAAAAGCTATGTGGCACCCGGTTTCCAAGGCGTCCTCGGCGAGTCGAAGACCACCGGCACCGGGGAGGGCGCGGTCTCCCTGCTTCATGTCCGCATCGGCGACTACACGTTTCGCGAAATCGCCCTGATCAAACGCGATGGCCGCCTCAAGGTCGACTGGGAGAGCTGGGCCGGCTGGTCCGAAATGTCGTGGCAAGAGTTCCGCAAGAAGAAGCCCGTGGAGCCCACGCTCTTCCGCGTCCAGCTCTCAAGGGTGGAATACTTCAACTTCGCCTTCACCGATGACCGCGAGTGGTCCTCCTATCGCCTCGACTCGCCGGATGGCGTGGATTCCATCTACGGCTATGTCCCGCGCAACGGCCTGCTCGACCAGCGGCTGCGGCCGGTCGATGCCAATGCGAAACCGAAGTGGCTGCTCAAGCTGAAGTTCCCCCGCGATGCTACCCAGGACAGCCAGGTGCTGATCGACAGTGTCGTAGATGAAGGCTGGGTGATGCCGCAGAATGCGGGGGAGTGAGGGCGCGTTCCGACCGTGGCTGAGGGCTTCCCGCCGCAAGCCTATCCAAGTGACGCCGCCGCATTGAGCACCCTGGGTAGGCACTCCTGTCCTCCATTTCAAAACCAGGATGACAAAAGCGTCATTCCTCCTCATGCAGGGCCGTGAACGTGTCAGCCTTGACTCCGTCTTGAAAAGGCATGGCTTCTTAACTGCCAAGGATTGACCAGCATCACGTTGGCCACAGAATCCGACTTACCAACTGATGGTGAGGATCTTGAAATGCCTTTCCAGGACTTTGCGGCTGGTCAGCAATGTTCGCGGCCGGTTTCGCTTGGGAGTTTTGGCTCCACTTGTTGATGCCGGGTGGCACGAAGGCCGGAACTGGGAGCTCGAGCGCCTCGAGGAATATTTGTCTGGATTCGACACCGTTTTTCCACCGGCTGCCGGCAGGGTGTTGTCCGAGTTTGGAGGATTGGATATCGGGCTGGGGGGGGCGGACGATCATTTTTGGCTACATCACTGAGAGGTTGTGCGCCTCGCAGAAGGTCATGAGTTCACTCATTGGCGAGCCATTGTTTCCTGTGGGCTGGACGAACTACTTCGAGGATGGCGGCCTTGGAGTGCTCATGGATGAGTCCGGGCAGTTGTACGTTGATGGCGCTACCGGCTACGACTCTCCACGAGATTACCGCGTCGATCTGATGGCAACCGACATCAATGATTTCCTAACCCGATTGTTTGCAAAAGGGTGCATGGGGAGAAGCAATCGTGGTACTATGGCGAGTCAGATCTGAATGGCACGGGATTAAGCCTGTCTTCTCACATTGGATGTAACCGCTGAGACGCAAAGGTCGCAGAGGAACGCGGAGAACCCTTTGGGGGAGGTGTGAACCCAAGGCGATTGCTAGATTCGTCATCCTTCCCCTCATTCTCTGCGTCCCTCTGCGACCTCCGCGCCTCAGCGGTCAACTCCATCAGCCCCGGGGATGACGGGACCGGGCTTCCGAATGGGCTTAATCCCGTGCCATTCGAGTCAGATCTCGATTGAGGATCATCACGACCGAACAAAGGAGAGCAAGGCCGGTGGTGTCGTCCCTATCGCCTCAAGCCTGATCCGTGGCGGATGCCGCGCTCACCCGACCACCGCCGCCGTCTCACCCGCTGCCTGCAACACCACCGGCGGGGAAGGGGAGGCGAAGGCGGATCCGGACTCGCTAATGATGTCCATGATCCGCAGGTAGAGTTCTTCGCGCACCATGAGGAATTCATTCATGTCGCGCGTGACGACATACGCGAAGACTTCGAGGTTCAGCGCGGACTCGGTGAACTCGATGAACCTCACCCGGCTCCCGGGTGCGATGTCCGGCCGTTCTTCTAACAGGGCCCGCATGTTTTCCAGGATCGACCGCATCTGCGCAGGGGTGGTTTCATAGCGCAGCGCCAGCACCGCCTTGAGCAGGATGCGGTCGCGCACGGTCACGTTCTCGATCGGAAGTTCGCAGAGCTTGGCATTCGGAATCGTCAGCAGCGTGCGATCGAGCGTGCGGATCCGTGTCGAGCGGATGCCAATGTCCTCGATGGTGCCAGCGCTGGTGCCGAACTTGCAGAAGTCGCCGACCCGCGCGGGTTGATCCACCACCAGTGTCACGCCGGCGAAGAGATCCTCCACCGTCTGCTTCCCCGCGAGCGCGAGTGCGAGACCACCAATGCCGAGCCCCGCGAGGATCGCACCGACATTGATCCCGAGATTCTGCAACAAGAACACGATGCCGAAGATGATGACGGCTCCCTTCACCACCTTCCTCACCAGCGGAATGGCGGCCTTCGCATGCGAGCGGCCGGTGCGATCAAGCGTGCCGGCCAGGAACTTCGATCCCGTGTCGGTCAGTCGCAGCATCAGCCACAGGATGGCCAGCGTGCCCACGGCGAGCTCAAGGTAGTGGAGGAATCCCTGCAACCCGGCCGACAGCGGTAGCGGCTTGCGGCCAAGGTGGAAGAGCGCAGTGCCCACGCACCATTGGGCGGGTTTGCGTGAAAGAGCCACGAAGCTCCGGAAGCGCGACCGCTTCGTCTTAACGTTCTCCTTCACCTTCTCCTCATCATTCCGTCCGGCGTTCGAGCCCGCGAGCATGCCGATCAACTTCGCCGCGAGCCACGCGAGGCAAGCCACCACCGGCAAGGCCAGCGATGCCCACACGGGCGTCCCACCGAGCGAAGTGGTGAGCCAAGCGGGCATGCTGGAAGCGAGGATCGGCGTGAAAGGGTGGAGCGGGCTCATTGGCAGGAACGAGGGACCGGGTAGATGGCCTGTCAACCGGAGGCATTCACAAGCCCGAGGCGAAATCGTGGCCATGTGCCCGGCACTCCGTCCCAGGCCTTTGCCGTTTCCTCATCAACCGCTGCCCGATTCGCCGCATGCGCCAGATAAGTTGGAGCTTCCGGAAATCCGCGGGAGGATGCAGCCGTAGTCTGATGCCGACTTCGATGTCACCGCCATGAAATTGTCCCTTCGCCTTACCCTTGCCCCCCTCTGCGCCGCGGTTCTTTCGCTCCCTGTCGCCATCGCCCAGGACCGGCCACGACTCCAGGTGATCAATGGCAGCAAGCAGACGATCGATCTCTTCTGGCTGAAGTCGGACAGCGAGCATGTGGCGAATGGCAGCATCGCAGCGGGCGAGGACAAGATCTTCACGACCTCGCCGGGCCACCGCTTCCAGATGATCGGCCGCGATGACAAGAGCGAGGCCACCGTCACCGCGCAGGTGCGGGTGCAGGGTTTCCGATTCGACCCGCCGGACAAGGAAGGCATCCCCGCCTTCTACACGCAGGTCGTGCGGCTGCGCGGGTTTCCCATCGTGGCCTCCGCGAAGGTGAATCCGTATGCGCTGAAAGAGGCCGCCTTCCTCGGCGAGCTGATGCTGGCGAAGCGTCCGGACGTGCTGGAGGCGATGGTGAAAAGCGGCGCACGCCTCTGCATCATGGCGCACGATGAATACACCACCGACCTGCCGGAGTTCGTGCGCCTCGGCAAGGATCCGATGTCGGGCTTCGAGAGTTTTCCGGGCAAGGACTACTGGGATGCCCGCGCCCGCGGCACCGGCGGCAGCGAGACCGACCCGTATTGCACGTGCGCCGAGGAGAATGTGCTAGGTTACGAGGGCGACCCGTATTCCACGGAGAACATCCTGATCCACGAATTCGCGCACAACATCCACCTGCGCGGGCTGAACAACGTCGATCCCACCTTCGACAAGCGGCTTAAGGAAACCTACGCCGCCGCGATGAAGGCGGGCTTGTGGAAGGGTAAGTATGCCAGCATGAATCACCATGAGTACTTCGCGGAAGGCGTGCAATCGTGGTTCGACGACAACCGCGAGAACGATCACGACCACAACCACGTGAACACCCGCGCGGAGCTGTTAGAGTATGACCCCGGCCTCGCCGCGATGTGCCGCGAGGTCTTCAAGGACACCCAATTCAAATACACCAAGCCTGCAACGCGCCTGACCGGCCCCATGGAAGGCTACGAGCCATCGAAAGCCCCGCGCTTCGTCTGGCCGGCACGACTGGATGCGGTCAGAGCGGCGATCCGCGACAAGGCCACTGCGAGGGACAAGGCCGCAAACGGGGGATGAGGTGCGCGGCGCATCGTGGCTGATCTCACTCCGGCCATGCCACCTTCGGCTCCTTGCCCTTCCAGAACGACTGCTTGGGATCGAGGATGCTTTTGCCGTCCACCATGACATCGCCGTCCGGGGTGATCGTGTGGACGGTGACGGCTCCATCGACCCGCAGGATCACCGCCTTGCCGGCGAGAGGGACGGGGTCAAACTTCAGCTTGCCGGGAGCCAACGGCGCGAACGCCAGCGGGGTATCCGGACTAGAGTTGGTTGCGAGCCCGGGTACGTAGGAGATGCCACATTCGCCCTTGGCCAGCGCCTTCGAGTCGTCCTTGAAATCGTCGTCGGGAAGTTTCGCGCCGCCGATCTGGAAGACTTTTTCCGTCTTCACTGCCGCAGCGGCAAGTAGTTGGCGGAAGCAAGCGTTCGAGGTGCCGCCTTTGAAGGTGAGCTTCGTCCCGGTGGCATCCGTGACATCCACGGCGGTCTCGTCGTTCGGGAACGCACCGTAGTCGGTGTCGAACTCAACGAGCGCCAAGTAGAGTTGGCGCAGGTTTGCAATCGTGGTCGTCACCTTTGGGTCGGCGGCGGGCTTCGTTTCGGGGTCGGCATGGATCGGCGCGACAAACGCGGCCAAAAGACAGGCGGAAAGGAAGGTCTTCATGAGGGTTTTCAAACTCCTTCGATTTGGCCTCCCCTCGCACGCTGCCGCAAGAACCAAGGATGACGGCTCCTTGGCCACTCACCGCCGGGAAACAAAAAAGCCTTCCGGATCCGGAAGGCTTTCTTTGATGAAAATGGAGCGGGCGATGAGATTCGAACTCACGACATCCACCTTGGCAAGGTGGGTTTTGTGGGCCGTATCACGTCATATCGCGCATTCCATGGGTGATTTCGGGCGATATTGGGGCGCATAGTGGCACTCGTAATGGCACAGAAAGGGCACCGGGCGGCGTGCCGGTGACCTGTCCGCATGCCCATCAGCCGAAGCGTGCCGTCTTCTTGGAATGGCAGGAATGGCAGAGCGGTTGGTGATTGGCGGGGTCATACTTCGCGCCCCCTGAATTGAGGGGCTGCACGTGGTCGGTGTGACATGCCGGGGCCACTGCCCCAGACGGACCGAAGGAAACAACGGCGGGGCCACCGCTGGACCACACCCTAACAGCATCGCATGAGCAAATCGGATGAGTCCTGAGGTAGCGACGGGAGTAGGCCTGCCACGCATGGTCATAGGTCCTCGCATCCCTCATGGACCTGAATGTTCCACCCTTCTGAACTGTTCGCTTGAACGTTGCATTTCGCTTCATCGGATGGTCAGGAAAGGTTGATTATCGGACCCCATGGGGGGGAGGGGGGTAAATCTCTGCCGCCTCCAAAACAGGAGAGCGCCCCCAAAGTAAAATAATCGCTCTGTTAGTTTTGAGGGGGGTGGGGTCAACGGGGCGAAATTGAGGTCCAGCGGTTTCTTTTCGAACTTTGTAACCGGCAGATTCGGGCCGATGGCGGCCAGCAATGCCGCCCGATGCCGATGGGAGCCCGTGGGACCAAGCCGAAAGAGAACCTGTCCGCGATGGCGGGCATGCTCGCGCCGTTGTCGGCGAAGGCTCCGGAGGGAATCCGGGGGGGCACCGAGGCCGAGGATGAGTATGAGCGGCTGGCCAAGGAGCTGATCAAGCTGGGGCACCTCTCGGCGATTCATCGGCAGATCCTGGTGGACTACGTCGAGGCGTGGGAGATCGCGCGCACTGCCTTGGACGAAATCAAGTCGGACGGTCCCACGCTGGAGAATGCCGAGACGGGAAACAAATACCTGAACCCGTCCATGACGGTCTGGTCGATGGCACGGAGCGCCATGGAGACTGCTGCGAAGGCGCTGGGGATGACGCCGCTGGCCTTGCAGTCGATCAAGAACGTGAAGCCGCAGAAGCCGGAGAAGAAGGAGAACGGTCCTAGCAACTTCCTGACCGGCGGCGAATGACATGGCACCTCCATCTAACAGGGCCGAGCGGCGCGGTTCGGATCGGGTAGCAAAGAAGGCCGCCAAAAAGGCCGCGAAGAAGGCGACCAAGCGGGGCGGCCCTGTGCCGGCCGTGGCGATCGAGCACGCGGCCTTCGACTACGCGCGAGAGGTGGTGGATGGGGAGCGGATTGCGTGCCGGTGGGTGAAGCTGGCTTGTGAGCGGTTCATCCGCGACCTGGGGCGGTGCGACATCCGGTTCGATGTCGCGGCGGCGGACCGTGCGATCGGGTTCATGGAGACCTTTCGCCACTACAAGGGGGAGTGGGCGGGCCAGCGGATGAAGCTGGAGGCCTGGCAGAAGTTCGTCATCTCCAACATCTTCGGGTGGAAGTGGGTCGAAAGCGGCCTCCGGCGGTTCAAATATGCCCATATCGAGGTGCCGCGGAAGAACGGGAAGACACTGCTTGCCGCCGGCATTGCCCTCTAGCGGACGACTTCTGATCGGGGGCCGTTGACCATTACGGCAACATCGAACGGCTGGCCGTTCTGGGCCAAGACTACGGAGGGGCCAACCGGATCCGTGGAGATGGTTTCCGTGCCCGGTGCATCAAACATATCGGCGAAGATGCCCACGGCCATGGGTGGAAAAGGCGTTTTCCCGGGATCCAAGGCGAGCGAAACGACGAGGGCTTCGCCGCGGTTGATGGCGTAGATCTCTGCCGGCGTGGGGAGCCAAAAGGAGGCAACACCGCGGGCGTGGATGTGGACGGGAAGCTTGCCGACACTTCCCTCGTCGCCTGGTGCTGGGCCGAGGGTAAAGTTGCAAGTGGGATGGATAGCGGGGAACATGATGGGAATTATCGTTTTGGTGCGCGGCGGACGCCGACGTAGATGGCCTTGCGGGTGAAGAGGAGGACGGGCAGGCGGTTGGCGCTGCGCTGTTCCTCGATGAGGGTGAGGACGGTGGTGAGCTCGCCGGGGTAGCAGGCGTCGGTGAGTATCTCGACGTCGGACGGGCAGGCGTTCTTGTGATGGTGGGGATGTTCCTTGAGCAGGGCTTCGAAGGCGGCGGGGCGGTTGTAGGATGCGGGCCGATCGACTGGGCCGCGGAGTGCGGGGAAGAGCTGGAGGACGCGGGTGCGGAGGGACCAGGAGGGGGGCGAGTGGGAGATTGAGTGATTCTGTGATTGGGTTTTGAGGGCACGGTGGCGGTTGCGATCGCGTTCCTTTTTGAGCGCCCGTGAAAGTGGCGAGAGAATGGCGAAGTGTTTGGCGGAGAGCAGGATGACGTGGCGAGAGATCAGCGAGCCTAGGAGGTTGTCCGCGTGCGTCGGGGTGATGGAGAGATGCGTGACGAGAAGGTCGCAGGCGGGGTGCATGCAAAGCCCGTCATCGGCGGCGAATGACTGTAGGCAGTCGAGCGCCAAGGCCTCGGCGAGCGGCAGCTTGGGGGCGCGACGGTAGGGGCGTGGAAGTTTGAGGCTCATGGAGCGTGGATCAGGCGACGTCTTGCTTTGGTTCAGCGGGTGGCGGGTCGAGGCGGGGGTTGCATTCGCGGAAGAACTTGAGGGCTTCGTCGGGGTCCTCGATCACGTCGGCGGATGGGACGGGGTCGGGAACTACGACGGGTGCCGTAGGTCGCGATGACTGGTGGCGATTCCACCATTGGCGGCCGCCGCCGGTCCTCCACCAGGTGCGGATGGCTTCGATGGCTTCGCCGGCATTGGCGACGAACTCGGCACGGTTGCGCGGCCAGAGCTTGCGGCCACGGATGCGGTCAGGGCAGAGGATCCAGGCGCGGCAGGCGAGCCAGTCCTCCGGGGTCAACTCGTCCAGCACGGCGAGCGAGCTGAACAGGTCGTGGCTTTCCTGCCCGGTCATGTGCTTCGGTGCATCGGGCCAGACGGTCGCCAGCTCGATCTTCACCCGATCAATCGGCATCAATTGGGAGGGAGAGAGAGTTGGCTTTGCTGCCGGCGCGGGACGCGGGGGTTCTCTCTCTTCTGACTTCTGAATTATGCCTTCTGACTTGGTATTGGGGGCTGCAATGGGGGGAGGAATAGGGGGGCTATTGGTCACCCTATTGCTTTCCCCATTCTTATTGCCCCAACGCTTCGCCGCGCCCTTCTGTCCGGCGGCAACCGCCGCTTGTTTCTCGGCTTCCATCTTGGCCCAGTCGCGGACCATGCGACGGGAGGTAATGGTGACCCTATCGCCCTCCCATTCGACATCGCCCACCCTGCAATCCTTGATCTCCTCAATGATGCCCTTGGCGGCCTGCTCATTCGCACCGAGCAGGCGTGCCACCGCTGACAAGCGGTAGCACAGCACGCCGCGACGATCCGGGTGCCACATGCTGCACAGCATGCGCGCCCAGGCGCCTTGCGCCGTGAGGGAGAGGATTTCCGTGTCGCGGAGGTAGTCCGCAACGTAGAGCTGCATGTAGGGGAGTTCTGCCATGGAAGTCGATCAGGCGGGGCGAAGTGCTGCCATGGCCTCGGTGTAGGCTTGCTCGTAGCCCTCGCCGAAGCGGCGGTAGAGAGCGGCCTTAGTCACGGCGGGAAGCCGGCGGTAGCAGGACGGGCAGAAGCTCTGGCGCGCCTTCTTGGTGGCACTGCATTGGCAGGTGGTACCGCGAAGCTCTTCCAGCATGTGAGAGCGGGTGACGGCAGCGGGTGGGGATGGTGGGTCGGGGTTCATGGGATGGGGTCTCTATCCTTTCGGTTTGATGAGCCCGCTGGCCATGCCGGGGGATGGCCGTTTGAAGAGCGTGAAGATATCCGCGGGGATGTCGGCCGCCCGGCTGTGCTTCCATCGGTTGGCGACGAGGCCTTCGCCGCCGGAGAAGCGGATGAGCAGGTAGTCGGTGGCCCCATCGAGCCGAGCTTCCACGGCGGGCAGCCGGGCGATGAGCTGCAGGAGTGCGAGCGGGATCCGGATCGCCTCGCCGGTCCACACCGGTTTAGCGTGGGTCAGGCGGCCGGCGTGCCATAGCTCTTCCAGCCCGTAGGCATAGAGATTGGCGCGGACGTCATCGAACTTCGCCCAGGTGTGCGGGACGAGCCGGTGAGGGTGTGGCTCGAACCTTACCCACGGCAGAGCGTCCACGCGGCCGAGGAAGGCCTCACACGCCGGCGGGAGAGTGTCGTCGTGGGTGAGCGGGCCGCGTGCGAGGCGGAGGGCTACGCAGCCATTGGCGGCCATCACGGTGCCGGAGGGATGACGTACGACATTGCCCAGCACGCGGCAGCGCGGATGGGTGAAGTTCGCCAGCGCATCGACGGCGAGGGGATGGCGGAACGGGGTTCTGGAGGGGACGTAGGTCAAGCCGCCCCCTTTCGTTCCTCTGCTGCGACCAGTTGCGTAACGTCCTCGCACTGGGAAAGCGCTGCACCCACCAGCGCGCGGGCCAAGCGCCGCGGCACGGCGTTCCCGATCTGCTTCACCTGGTCAGTCTTGTTCCCGGTGAAGATGTAGCCTGCGGGGAAGCCTTGGGCCAAGGCGAGTTCGTGCGGTTGGAGCATGCGGAAGCGGATGTCGAGCAGGTAGCGGGTGCCATCGATCTCGATCACCGGCCGGACCAAGCCGAAGCGGTCCTTGCAGGTCACGGTGGGGGCTGGCTCCGCGATATCGTGCGCCTGTCCATTGCCGTAGAAGCTGACGAGGAACGGTTGCACCAAGGCGATCGCTCCCGCCGTCGCCACCGTGGGCGCGGGCTCACTGACCGGCCGCAAGCGTCCGTCGCTTTGCTGTGGGAGCAAGTGAGGCTCGATCAATGCTACGTCGCCACGATTGCCGCAGACGGTCGGCATCGGATCTTCGAGCGACTTCACCCGAGAATCTTCGGCACCGGATCCGTTGGCAGTCTTCACGAGGAACGGCTCCGCCATGTAGAGGTGGGGGGCGTGTGCGGTGATGGTGGGTGCGGGCCGGTCAAGGTCTGCCGCGTCACTCTCGCCCTTCATGTTCACGAGGAACGGCTGCGCAAGGCCGAGGTGGGTTCCTCCCGCGGTGACCGTGGGAGCTGGCTTGTCGATATCGGCGGCATCATTGGTGCCGCGCAGCTTCACCAGAAACGGCTCTGCGACCCCGTGCCGGGCCTTGGTCACCACCGTCGAGAGCGGATCATCAATCGGAGTGATTCCAGCGCTCGGGCCGCCGCTGGTTTGATCCCACGCGACGATGTAAGGCTCGACTAGGCCATGCCTTACACCGCCCGCGGTGACGGTCGAAAGCGGGTTGTCCACGGATGCCGATCGGTATTGGTCCTCGCCGCCGTTGGCGACGGTCACCAGGTAAGGCATGACCAGCTTCGGCCCGCTGCCTTCGGCGAGTAACGTGCCTAGCGGCTCATCCACACTCTTCGGCGTCGGGTTAGAGCACTGGGGAACGATGAACGGCTGAACCAGCGCACCGGCACCGTGGCTCGTCACCGCGGGTGCTGGCTGTTCGAGATCGTGCGTCCGCGGCTCCTGCCCCGGCCGCTCGCCGAATTGCGGCACGATGAACCCTTTCAGGCCGAACTTGCGCAACCCCGCCTCGATCCGTGCCAGCGTCTTTGGCGACAGTGGTTTCTTCCGCTCGAAGATCGATCCCGCCGGCAAGGACCAGTCGATGATGTCCCGGGCCGGTGCCCAGCGTCGCGTGGCGAGCAGGTCGCCATCGCGCGAGTGGGTGGCATCCGGCCACACGATCCGCCGCCGGCCGCGGACTGCTTGCACGAAGAGCCTGGTGCGCGTGGTCGGGTCGCCGTAGTCGGCCGCGCACAAGAGACGGTAGTCGACCTTATATCCAAAGCTCCGGAGCGTGGCGATCCACTGCTGGAAGATCTCCCCCTTGCGGCTCTTCAATGGCCGGCCGTTGTGGCCCACCGGTCCCCACGTCGCGAACTCGGGCACGTTCTCCACAAGCACGATCGGCGGCAGCAGCTTCTCCACCCAATTCAGCACGTGCCAGGCAGTCGAGCGGCTCTGGTCATTGATCGGCTTCCCGCCGCGGGCGATGCTGTGATGGGTGCACTCCGGCGATGCCCACAGCAGATCCAGCCCGCCGCGCTCGAAATGATCGAGCGGGTTCACTGAGTCGATCCCGGTGCACAGGTGCCGCGCGGTCGGATGATTCGCGGTGTGCGTGTCGATAGCCACTTGCCAGTGGTTCACTGCGGTCACCTCAGGATGACGGCCCAGCGCCGCGGCAGCTTCGACGGCTCCGGAACTGGTACCACCAGCGCCACAAAACAGGTCTGCGATTCGATACTTCATTGGCGTTTTTCAGGAGGGAGATACGGGAGACCGACGAACGCGAAGACGGCTTCTTCGCTGTGGCAGGCGTGCGTTTCGCCGGTGGCGATGCGGGTGAAGCCGGAGCCATAGGGGTTCCACTTCCAGCCGCGGGCCTGCGCGGCGGTGGCGATGCGGGTGTTGCTGTCGGCTGGGCCGGTGCGGCAGACGAGGTAGTTCCACCAGTTGGCATCGGTGGCGGAGAAGAGGTCGATGGGGACGCCGGAGCTATGAAGGGCGAGCTTGTTCTTGTCGCCCCATGCGGTGTTGCCGTTCTTGTCCGGGCGCTTGGTCAGGATGCCGCTGGCGAGCATGCCGGCGATGGCTTCGTCGGCGAGATTGACGAGGCCCATATCTAGCAGGTCGACCGGGCGCTCTTCGAAGCGGGGGATGTAGAGAATCTCGACATCGCCCACAAGCAGCTTGCCGCGGCGGATGGAACCGGCGATGGCCATGCGGGAGCACAGCGGCTCAAGGACCGCGGCCAGTTCGCCGGCGGCGACGAGGGCGAAGTCGCGATCGAAGCGGGGTTTGGTGGCAGGGTCTTTCATGGGAAGGTGAGGGTTACGCGGACGGGCTTGCCGTTGAGGGTCTGGGCGACTTGGACGTAACCGTTGCGGATCAGGCTTAAGATGGTGCGGTCGGTCTGGCGGATGTTGCTTCGGACCAGGGATCCGAGCGTGTCGCCATTGGCGGGCAACCAATGGCCGTTTGCGAAGCGGCTGTAGCTGCCCTTGCCCCATTCCTTGATGTCCATCACGGCGACGGCCTGATTCACCGAGAGTCGCGGAAGGTCCAACTCCGACTTGAATGGCGAGCCGGACTTATCTTGTTCCACGGGAAACGTAGTAGGTAGCGGCATGGTCAGTAGGTCCCTTTGATGCCGAGCCATTCGGCAAAAGTGAGTGAGGAATCCGCGCGGAGGTAATCGCGGTAGCGTTGCTTCGAGCGGGTGAGCTTCGGAGGGGCCGGGCTTTGGAGCGCCACGGCATCAATGCCGGCAGGAGTGACGCGGAAGTAGTGCATCCCGCCGGCGATAGGCTGCGGGCCGCTGTCGATCATGAGGCTCGCATCGCACAGCGCCCGGCACTTCTCGAAGTCCTTTGACCCGGGGCCCGTGCAAAAGCTGTTGCGATACTGCTCGCCTTGCCCATAGCGGTCGACACCCAGCGAGTGCTGGAGGATGTGGAGAAGATCGGACGTGAGTGGTTCCGATGCGATGATCATGCCACGGCGAGCTTGGGGGTGAACCATCCCAGTGCCCCGTCGCAGGGCTGGAAGGGGAGCGGCTTGGCATCTTTGACGACGTAGCCGTAGGGACCGAAAAACCATGGCGACGGATGCTCTGTGACGCGGTCGATGACCGTGAACTCGCCGATGATGCCGCCGAATTGGAGGTCCGGCTTTTTCGGGATGGTGATGCCAAGGCCTTCGGCGAAGCGCTGCACCTGGAAGTATTCGCGGAGGGTCATGCCCTTCGATGCGTGGACCAGGCAGCGGCCGCGGAAGTGCCAGCGCTTCTTGCGGTTCTCGATATCCTTGATGAGGCCGGCGGCGAGGGCGGCCGCGCGCTCTGCCGGGTCAGTTATGTCCGGACGGATCATGAGCCAGGCCCATGGCTGGCGAAGCGAGAGGGCGACAGCGGGAAGGGCATCGGGATGGACGCAGTAGCGGTGCTGGTGGGAGAATGCGTTGCAGGCCCGGGCAAAGGCCTTCATCTCGCAGGGCATGTCCGGCGGCTTGACGGTGACTCCGCAGCCTTGGCATTGAAAGAGGCCGGTCTTCGCGTTGTAGATGGCGAGGGAAAACTTCACGCTGCCACCCCCTCTCCATCATCTTCCGCCTCTTCCCCGCCCATCAGGTCAAAGAGGCTCGGGGTGTTCAGCTCGGCCGCGGCGGCGGCGCAGTAGCTGGCACCGTCGAGGAAGTAGGGCGCGGAAAGTTCGATGCCCACCCCCTTGCGCCCCTTCTTGATCGCGCGGAAAGGCACCGTCATCAGCCCGCCGAACCAATCGAGCACCGTGTCCCCCGGATTGCTCCATCGCTCGATCGCCCGATCGGCGATGTCGAACTGCATCGGGCAGAGGTGATTCTCGCGGCCGGCGGCGGACTGGGCATTGTTCAGCGTCAGCATCCGCGTGATGTCGGTCCAGACCTCGTCGCTCTGGCTCTGCGGTTGCAGCAGCATGAAATCGGTGGGCAGCTTGCCCGCGAGTTCGAGCGCCTCGCCCACCTTCACGTGGTGTTCCAACTCGTAGATGCTGGAGAGGTCGTGACCGCGGAAGAGGCGGAAGATTTCCTTGTGGGTCAGGCCCTTCAATTCCTCCGGGGTCAGGTGGCGATCGCCATTCGACCGGTGGAAGGCGTGGGCGTCGATCTGCCAGCGGGTGCGGGTGTAGCACTTCGGGCCGTGCTCGTTGTCGTGCTTGGTGCGGGTCATTTCCCCATTGCACTCCGGGCACCGCTCGTGCGGCTTCTGTTTCCGCTTCGGCGCCGGGAAGATCTTCCGGCAGCCTTTGCAAAGCTGCTCGCGGCCGGACAGGTGCCGGACGGGCAGGTCGGCGTAGCTCTTCTCCGTGCTGCTCGGCGGCTTGCGGAACAGCAGCAGGTATTCCGGCATGCCCACCCCCATCTTGGTCGAGTCCTTGCACACCTCCGTGTGGCCGAGCCGGTAGGTCTGGGCATTCTCCCGGACCACATCGGTCACGATGGTGATCATGCCCATATAGGCGAAGCCGTGCTTCACGAAGTGATGGATGGTCTCGACGTGGAAGGGATAGACCGTCTGGAAGCCGAGGCCGGTCATCCCGCCGGGCACGATCCGGTCCTTCACGTGCACCGCGGCGATGCGCCCTGGCATCAGCACGCGGAGCACCTCCGGCGTGGAGAAGTCCATTTGCCGGAAGAACTCCTCGTTGCCCTCGCTGTGCCCGTAGTCGGCGTAGTTGGGGGAATACTCGTATTGGGTCGAGAAGGGGATGCTGGTCAGCCCGAAGCCGATGCTGTTCGACCTCATCCCGCGTAGCTCGAGGACGTTGTCGTTGTTGTAGAGATCGTAGCCCGGCCCGGAGACCACGACCCGTTCCACGCCCATCTTCCGCGAAAGCGTCTGGGCCATGCTGGCGAGCGAAAGGCCGTGCTCTTTGATGATGTCAGCCATTTGTTGAACCATGGTGTTGTGTTGCTTCCACTTCCGTTCCGTCTCCTTGCGAATGCCGCGCTCGGCCTCGGTGTAGATCAGGTCGATGCGGACCCTGCGCGTCTGCAGGAACCGCCGCAGCCGGTGGATGGACTGGATGAGATCGTTGAACTTGAATCCGATCCCGAGGTAGATGGCCCATGCGCAGTGGCGCTGGAAATTGCAGCCGCTGCCGAGCATGCACGGCTTGCCGGCCAGTTCGGGGACCAAGCCATCGGAGAAGCCGATGATGGCACCCTCCTGGTCTGCCTCGGCCTGCGAGCCGTAAACGGACACGAGGCCCGGGATCGATCGCTCCAGCGCTTCCCGCTCGCGCTCCAGGTCGTGCCACAGGATCCGGTGCGCGGCGGGATCTTCCGCGCGGATTTCTAACAGCTTGGCCAAGCGCGCCGGCAGTGAATCGCGCTTCTCGGCCGCAGCCTCCTGCACACCAAGATTGGAATCCCGGAAGAGCCGGCCTTGGCCACTCATCTCCGGCGCGGCCGTGCTGTGATCGGTCGGCACCTCGTGCCAGCGGATGTCCAGCTCCGGCAGGTCGTAGCCCTCATCCGAGAAGCCGAGGTCGGAGGGCTTCTGGATGAACAGCGCCCACGAGGCGACCCACAGCCAGAACTCCTTTTCCTTGTGCTTGTGGAGGGTGAGCTTGTCCGCCTTGGTCGAGTCCCGCTTGAAGAACCGCGTCTTCGCCTGGCTCACGTCCATGATACCGAGGAAGGCCGCGTAGGCGAGCAGCTCGATGTAGTCGTTCGGCGAGGGTGTGGCAGTGGCAACGAACCGATACGGGACGCGGCTGGTACCATTCCTCTCCCTGCCCGGGCCGGCATCGCCGGTGAAGAGCGCCATGAACTCGCGGAAGGTCTTGGTGCCACCGAAGCCGCGCAGACAGCTCGCCTCGTCGAGGCTCGCCACGGTGAATAGCGCGGGGTCGAGCTTCCCGTCGCGAATCGTCTGGTAGTTGGTGAGGTAGATCGTTTCATCATCCTCGATCTCATCGGCCCGCCGGATGAACTTCACCTTGATCCCGAGCTTCGCCGCGTCCCGGGCGAACTCGAGCCGCACGCCCAGCGGCAGCACGATCAGCGCGAGGCCTCCCGCCTTGCTCCGCACGATCCGCACCGTTTCGAGCTGCACGAAGGTCTTCCCCAGACCGAAGGCGAGGAAGTCGGCACGCCGGCCGCCCTCGACATTCCACCGCACGGCCGCGCGCTGGTGCGGCTTGAGCATCGGGTGGATCTCGCTGTCGTCGCAGTCAAAGCCCCACGACTCGGAGAGCTTCACCTTCGCGCGGAGGAAGTCCATGTAGGCCTCGTAGGCAGGATCGGCGACGGCGTTCATTAGTTGGCGGCAGCGATGTTGGAGGCGTGGCCCTGCGCATCGACCAGGTAAGGTCCCGCTGGGGTGAAGATGGTGATCCGCGGCGTGCAGACGCACGGGGCGGCGACATTGCCACCCGTGGGGCAGTGGTCATCGTGGGCGCAAGTGGCGGCCATCTGTGAGGACATCCGGACTCCGTCCTTGAGCAACTGCGCGATGGCGGCTTTGCATCGTTCGGTGTAGTTCAAGCGCCCTCCTTTCCCGCCCGGCGTTGCAGGCGATCGATCTCGGCCGCGAGCAGGGCACCGGCCTTCACCAAGCAGCGGATGGGATCCGGGGAGATCTTGAATGATGCCCATACCCATGGCCACGACACCCCGACGCCGAATTGATACTCCTGAAAATTCGGGAGCAGGTTCTCCGGGGTGCAGTCGTAGTCGGTGCCCATCATCACCGGGCCATTCACAAGGCAGGTGCCCGCGGTGGCGTAGCAAATGGAGGCATCGACAAGCTGGCCGATGTCGTAGCGATCATCGCTCTCCGGGGTGTATCCTTCCTCCGCCACTTGCCGGGCACGCTCGGCCGCGATCAGTTCGACGCCGGTCACGGTGCCACCTCCTCGCCAGCCGGTGAGAACGCGATGTCCTTGGCCCGGGCGATGATCGGCCAGAGCTTGCGGCCGTTTTCGGGGGGGACGATATCGGTGGATTCGCCGCACTCGTGTTCCCAGCGCTCCAAGTCGCGGGCAAGGTCACGGCCGGCGGTCAGTTCGCGAAGGGCGCTGACGAGGTCCTTGATCCCATCGCGGCAGTCCTCGAGCGCGTGGTGGGGCCGGTCCTTGTGCTTGATGCCGGGAAAGGCGCGCTTCCAGAATGAGCGGGCGTCGGTGACCTGCCGATATCGCCACGGCGCGCCGCCGGTGTAGTGCTCGAAGTAGGGGGCAAGGAGGCCGAAGTCGTAGGTGATGCCCCAACTCCATGCGTCTTCGATGACGTGGCCGGCGTGGGCGAGGGTGCCGAACCATTCGACAAACTCGCAGAAGGCGGCGGCTTCATCGGTGATCTCGAGGCCGGGAGGATGCGGCCACGTGCCTTGCTCGGCATGCCAAGCGAGGGTGCCGAGGTCGGAGGTGAACAGGTCGGGATTCGGATTGATGTAGCGGTGGAATTCCTCCGCCGTGGCGCCGGTGTCGGGGTCGAAGACGATGGCACCGAGTTGGATGATGGCGGAGCCGGGCTTCCGGCCGAGGGCTTCGATGTCGAGGAAGAGGTCTTTCATAGGTGCTTGGAAATTTCAGCCGGCCCCAACCGGAATTGGTCTGCCGCACGCGTGTGCCGGGGCCGGCGTCCGTGGAGAGGTGTTAGAAACCGAGGAAGGGTTTGGCGCTGGATCGATCCCCTGCCTCGAAGTTCTCGCGCTGCTGGCGGTAGATGGGATCGCGCTTCATGAGCCAGCGGTGGCAGGCACGGTGGACGTCCTCGAAAGTGCAGAACTGGCCGCGCTCTTTGGCGAGGCGGGTGGCGGCCTGGGTGGTGAGGCCGGCAGCGCGTTGGGAGACGCGAGGTTTGAGAAGGGTCCGGGGCATGGCGGGATCGGGTTCTGTTAGATGGAAGCGACCCGGAGCGCGTGCGGTGATGTCCTGCAAAGGTGTGCCCGCGCTCCGGGCCGGTGTTTCCGGGGGTGAATCGTTCAGGGTGCAAGGTGAAGGGTGATCTCGACGCGCGGGTTGGCGGCGTCCTTGGCGAAGGTGGAGAGGGCGAGCTTGGGGAAGTGCAGGTCATCAATGCCGAGGGCGTCGGCGATGCCGTCGCGGTAGGCCTTGCAGGCGCCGTCCGCGTTGTCGTCGTCACGGAAGGCGGCGGTCTTGAAGTAGTGGGCGAGGGAGTAGCCGGCGAAGGCAGGGACGGAGACGCCGGGCTTGTGATACTGCTCGCCTAGTAGTTCGAGGGTGCGCAGCCGGGCGTTGGTCTTGTGCCGGCGGGTGATGCGGGACTTTCTCATGATGGCCCCCCTGCCGCGGCCCGTGGAGGCATTCGGCGAGATGCGGCGATCCGGGATGGGCAGGGTGATGACGAGAGGGTCGGGCATGGATCAGAACGGAATCTCATTCTCCAACTCGTAGATGCGGCACCCCTTGAGGGAGCGGAGTTCGGAAGGGATGTAGTTGAGGGGAGCGCCGGTCATGGGGCAGGTGCCACGGATGCTTTCGGCGGAAGGATGGGCGAGCAGCGCGGTGCCGCAGAGCGGGCCGGCGTAGAGCTCGACGGGAACCTGGCCGGAGGCGGTGGACTCGGGCGCGGTGCGAGGAAGCGGGTCACTCATGGCCGTGATTTTCGAAGTAAAGGGGCAGTCTCTGGCGGGCGATGCGATCGAGCCGCCGGGCTTGGCCGGTCTCGTGGAAGAATCCCACGACGCTCACCACGGCTACGGTTACGCAGGCGAGCAGTCCGAGGCCGGGGCCGAGCGAATACCACACGCACCCGCCGGCGATGAGGGAGACGATGGCGATGGCGAAGAGCAGGCCGGCCATCATGCGGCATTCCTCGGCATCGTTGCGGGCTTGGTTGGGTTTCACGGTGTGGGGGCTGACTTGGGTTTCGTCTTTAGCTTGCTGCGCTTGCGCGTGGCGGGACGGGTGGCGGTGGTCTCGGCGGCCTCGAGGGCGAGGACGAGCGAGCGGCGGCGGATGAAGTAGAAGGCACCGAGGCAGTAGGGCTGGCCGCCGAGGTCGCGGAGCCGCTTGACCATGAAGGCCTCGGTGGTGCGGTGACGTTGGGCGATTTCGGCAACGGCGATCTCCTCGGTCGGGTCGACTTCGGCGGCCTTGACGTGTGCGGCGATGATCTGGGGGAGCTCTTCATCGAGGACGCTCCAACGGTCCGGTGCTGGCAGTGATGAGAACTTTCGCATGCGTGGCGTTGCACAAGTGGGAGGCGTGGAGAATTACCCGGCCGGCCTAGGCGCTCCGCTCTCCCTCCCAAAAGGGCGGGCGCGGGCCGACCGGGTAGAGCTGTCAGGAAAGGACGAGTTCGAGGTTCGACTGGTCGTAGGATTCGCGGACGACGATGGCGGCGAGGTGCTCGCCGGTGTGATGGGTGAGGACGGCCGCGGCTGCGCGGTAGACCTGGGCCTTTTCCGGCGCGGAGGTGGTGAAGAAGCCGGCGTGCTGACGGAACTGCCGCAAGGCGCGGGCGGGATCCGAAAAGAGGCGGACGATCTGGGCGGCGTGACGCCAGCCGAGGGCGGCGGGGGTCATGCCGGCCGTGCTTTCTTCATCGGCCTTGGCTTCCATGTCGGCGATGGCAGCGGTGAGGTCCGGGCGCATGGTCATTGGCCGCGCCCTCCCGGTTCGTATTGGCAGAGGCCGGGCTCGATGTCCGGGAGATTGGCGATCAGCCAGAGGCGATCGCGGTCGCCCCAGTCGAGGACGTGGGCGATGGCGTGGTAAGCGAGCGGGAAGTGCTTTTCCTGCAAGGTGAGCACCACGTCGCCAAAGGCGCGGGTAAGGACCGGCTTCCGCGGGTATTCGTAGCCGGTGAGGGCGACGATGTGGATGGCAGCGCTGAGAGCGTCGAGCTCACCGGAGCAGATGCCGGCAAGGCAGCCCTTGCCGAGGTTGTCTTTCAACCACGGGATGAGGGTGACGGAAACGGGAGCGTTCTTGGCCATGGAAGGTTAGGCGTTGGGAGACTTGGAAAAAGAGGGGGAGGTGCCCGGCCGGTGTGTGTGAACCCGTGACCCTACCCCGCGGTAGATCACGGACCGGCCGGGCGTTTGGTCAGGCGGCGTGGGTCGCCTTGGGATCGCTGGTGAGCTGGGCGAGCAGGACGTCGAGGCCCCGCTCCACCGACATCCGGAGGACGTCGGATTTCTTGAGCCCGGTGGCCTCCACCGCCTCGGCGACCTTGGTCTCAAGGGCCGGCGTGAGCTTCAGCGGCACCGGGTTGGAGAGGTTCCTTGTGGCTGGTTTCGTGTCGGACATGGAGGAACGGTAGTAGAATCTACTACCCGCGCAACAAAAAAGGTAGCAAATCTTGCTACCGACTGTATTAGTTAAGCATGCCTAACGATAAATCCCCTCCACCGCCTACCCCTACGACGGTGAAATTCCCACAGTCGACCATGGACAAGCTGGATCTGGCGGCTGAGCTAACAGGTTTGCCAAAACAGGAGCTGATCCGCTTTTGCACGGCGATCGGTCTTGAGGATTTGAAGAAGGTGGGCTTCGACCTGGCGAAGCTGGTTTCCGATACGGCGCGGCCGGAACTGGTCAAGCCGGGGGCGGTGGTTCCTTTCGAATCCAAGGTGGCGGAAGAGCCCGCAAGACGGACTATCGATCTAACAGACGGCCCGCGGGCATGGGTGGATTTCAAGGGCGGTCTGGCCGCGGGTGCGCCGATCGACGGGGATCTGGTGGAAGAGCCGATCCCGTCTCTAAAGCAGTGGCCGGACGATCACTATGCGTTGCGGGTCTTCGGCCGCTCGATGGAGCCAAAAGTCCGGGATGGTGCGCTGATCATCGTGAAGGCGTGGCCAACGGACAAGGGGACACCCAGGAAGGGCACACTCGTGGTCTATCACGACGGGCACGGGGCCTCGCTCAAGGAATTCGGCTATCGCAAGGCGGAGGCCGGCGAGGAAGGAGACAGCTTCGGCAATGTGGCGGTGTTGCGGTCAATCAACAAGGCCTTCCCTGACGTGCAGATGCTGGAGGGCGGGAAGATCGAGGCAGTGCTGGTGGATGTGCTCTAACACCTCACCAAAGCTCCGACTTCTCCCATTTCTCGCGATAGGAGGGAAGGACCTTGGTGGTATCGAATGCCCGGTGAAAATCGATCTCGTCGTGATTCTTCCAGTTGATCCGAGCTGCTGCTTCCCGATTTACAGATACCACGACGAGGCTGCCCTCTGACTTGTTCCCAAGCCCGTCCGTTAGAGACGAGAAGACGCCGACGGTGAAGTCGGACACTTGCAGCCCTTCGGGGTGGCAATAGGCGGCGAGCTTCACGATGCCGCGCTGAATGCCCGCCGGCGAGCCGCTCTCGTCGGTGATATTGACTTGGATGGACCACGTCTTGGATTTCGGGTCCTGCCAGGCGGTGGATGACTTGAAGCGCTCGCCGTAGAGGGAGCGGGCGATTTCCTCGACCTGCGCTTCTACCGATTTTGGATGGTAGGGGACAGTGGCGGCTTTGGCATCGGCCTCGCGCTTCGCTTTGGCGGTGGACTCCTTCTCCCGCTGCTGAGTGGCAGCGGCAGCAATTCGGGCGTCACGATCTGGATCCGGCGCGGGCTTGCTCGCTTCCGCGGCCTGTCTGGCGGCCTCTGGATCGACGGGAGGGTCCGGCTGCTGTCCGGCCGCTTCTTCGACCTCACGGGCCTCCCTTTCGGCTCTGATGCGGGCCTTGTCCTCTGGAGAGGTGAGCATCCAGCCAATGACGGCCAAGCCGACAAAGCCCACGAACAGGCAGCCGACGATGATGAGGCCGATCTTGAGGCACCCGGATTTCTTCGGTGCGACCGGCAAGGGAGGCGTGGCCATGGTGCCCACGGTCTAACTCTTCGCCCTGCCGGTGCGAAGAAAAAATGAGGGGGGTGGGTATGCTCAAGCCATGGCGATGATGTTGCCGTCTGCCGTGGGCGGGCGGATGGCCCAGAACTCCGCGCCCTCGGAGCGCGGGCGGGAGTTGAGGTAGTAGCGGCGGAAGGTCTTGAAATCGACGTGGCCCATGTTCGCGACGAGCGTCTCGACGGAACCTTCCTCCCCGCGGTGGGCGGCTTCCCACATCGAGCCGTAGGTGTGGCGCGAGATGTCGTGTCCCCACGGCACGAGCTGCTTCCACTTCGCCTCGTCGCCGATCGTCGCGCCTGGTGTGGTGTGAAAGCCGTAGATGAGGCGGCGCCGGCGCTTGGCGAAGTTGTCGGGAATGATGCTGCCTTTCTTCCTCATCCATGCGCGCATCCATTGGCGGAGAGCGTCCTCGATGTGAACGTGGCGGGTGGGATTGTCGTCGGTCTTGGTGACACCGACCTTGAGGTGGCCTTCCTTCCAGTCGAAATGCTCAAAGCGGACGCGCTTGGCTTCGGAGTCGGGGCGCAGGCCGGCGAAGTAGCAGGTGGCGAAGTAGGGGACCATCTCGCGGTCGTGCTCCCACGCTGCTGCCAAGAGCCGGCGGACCTCGGCTGGCGACGACACGGGCACCGCCTTCTTCGCGTCCTTGGCGCCGGGGAGATCGGAGAATGGATTGATAGGATGGACCTTTCGCGCCGCAGTCAGCTCGAAGATCGAGCGGAGCATGCCCATCTGTTGGTTGTAGGTCGTGGGGCCGGGCTTGTCGGCCTTCTTCCACTCGGCGAGCCAGTCGCGCCAGAAGCTTTCGTCGAGAACGGAGATCTTCTTGGGCTCGACCTCGTGGAGGCGCTTGCGGAAAGGCTTCCAGCGCTTGCCCAGGTATTGGGGTGACCAGTTCTTCTGGTGGTCCTTTTCGAACGCATCCAGCAGGGAGGAAAGGGTGGGGGACTTGCTGGCGGCATCCAGCTCGGCCAGCTTCGTCGCGCAGAAGTGCTCGAGGCCGTGGAAGCCGTATTCCATCACGACGTCATTCCACTTCACGGCGGCACGCATGAGGTCGGGGCTGATGTCCTTCGCCCGGTCCTTGAAGTGGTCCAGGCCGGTCTTGAGCTTGTCGGCGTAGTCGATGGCCTCCTGTTCCTCTCCGCGTGCCCAGAAAAGGCGGCGTCTCGCGCCGGTCGGGGACAGCCTTGCGGGGATGGAAAGCACCCACTCCTGGCGGGACTTGTCGAAGCGTGGTTTAAGCGTGAGCTTGCGGCCCATGGGTGGAGAACAGGTTGAAAACGGGCGAATTGACGAGAAAAATAGTGGCACATAGTGGCACTATAAAGGCACTAGCCCGGGCACGAAAAAGGCCGCTTGATGCGGCCTAAGTCGTTGATTGAAAATGGAGCGGGCGATGAGATTCGAACTCACGACATCCACCTTGGCAAGGTGGCGCTCTACCACTGAGCTACGCCCGCGTCGCGAAACGCGTGCGCGCTTTCTACATGTGCTCCCCACGTGGGCAAGAGAAAATTTGCATCAAACTTTCGGCACGCCCGGGAGCATTGGTAAATGCGATGTTCTACGGCGGCCTTTCGATGCACACCCCGGCGGTTTCCCTGCGTTGAATCGGTCGCTTGAATCCGGATTCCCCCAGTGACACCGCCACCTTGATTGCCCGCTGCGTTCTGCTGTCGGCCAGCGTCGGCGGGCATGCTCCGCTGCTGGCCTCGGGCGAGGAGGAGGCGGTGGGCGGATTTCTAGGCTCGCGGGCGCGGCGGGGCTGGTTCGCCTTCATGGCCCGGTATCGCTGGACCCGCTGGTGCCTGATGGCGGCGGAGCGGGTGCTTTTAAACGGCATCTCCGCCCACTACCTGGTCCGGAAGCGCTGGATCGAGCGCGAGGCCCGGCAGGCGCTGGCGGGGCACGGCACCCGGCAGCTCGTGGTGCTCGGGGCCGGCTACGATTCGCTCGGCTGGCGCCTGTGCCAAGAGGACCGGGAACTGCGGTGCTTCGAGCTCGATCACCCGGCCACCCAGCGGTCGAAGCGAGGCGCGCCGGGAGCGGCGGTGGCCTTTCATCTGCTGCCGACGGACCTCGCCGCCGAGCTGCCGGAGGCGATGTTGGCGAAATGCCCGTCCTTTGATCCCGAGCGGCCCGCGGTGGTAATCGTCGAGGGGCTGACGATGTACCTGGAGCCCTCGCGGGTCGCCGAGTTGCTGGCCTCCTGCGGGCGGATCGCGGGACCGCGGGGCTGTGTGATCTTCACCTTCATGGAGCGGGCGGATGACGGCTCGCTCGGCTTCCGCGGTGAGAGTTCGTGGATCCGCCGCTGGCTGCGCTGGCGAAAGGAGCCCTTCCGCTGGGGCTGCACGCGGGCGGAGCTCGATGGCTTTCTGAAGCCCCTCGGACTCATCCCGCGTCTGCTCGCCGATCACGAAACGCTGCGCAGGGAGATCCTGAATCCGCGCGGTGCCGGTGAACTTTCGCTCGCCCGGGGCGAGTGCCTTTGCCTCTGCGAACCCATTCCCCTTCTGATACCATGACCGATGACCTCCTCTGCAACGACGTCCACTCGCGGCTCAATCCGGTGCGGGTCGCGCAAGTTCACCGCCCGCGATCCGGGGCCGAGGTCGCGGAGCTGATTCGCGATGCGGCGCTTCACGGTCGCGAGATTTCCATCTGCGGTGCCCGCCACGCGATGGGCGGCCAGCAATTCGGCGAGGGTACGCTGCTGTTAGATTGTAGCGGGCTGAAGGAGCTCGGGGAGGTGGATCGGGAGCGTGGCGTGGTCGAGGCAGGCGCGGGGCTGATGTGGCCGGAGTTGATCGCCAGGCTGCACGCCGCTCAAGAGGGCCACTCGCCGGTGTGGACGATCCGCCAGAAGCAGACCGGGGCCGATGATTTGACCCTCGGCGGTGCACTGTCGTCTAACATCCACGGCCGCGGGTTGCGGATGAAGCCGTTCATCGGGGATGTGGAAGCCTTCACGCTGGTGGATGCCGCGGGCGAGTTGCGGCGGTGCAGCCGGGAGGAGAACGGGGAACTCTTCCGGCTCGTGATCGGGGGATATGGGTGCTTCGGCGTGGTCACCTCCGTGGCGTTGCGCCTGACGCCGCGGATCAAGGTGGCGCGCCGGGTGGAGGTGACGACACTCGATCGCGCCCCCGCCGAGATGGCGGCGCGGATCGCGGCGGGCTCACTTTACGGCGACTTCCAATTCTCGATCGATGAATGCTCGCCGGACTTTCTTCATCGCGGGGTGCTCTCCACTTACCAACCGGTCGAGGAGGATCGGGAGATGGAGGAGGTCCGCACGCTCGGCGCGGATGAATGGAAGGAGCTGATCCGCCTCGCCCACACTGATCGCGCACGGGCCTTCCAGATCTACACGAAGCACTACCTCGGCACCGATGGCTCGCTGTATTGGTCGGACACGCATCAGCTCGCCGTCTATTTGTGCGACTACCATCAGGACCTCGATTGCTGCCTGGGCGCGGCCACGGGCACCGAGATGATCACCGAGCTGTATGTCCCGCCCCACGCTCTAACATCTTTCATGAAAGCCGCGGCGGCGGAGCTGAGGCCGCGCGGGGTGCCGGTGATCTACGGGACCATCCGCTGGATCCGGCGCGATGATGAATCCTTCCTCGCTTGGGCGCGCGAGGATTATGCGTGCGTGATCTTCAATCTCCACGTCGAGCACGACCGCCGGGAGCCGGCGGTGGCGGCATTCCGCGCCTTGATCGATTTGGCACTGTCGTTTGGCGGGACTTATTTCCTGACGTATCACCGCTGGGCGCGGCGGGATCAGGTGGAGCGGGCGTATCCGCAATTCCGGGAGTTCCTTGAAGCGAAGGAGCGGTGTGATCCGGAGGGAAGGTTTCAGAGCGAGTGGTGGAGGCACTACCGGGAGATGTTTGCGGGGGAGGTGGCAGGGAAGAAGCTGGCGATCTGTTAGGGAAAGAGATCGACAACGAAACGAGCGAAAATGACGAAAGGAAAGGCAGGGGGATCGAGAGCTACTGGGAGCGCGGAATTTATTCCGCCCGTAGGATAGGTTCGCCCGGATTGCCGGGCGGAATGAATTCCGCGCTCCCAGTAGCGGAACGACTTCGTCGTTCCGGCTGGGTGCGGTCCGCAGCGGCAACTCGCTGGCTTTCACCCCACGACACCCGCACCCCGCCGGAAGGACGAAGTCCTTCTGCTACAAGAAGCAACGCACCCGCTCGCGTCCCTTCACTCCTTTGTCTTGTCTGGCCGTGGTGGCGGCTGGGGAACGGGGCGGGGGTCCTTTTGGATGAGCTCCTGCAGGTGCTTTACCGCGGCTTCGAGCTGGGTGTCTGTTCCGCCGAAGGTGGCGTGGGGGAGGTTGTCCACGGTGACGTCGGGCTGGATGCCGGTGCCCTCGATGAGCCACTCGCCTTCCGGGCTATAGACCCCGATTTCCGCGGCGGTGCACATGCCATTGTCGATGAGCCAGCCTTGGGCATTCAGCCAAATCTGGCCGCCCCAGGTGCGGGTGCCGAAGACCTTGCCGAGGCCAAGGCGGCGGAAGCCCTCGGAGAACGCCTCGCCATCGCTGGAAGTCCACTCGTTGCACAGGACCGCCAGATGACCACGGAACGCGTACTGCATGTTAGAATACGGCATACCCGCCCGCGGCGACCAATGGAACCACGCCTTGCGCAAGAGGCGGCCGAGGATCCACGAGTCGGTATTGCCGCCGCGGTTGTGCCGCATGTCGATGATCAGGCCCTGCTTGTCGAAGACCGGATAGAAATCGCGTGCCCACTCCAGGATGCTCTCCGGCCCCATGTTGCGCAGGTGCACGTAGCCGATCTTCCCCTGTCCCAGCCGCTCGGTCTCGAGGCGGCGGGTGTATTCCCACTCCGCATAGCGCAGGTCGGCGGCGCTCTCGGGGGAAAGCGGTGTCACCAGCACATTGCGCCGCACGCCACCGACGGCGAGCACGTCTAACAGCACCTGCTGTCCTGCCTTCTGCGCGAGCCACTGCTGCGGATGCTCCACGCCTTTCAACTCATGGCCATTGATCGCCACGATCACATCGCCCTCCTTCACGCCCACGCCGGGCTTCGATAGCGGGCTGATCGCCCCCGGGTAATCGGGGTCGGTGGCATAGATGTGATCCACGCGCCAACCGCCGCTCGCGGCATCGCGGGAAAGCCGGCCACCCAGTGCCGACGGCTGGATCTTCTCCGGCCCCTCGCGCAGGTCGCCGAAACGCACGTAGATGTGCAGCGCGCTCAGCTCCCCTGACATCTCATGCAGGATCTCGCCGAGGTCGGAGCGATCCGCCACACGATTCACCAGCGGCGCATACTTGTCTCGCACCGCCACCCAATCGAGGCCGTGCATCTTCGGGTCGTAGAAGAAGTCCCTCAGCATGCGCCACGACTCCTGATAGATCTGCCGCCATTCTTCCTTCGGCTCGATCTCGAAGGTCCAGCGATCCAGTGGCACCGGCTTCTCCAGCTTCGCCGGGCAATCGCCGCCAGCGGGCACCACGTGGAAGGCATCGCCCTTGCGCAGCGCCAGCCACTTGCCATCGAAGGAAAGATCCCAGCCCTTGGTATCCTCGGCGAAGAGCTTCGGCTTCGCATCCTCATGGGAAATATCCAGCCGCATCAGCCGCGGCTTCGTGTCATTGCCCGGGGACTGCGTGTTGAAGAACAGATGCTTCGCGGTCGCGGCCAGGCCGGAGAGATTCCCGGAAACACCGGGCACTTCATAGAGGCGCGTGGAGAGGCCATCGGGATCGATCGCCACGACTGGCACCGGTGTGGGCTTGTCGCCATTCTTCTCGTCCTTCTTTTCCTCCTTCGGCTCCACCGCCACCAGCTCATCCGGCGGGGTGAAGGGGAATCGCCCGTTCTTTGTTAGAGCGAGCGCGTAGATGCGGGTGCTCTCGGTGAAGTAGGGTTCCGGCTGGCGCGGTCCCCACGGGCTTTTCACGAGAGACTTCAGCTCGCGATCGCTCAGAAAGTAGAGCCACTTGCCATCCAGCGACCATGCGGGCGAGAAGCTCATCACGCGGTCGCTGGTCGCCTCGATGATGCTGCCATCGGTGGCGCGATAGAGGCGGATGCGGCTGAAGGTATTCGCCGCCGGTTCCACGAAGGCAAGCCACTGGCCATCCGGCGACCAAGCCAGATCAGGGAAGCCACGCATCGGCGAGGTGCTGACCTTGACGGACTGCTTGGTTGTTAGATCGCGCACCCACAGCTCCAGGTTCTTGTCCTGCCACGCGAGCCGCTTGCCATCGGGGGAGGGGACCGGCGCGTAGCGGAAGATAGTGCCATCCTGCGTGAGTAATTCCGGCGCACCCACGCCATTGGCGGGCAGCTTCACCATCTCGATCTCGCCGGTCTCATCCGTCTGCGCGACCAGTGACTTGCCATCGGGCAGGAAGCTCGCTTCGCGGAAGCGAGTGCCGGGAGGGCGGGGGACTTCCACCAAGCGGCCGCCGGGCTTTACCGGAGCCACGAAGACACTGCCGCGCGCGGTCAGCACCAGCTTCTCGCCATCCGGCGAAACGCTGAAGCGCGTGAGGTAGTCGGACGGCTTCTTCACCCAGCGGTCGCGCGTCTGGTCGAAATCGGACGTCAGTGTCACCGGGATCTCCGCATCCTTCCCATCACCGGTCGTGAAGATCCGCAGCGTGCCCGCGTGCTGATAGACGATGCGCCCGTCGTGAAGGTCTGCGTGGCGGATGTCGAAGCCGGTGTGACTTGTCAGGGCCTTGGCATCCTTACCATCCGGCAGCATCGACCACAGGTTCATGGTGCCGCTGCGGTCGCTGAGGAAGTAGAGGCGGTCCTTCTCCCACATCGGACGCTTCGAGGTGCCCTTGAAGTCACCCGTTAGAGCGACGGCTTCGGCGGTGCCCTCGTCGTAGCGCCACAGGTTTTGCACGGTGCCGCCCTGGTAGCGCTTGGTGCTGCTGCCTTGGAAGGGGAGGCGGGTGAATATGAGGCGCTTGCCGGATTCATCGAAGTCCCCATCGCTCGCCTGCGCCAGTGGCAGCAGACTTTCCTCGCCGCTCACGGGATCGATCGCCACGAGCTGGTCATTCGGCAGCGTGGAGTGCGCACGGGTGGTCACGAGCACCTTCCCCGCGGGGGTCCAGCCGACCGGCCGGGCGGCCTCGCCGTGCCAGGTGAGGCGCTTTGGCAGGCCGCCCTCCAGTGGCATCACGTAGACTTCATTCGGCCCCTCATATTCGGCGGAGAAGGCCAGCCACTTGCCATCGGGCGAGATTGCCGCGAAGACCTCGAGGCCGGGATGGGTGGTCAGCCGCTGGGCCGCGCCGCCCTTCACCGGGACCTTCCACAGGTCGCCCTCGGCGGTGAAGACGACCGTCTCGCCGTGGATGGCCGGCAGGCGGAAAAAGCCCGTCGCCCCGTGGGCGGCGGCGATCAGGGTGGTAAGAACGAGTGCTCGGGGGATCAGCATGCCCGGGACATGCACGAAACCCGCCGCAGAGGCAATCCCGGCCGGTGCGCAACATCACCCGATCGGGAGAGTCGGAGAAAACAGGAAGATCGGGTATAAATCGTGCGCCCGTTCTGATTTACATGAGATTCCTGCTTCCACTGCTCCTCGCCACTGCGGCCCACGCGGCGACCTGGTATGTCGCGCCCGCGGGCGATGACCAGGCCCGCGGCGACCGGCCGCACCCCTTCGCCACCGTCCAGCGTGCCCAGACGGCGGCAGCTCCCGGCGACACGGTCATCCTGCGCGGCGGGACCTATGCGATGGAGGAGTCGATGATCGCCCGCCGCCAGCGGATCTGGGCCTACGTGACCCTGCTGAATAAAAGCGGCACGCCGGGCAAGCCGATCACCTACCGCGCCGAGAAAGGCGAAAAGCCCATCTTCGACTTCTCCGCGGTGAAGCCGGCCGGCCTGCGCGTCCATGCCTTCCAGGTGGATGGCTCGCACCTCGTGCTCGAGGGCTTCGCGGTCACCGGTGTGCAGGTCACCGCAACTCATCACACGCAATCGATCTGCTTCTCCAATACGGGCAGCCACAACCGCTACGAGCGCCTGCAGATGCACGATGGGATGGGCATCGGCTTCTACCTTTCCGGCGGTGCCAACAATCTCGTGGTGAATTGCGATGCCTGGAACAACTACGACTCCGTATCCGAAGGCGGGCGCGGCGGGAATGTCGATGGCTTCGGCTGCCATCCCGGCCGCCGCGACACCGGCAATGTCTTCCGCGGGTGCCGGGCGTGGCTGAATTCCGACGATGGCTTCGACTGCATCTCGGCGTGGGAAAGCATCCGCTTTGAGAACTGCTGGGCCTTCGACAATGGCAAGTCGCCCGAAGGCAAGAGCCTCGGTGATGGCAATGGCTTCAAGATCGGCGGCTTCGGGCTGGAGGCCGTGCGCGGGCTGCCACGGCAGATCCCACGGCACTCGGTGATCCGTTGCGTCGCCGCATCTAACAAATCGAGCGGCTTTTACGCGAACCACCATCCCGGCGGCGGCGACTGGATCCACAACAGCTCCTACAAGAACCGCGCGAACTTCAATTTCCTCGGGCGCGACTTCACCCAAGGTCGCGATGTTCCCGGCAGCGGCCACCACATTCGCAACAATCTCGGCTTCGGTAGTCGCAATGAGGTGCAGAACCTGAACCGCGAGGGCAGCCAGCTTGCGGGCAATCTCTTCGGCGAAGGCGAAGGAGTTACCGCGAAGGACTTCGTTTCGCTCGATGTGAAGCTTCTCATCACGCCGCGCCAAGGTGATGGATCACTGCCAGAGACCGCCTTCATGCGTCCCGTCGCGAAGGGCAAGATGGTGGATGCCGGCGAGAAAGGCAGCGAGCCCTTCACCGGCCGCGCCCCCGATGCCGGTGCGTTCGAATACAACGACGACCGCCGCGCCGCCGGGATCCTCCGGACAGAGAAGCGGGTGATCCGGTGAGGGATCCGCAGGGAGGAACCAGTCCTATAGGACCTATGAGTCCTATGAAGCAACGGTGAGGTCCGCTTCACCGGTGGCGCCCGCTGTCTCACCACCGCGCCTACAGAGATGCGTCACCTCCGCCACGCCCCGACAACGATCCCGATTCCCCCGACCACAAACAGCAAGGGGAACCACAGCGAATACCCCGGCGCCTTCGACTCCGGCTCCAGCACCGCGATTTCCGGCTTGGCGGGATTCACGCGGCATGGGTGCTGCGAACCCTCCGGATAGCGCTCGATGAAAATCTTCACCGCCTCCTCCTTCCCGACCCACGGGCTGCCACGCAGCTTCAGCAGATCGCTCTCCCGTGGGACGCCCTCCCAATGGTACCCATAGAGCAGCCCCAGGTGATACTCCAGCCGGCCATTCGGATCGATCTGCCGCTCCTCCACCTCCGAGCGCAGGATCACGCACGGCACCTGCGGCCAATGGTCCACCTCTCTCGCGCGCTGGAAGCTCCGCCACATCAGCCACGAAAAGATCCCGCCGATGACCGCGAGCATCAGCCCGATGATCGAGAGGTAAACGCGGGAACCCGTGGAGCGCTGCGGCATGCGTCCCCATACCCGCCGCCGCCCCGCACGCCAACGATTTCGAAAGGCCGGCTACCTCGCTTGTCCACCCCCGAGAAACAAAACCCGAAACCAACAAAAAATCCCTTGCACGGCCACGCGATCTGAATAGGGTGCCGCCCCGCACCGCAAGGTGCACCACACAAAATCGCGGGATGGAGCAGCCAGGTAGCTCGTCAGGCTCATAACCTGAAGGTCGTAGGTTCAAATCCTACTCCCGCCACCAATTTCAAAGCCCTGCAGGTCAATGACTTGCAGGGTTTTTTCTTGGGGTTTTCCGCGGATCTGAAAAGGACTGGAAATGCCAAAAAATGCCTCAAAACGCCTCGAATTGGGCATGCGGCTGGGCATGCACAGGAGGGCATCTAACATCGTGCTGCTAACGTTAGGCTATGAAGTGACAGGAGATGATCACGGCGGCCAAAACCGCAGCTTGGAACTGGCGGTTCGCTTCGGTATCGCCTTCTTTAGCACTACTACCTACCTCGATGAAACGACCAACCAAGAACGGCGGAATCTCAAGCCCGACAGCTAGGTCGTCAAAGGCGGCCGCCAAGAAAGGAGCACCTGATGAGGAGGGTGCCAAGACGAAGAAAGAGACAAAGACCGCTGCCAACAGGAAAGCAGCTGCTACCAAGGCGGCAGAGATGGCGGGCAAAAAGCGCGCGGGGAATAGTTTCGTCGCCAGCTACCCCGAAGTCTCGCCATTGGAGTTGGCGCAGCTCGTTGTTGCGATGGGGCTTAGTTCAGATCCCAAGGGAGGGCAGAAAGCGCTGACGCTCCTGGTGCGCTGCGATAACACCATCAAATACTTCCAAGGAGAGCGCGAACGCCTAGTGGACATTTACGCCAAATCCTATGCCGAAAGAATAGAGGGCATCCTGGCCATGGACTTGGATCTAGAAAGTCCTCAGCAGTTTTTTACGGTCAATCAGGTCTGGGCTCGATTGAAGCTCGACCCACTTGTAGTGGGAAAGGAGGAGATTCGTGGCGAGGCTCTTTGGACGGAGTTTTGTAGACAGGTGGGTCAGCGTCCTGGGTTTCAAATGGAGGCAATCGATGGCAGTGCGAGCGAGATTTATACCCTTGAGGAATTGCTCTCGATGCGTCGAAAATACTTAGAGTGGCGGGCCTCGACGGCGAAGGCTAATCAGAAACTGGGCAAGAATAACCTGCCGCGCCGCGGAAGGGGCCCGGAGGAAGAGATCGGCGGAGACGAGGATTACTCGGCTTCGGGCGACTCTCAATCGGGCAGCCCGTTTACGCGGCTACCAAAAGTCTAACTTCGGAGAGGTCACGGGGGCGACTCGGGGATCTCAGGCTCAGAAGGCGGAGTGCTGACCCAGTGTGGACCAGCTTCCGGAAATCTTTGCGAAGGACGGATCCACCGCTCGAGCCTGCAACAGCGGATGATGGCCCGCTTCTCGGAGTTCAGATCCTTCCGTTTTAGATCCAACGCACTGGGTCTATCGAAAGTGTCCAGGTGTCCGGCGAGGACCTATCACCAAAAAAAACTTACCATACGACCGAAAGTGCTTGGAGGTCGGTGGCGGCGGGAGATCAAAGAACTCGATCGTAATTGTTGGGTTGGTCGGTCCGGATGCGGGGGACCTAGAGGCTGGAAAAGGAGATCTCACGACGTCAGATCGGAGGACTGACGCCCAAGGGGCGGAGCACTGGCAGTCGGCATCGTGGAAGCCGATGGACGGGAACTGGTCAGTCCGCCGGGCTCCGTCGTGGACAAGGTCGTTCGCAAGCGCAAGAAGGGTGGCTCGGAGGTGACCTATGTTTACGTCGAGCTCCCCGACCGCCGCCGTCGGAGCCTGGAGACCATGGTGAGCAAGGTCGGCGTCGAAGCTGGTGCAAAGCTCGCGAGAAGCGGGCAGATTCGGAACGCCGAAGTCGCAAGAAAGCTCATGGGCGCATGGACAAGGTGAGGCCCAGCCGACGTCTTGCCTCGTCGACTGGACGTTCCGGCGGCCCACTTTCGCGAGGGTCAGGTTTTAGTGCTTTTTGACACCGAATTGAAAAAACCTGTTGCCCGAGGTGCTAAAAGGCACCAACTTCACCTCGCCGCCTGATGCCCAGCCTCCCCCCCCGGAAAGCGCCCGCCACCATCCGCAGGCAGATCGTCGATGCCCTGCGGGACCCCGGCAGGCGATTTCTGGACGCGAACTCCTCGTCGAGGAATCACCTGGATCGCTGGGGCCTCAAGGCAGACGGCTTCTTCGCCGACCTCGCGGACGGCCTGGCATCCGAGCTCCTCTTCCTGAAACCAAAGAACCAAGCCGCCCAGCCGCAACGCTACCAATGCGTTTTGGCTTACCCGCCCGGCAACTCCTACCCGGCGCTCGACGTCCACGTGACCCTGTCGCCAAGAGGGGAGCCGCCGCGGGTCATGGTTGCCGTCCATGAAAGCGATACGGTCCACACCTTGCCCCGAATCCCTGTCGATCCCTGATCCCATGAAAACGAAAAAGAAGCGCCCGCCGGTGCCCGAGGGCATCCCCTGCTTCGAGTGTGAAGGAGGAACGCTCCTGCCCGTGCTCCGCGACCACAGGACGGAGCACCCCAAGCTCGGCGTCGTCACGATCCCGGATGTGCCGATGCTGAGCTGCGAGTCCTGCGGCTCCACGGTGATCGGCGACGAAGGCAACCGCCGGATCGACGCCTTCCTCGACAAGGCGCTCAACGCCATTTCGCCCGAGGAGATCCAGGCCTTCCTCGAAAAGTACGGGCTCACCCAGAAGCGTGCGTCGGAGATCACCGGGCTGGGGGAGAAGAACATCTCGCGGTGGCTGGGCGGCCGGTCGCGGCCGTCGGAGTCGGTCAGCAATTTCCTGCGGATCCTGCTGGCGGAGGAGAGTGCTTTCGAGCGGCTCACCCGGATGAACTCTCCCGCGGTCACTCCACACACGCCGGCGGCCGTAGGAAAACAGGCTGCCGAGGAGGAGAAGACGATCCTGAAATGCGTCGATTACCCGGCGCTGGAGAGGATCGGTGTGGTGGCACCGACCCGGAGTCCGGCCGCGCGGCAGGCCGAAATGTGCCGGCTGCTGGGCGTCCCGAACCTGAGGAGCTTCCGGGACAAGGCTTCCGAAATGCAGTTGGCCATGGCCGCCTTCAAGGACACCAACCAGCACTCCAATCCGGTCAGTGGAGCGATTTGGATCGATCTCGGGTGCCAGGTGGCACGGACGATCGACGTGAAGCCCTACGACCGCGAGAAGCTCGTGGCGGCGGCCCGCCGCTTGCGCGGGCTGACGAACCGTCCCCTCGCCGGGGTGATCCCCGAGGTGCAGCAGATCCTTGCCGACGCCGGCGTCGCCCTCGTCTTCATGCCCTTGATGAAGCACTCAGCCTTCCGCGGATGCACGCGGCTGCTGGACCCGGGGAAAGCCGTCATAATCCACAGCCTCAAGTACCGGAACCTCTCGCAATTCTGGCTGATCCTGTTCCACGAGATCGCTCACCTGGTGCTACACATCCACGATGTCGGGGACGTTTTCGCGGAGTACGACGACCAGGCCGCCGATCCCCGGGAAACCGAAGCCGACGAGTGGGCCAGGGATACCCTCGTGCACCGGGACGTCCTGATGACCTTCCGCGCCCACCACGGGAAACCGGATGTGTCACAGCTCAAAAAGTTCGCGGATGAGCTGGGCGTGCATCCGGCAATCGCCGCCGAGGTTTTCAACCGGCGGGCGGAGAGTGAGGTCATCAACTACGCCCTTCTCCGGGCTAAAGGTCTGTTTCCAAATCTGTCGGAGAAGGACGCCGAGAAGCTCTGGCAGGAGTCCGGGAAGGCGATCACGGTCTGAGCGAAGGCGCTGGGAAGGACTTGAACCCCAGCATCTAGGAAGCATTTCAAATGAGAGATCCAGAGAAGCTTAAAATGATGATCGTGGATTACCTGAACGGTGTGATGAAGGGGTTCGAGATCGAGAATGCTTCCAACGAAGGTCGAAATGCGCTTCTCATGGAAGAGGTCCACGACGCACTGAGAAGCAACGACCACGAAAGGGTGACCGCTATCCTGCCTGAAATAGCACTCGTGTCTCAGGCCGGTGGCTACACGCGAGGCCGCTTCGAGTTGGTCGCCGGCTTGGTAAAAGTGATCCAGCGTTGGGATCACGACCCGACGTAGGGCACTGCCCTCGGTGTGAAAACGCCCCTAATTCACCGTTAGCCAAAGAAATAAACGATGCTCTGGACCATAGACGGCACACCTCACCGGATACTCGGCTCGATCCACGTCCTGCCTCGGGATGTGGAGATGCCGGAATGGGTTTCGCGGGCACACGATGGTGTCGGGAGGATTGTGTTGGAGGCCGACGCGACCGCGACCGACAAGTTTCTGGAGGTCGGGATTGATCGGTCCGGGGCGCACCTTAACTTTCCTGGTTCGCGGGCTCTTTATCAACAGGCGGCCGAGATCCTTGCTGCTGCGGGCACGGCCATTCCATTTGACGGAATGCGCCCGTGGCGAGCCGCGCTTTTTGTGGCCTTTCGGCTACAGTCGGCGGCGCTGGGGATTTCGCCAGAGAAGGGAGTGGAGCATGCTCTTCGGCAGATTGTGGCACAGCGCGAGTTGCGGATTGCATTTCTCGAGGAGCCGTCACGAGCGTTCGATATTTTTGACTCAACTGTAGAGGCGGACGGCGGCACAGCTTTGATGGAGCGCCTCGTCAGAGACCCGGGCCTGGCCGAAAGAGAGCTGGTTCGGACCATTACAGCGTGGCTCCGCTCCGACCTCACCGACCTTGCCGCCATCCAAGCCGAGCGGATCAGCCAATTCCCGAGGGTCTTTGAGCCCCTCTTCAATGGCCGGAATCTTGAGTGGCTGCCCAAGGTCATGGACATGGTCCGCGATGAGACCCCAACACTTTTCGCTGTCGGTGCGATCCACACCGTCGGCCCCGCAAGCTTGCTCGCTCACCTCCAACGGAACGGCATCCCATGCACCTTGCAAACTTCCAACGGCTAACAAGTCATGGAAAGGTAACCGCCGTTCGGCGGTTTCTTTCAATTCTAACGCTATGAGCGACATCGGCCAAAAGGAGATCGAGACCCAGAAGCGGGTGATCGCGAAGCTCAGCAAGCTGGGCTGGACCTACGCCGGGAACTGGCGGCAGCGGCCAGGCAACCGGAACATTGAGGCCGGGATGCTGCGGGAGTTCTTGGAAGGTAGAGGAGTGCCGGAGAAGCTCATCATCGGTGCCGGTCACCAACTCGACCAGGCGGCGTACCACACGGGGCGCAGCCTCTACGACCGCAACCGCGCCGTCTACGACCTGCTCCGCTACGGGGTGAAAGTGAAGCCGGACGCCGGCGAGGCGAACCAGACGGTATGGTTGATCGACTGGGTCAACCCGCGGAACAACCACTTCGCCATCTTCGAGGAGGTGACGGTGGCCGCACCGAATCCGAAGGCCTTCGACAAGCGGCCGGACGTGGTGATGTACGTCAACGGTATCGCCCTCGGCGTGCTGGAGCTGAAGCGTTCGTCCGTCTCGGTCAGCAACGGCATTCGCCAGAGCAGGGACAGCCAGAAGAAGGAGTTCATTGAGCCCTTTTTCTCCACGGTGCAACTCGTGATGGCCGGCAATGACAGCGAGGGGCTGCGCTACGGTACCATCCAGACCACGGAGAAGTATTTCCTGACCTGGAAGGAGGACGGTGAGGAGGACAACCCGCTCGACCGGGCTCTCGGCCAACTCTGCACGCCGGAGCGCTTCCTGGAGCTGATCCACAACTTCGTGGTCTTCGACGCGGGGATCAAAAAGCTCTGCCGTCACAACCAGTATTTCGGCGTGCGCGCCGCACAGGCCCGGATCGCCCTGCGCACGGGAGGGATCATCTGGCACACCCAGGGCTCCGGCAAAAGTCTGACCATGGTCTGGCTGGCCAAGTGGATCCTGGAGAACCGGACGGACTCCCGGGTGCTCATCGTCACCGATCGGACCGAACTGGACGATCAGATCGAGAAGGTCTTCAAGGGGGTCAACGAGAAGATCCGCCGCACCCGCAGCGGCACGGACCTGATCGCCGTGCTGAACGACACCGGCCCGTCGCTGATTTGTTCCCTCATCCACAAGTTCGGAGGAAAGAGCAGCGACGATGAGGCGGAGGGGGACATCCAGGGCTACATCGAGGAACTCAAGAAGTCGCTGCCGCCGGGCTTCCATGCAAAAGGGGACCTCCACGTGTTCGTGGACGAGTGCCACCGCACCCAGTCCGGCAAGCTGCACGAGGCGATGAAGATTCTCCTGCCCGGTGCGATCTTCATCGGCTTCACCGGCACGCCACTGCTGAAGGCGGACAAGGGGACGAGCGTTGAGACTTTCGGCTCCTACATCCACACGTACAAGTACGACGAGGCGGTGGCGGACGGGGTGGTGCTGGACTTGCGCTACGAGGCCCGGGACATCGACCAGCGGCTGGGCTCCCAGGAGAAAATCGACCAGTGGTTCGAGGCCAAGACCAGCGGCCTTACCGACTTGGCCAAGGCGCAGCTCAAGCAGCGCTGGGGAACCCTGCGCGAGGTGCTCAGCTGCAAGGACCGGCTGGAGAAGATCGTGGCCGACATCGTCATGGACATGGCGGAACGGCCGCGCCTGATGGACGGTCACGGCAACGCCATGCTGGTGTCGGACAGCATCCGCAGTGCCTGCGGCTTCTACGAGCTGCTGGAGAAGACCGAGCTGAAGGGCAAGTGCGCGATTGTCACCTCCTACAAACCCTCGCCGAACGACATCAAGGGCGAGGACAGCGGCGAAGGCCTGACCGAGAAGCTGCGGCAGTATGAGATCTACCGCCGGATGCTGGCGGAGTGGTTCGACGAGCCGGAGGAGCGCGCGATGTACCGCGTCGAGGAATTCGAGAAGGAGGTGAAGGAGAAGTTCATCGAGGAGCCCGGGCAGCTGAAGCTGCTGATCGTCGTGGACAAGCTGCTGACCGGCTTCGACGCGCCGTCGGCCACCTACCTCTACATCGACAAAAAGATGCAGGACCATGGCCTGTTCCAGGCGATCTGCCGGGTGAACCGGCTGGACGGCGAGGACAAGGAATACGGCTACATCATCGACTACCGCGACCTTTTCAACAGCATCAAGGATGCGGTGAAGGACTACACGTCCGGCGCATTGGAGGGCTACGACAAGGAGGACGTCAGCGGCCTCCTCAAGGACCGTCTGGGTAAGGCCAAAGAACGTATGGAGGAGTCCCGGGAGGTCGTGAAGGCCCTCTGCGAGCCGGTGCCGCCGCCCTGCGACGAGGAAGCACATCTCCGCTACTTCTGTGGCGACGGTTCGGGCCCGGTGGCGCTCAAGAACACGGAGCCCGCCCGCCTGGCACTCTACAAGTCGGTGGCTGCCCTGCTCCGCGCCTACGCCAACATCGCCAACGAGCTGGCCGAGGCCGGGTACCCGGCTTCCGAAATTGCCGTGATCCGGGCGGAGGTGATCCGATTTGAAGGCCTGCGGGACGCGGTCAAGATCAAGAGCGGCGACTACATCGACCTGAAGCGCTTCGAGCCGGCGATGCGGCACCTTATCGACACGTACGTCCGCGCGGAGGACAGCTCCAAGATCTCAGCGCTCGACGAGTTTTCGCTGGTCGACCTGATCCTCAAGCGCGGGATCGACGAGGCTGTGGAGGAGCTGCCGGCGGGACTTCGCAAGAAGCAGGGGGCGGTCGCGGAAACCATCGAGAACAACGTGCGCAAGCTGATCATCGACGAGACTCCGGTGAACCCGAAGTACTACGAGCGGATGTCGGAGTTGCTCGACGCCCTTATCGTCCTGCGCAAGCAGCAGGCGATCGAGTACCGGGAATACCTGCGCCAGATCGAGAAGCTGGTGACAGACGCCAGCAATCCATCCGGGGCGGGTGGCTATCCCAAGGCCGTGGCGACCTCTGCCCAGCGCGCGCTCTTCGACAATCTCGGCCGCGACGAGGACCTCGCGCTGGCGGTCGATGCCGCGGTGCGGGTCAACCGTCAGGACGGCTTCCGCGAGAACCCGGTCAAACGCCGCAAGGTCCGGCTGGCGATCGAGGGGGTGTTGAAGGACTTCGGGCGGCTGGCTGATCCCGCCGCGAAGCCGGTCGTGGGCGGCATCCACGAGGATGGGGCCGAAGCGAGCCCTGCCGGCCGGGCGGAGATCGAGCAACTGGTCGAACTGGTCTGCCGTCAGCATGAGTATTGAGCCCCACCAGATCGTCGTCAGCGGCATCCCGGTGAAGATCGAGCGCAAGCGGATCAAGAACCTGCATCTGGGGGTCTATCCACCGGACGGCCGGGTCCGTGTGGCCGCGCCGCTGGCCGTGGGCGACGAGGCGGTCCGTCTGGCGATCATCGGCCGCCTGGGGTGGATCAAGCGGCAGCGCGCGGCCTTCGGAGGGCAGGAACGGCAATCGCCGCGCCAGATGGTCGGCGGGGAGTCGCATTATTTCCTCGGTCGCCGGCTGCGGCTGCGGGTCATCCCCGAGGACGCCTCACCCCGGATTGCCCTCAAGGGGCGGACGATCCTGGAACTCCGGATCCGCCCCGACGCAGGGCAGGAAGAGCGACAGAAGGTGCTCAACGCGTGGTATCGTGCCCGGCTCCGGGAGCGACTGCCGGCGATCCTCGCTCAATGGCAGTCGGTGCTTGGCGTCCAGGCGAGTGACTGGGGCATCAAGCGGATGAAGACCAAGTGGGGTTCCTGCAACCCGGTCGCCCGCCGCATCTGGCTCAATCTTGAGCTGGCGAAGAAGCCGGAGATTTGCCTGCACTACCTCGTCTGCCACGAGCTGGCCCACCTGATCGAGCCGAGCCACAACGACCGCTTCGTCGCCGTGATGGACCGGGCCATGCCGCAGTGGCGGACCCACCGGAAGACGCTCAACACGTCGCCCCTGGCGCACGAGACGTGGGAGTATTGAGGTGGAAGTTTCAGCAGGCGCAGATGAGCAACCAACCGGAAGGGGAAGACCGGCGCACTCCATTTGAGAAAATGGACGACCTAACGTTTTTCCTTCAATTCTTCGAGGGTAATTCGGAGGAAATCGGGCTCTCCGGTTCCTCGAGACATCCGATGCACTTTTGCCTTAAACGGCAGAGCGAAACGCCCTTCTTCGCTTTCGATGACCGTGCCGATTTCAAGTTCCTGACCCTCGTGGTATCTAATGGAAGTACCAGTGATAACGAAGTCCTGTCGTCTGGGTTGGTCGCTGCTGTCCACGCTCTAAACTATCGGGGACCACTCGCGCCGTCGATCTCGAATCGTCGCCCCCGCAAGGTGGACGAGTGAAAACTCGAATCCTATCCGCCCTGGCGGCCTCGGCCGCTTTCCTCATCTGCTCGGGGGGCTCGACCTCTCGGGAATCATTGACCTGCTGCCGGCCCGGGTCGCCACCGGCTTTGCAACGGCGCTGCCGCTGCTGGGCGGCGTGGTTCATCTGATCAAGGCGTTCGGCGACTTCCTCGAGACGGGAAGATCTACGACTCGTTCAAGTCGTTCCTCGTCGTGCTGCTGCTTGTGGCCCTCAGCCGGCTTCCCGGTCGCTATCCAACTTCGGTGACCGCTGGTCCTTCCTCCAGCGGGGCAGCTTCGCTGGAACCAACGCGTCGAGGTCGCAGCGCAGTGCTTTAGACAGGATCACCATTTCCAAATCCGAGACCCCACGTACGCCGGTCTCGATGTGCGAGATGGTCGAGCGGCTGACGTCGAAGCCGAGTCGGGCGCAACGTCCCGCCAGGTCATCCTGGCCGATCCCTGCCTGTTTGCGGAGCTTCCGCACCTGGGGGCCGATGATGTTGCGTGTCCTTCCTTCCTGCATTGAGCAGCAAGGACGAAAGCAGCTGATAGGCGGGTTTGTGGTATGCTAGCATACGATTTCACTTGTGCCTCCCCAACCTGCTCTTGGATCTTCTCCGTACTCGACACACCAGCATCAAACCCATCGCCAACAACAAGCGCGCCTCGCGGGACTACGCCGAGCACGAGGGCCATTAAGGAGGTTGGCTGGAGGTCGGCGAACTACTCCAACGCCAAACTTTCCCCTCTCAATGAACTGGTACTACTGCAACGACGGATCAAACGTGGTCGGTCCGCTCCCCGGAGAGGCGATTGATGCCCTGCGCCGCTGCGGCACGATCAACGACGATACCCCCTTGGTGGCCGAGGGCTCGACGGACTGGAAGACCTTCGGGGAAACTTTCAAAAGGGAGTCATCCAGCGTTAGGAAGGACGTTCCGGATCTCAGCCGGGCGCGCCCGGACCGAGGGATGGAAACCATCCCGGCTACCTTGGCGAGGGTGGCGGGCAACATTGATCTCGGTGCTTTTCTGAATTGGGCCGGTTCACGCAAGAAGGCATTGGGCATCGCGCTCGTGGGCCTCCTCCTCGCGTCCGCACTCGGGAGCAAGATCCACTCGAAGATCGAGCGGGAGCGCGCCGGGCGAGAGTTCCGCGAGCGGGCAGCCGAGCGCCGCAATGACTCCAACTCGCTCACGTTTACCGCGGACACGTGCAGCCGTTGTTCCGGCACCGGTGTCGTGAAGAATACCTTCGTTCCACCTCGCTCATCCGAGTGGGTGGATCCGGATAGCTGCCGAGGCTGCAACGGCGAAGGCACATTCGTCACGCGGTCTGGTCATTCCGCGGTGTGTCAGGACTGTGGCGGCCGTGGCGTAAACCCAACCAGGAAATGCCACGACTGCGGGGGCACAGGACGGATCGCCCGTTGAGAGTTCATCGAGGTAAAAAAAGCTATTGAGCGACCGCGTCCCGGAGGATCCCTGTTGAAGGGGATCCTCCGGATTTTCACGCGCCCCGCGCCGGGGTGGCGCAGCGTCGCGTCCAGTAGGTCAGCCGGAGCAGGTCCTCCTTGCGGGCGGCGATCAGGGGTTGAAGCCCGACCATGGCTTCAAACAGGTGGCGCTCCGTCGGTGCCTGGGGTCGGCTTCTGGCGGCGCGTGCATAAGCCGCATGGATCTCGGCAGGCGTTAGCTCGTGCGAGGCGCGGGCGAGGATCACGTTGTCGAACCCCGGGTTCCTATGGCCGAGTCGTTTCGCGGCGATGTCCCAAATCTCGGCACGCTCCTTCACGTCGGGAAGGTCGAGGTGCCAGACCGTTTCGATCGCGTCTGCCCGGAGCAGGCCTGCCGGGAGTTCCCACGGTCGTTCGGTCTGGGCGATCACGAAGGGCGGGGTCTCCTCCGGGGTGGCGAGCCGCCGGATCAATGGCAGGTGCTCCCGGCCCAGATCCTCGACGAGGACAATGCTCGTGGGGTCGATGGCTGCAACTGAGGTGAAGGTCGTCAGCGGTCGGCCGATGGCAGAGGCGATGCCCCTGGAAACGCTGTGCTTCCCGGTGCCAGGGAGCCCGGCGAGGACAATGGCGCGCGGTGTGAGGGTGCCGCCTTCCCGAAGAAGAGGTAGGTGTGCCGCGAGCCAGGTCTTGAGCGCGCCGAGACCGGCGAGGTGTTCCAAGGCGTCGTTCATGTTCGTGAAGGGAACGGGGTTGGGGTTTCGGCCATGATCTTCACCGTGGCGTGGCCTCGTGGATCGAGGACGAGGGCACGGTCGGGGTCTTGGCGGATGTCGATGGTCAGGTGGCCGTCGGCGCCTTCGTTCTCGGGCCACTGGGGGAGGTGGACGTCGAGGTAGGCTTCGGCAGCTTTTTCGAGGAGTTCGCCGAGGCGGTGTTCGCCGGCGGGCTTCCACTTTTGGAGCAGGTCGAGGGCGAGGATGAACTCCTCCTTGGAGTCGGTGACGGCGACTAAGGTGACGACGGCGTGCGTGCGATAACCCTCGAACTCGAAGGTGATGCGAGTACATCCGCGGGACACGACCAGGCCATTGGTGGCGAGGTGGAGGAAGTGGCAGGCGATGGGGAGCAGGTCGCCGGGTGTCGGCTGGATTTGCGTTCGGCCTTCTTGAAGAGCCGGAGCAGGCGGGCCGGGTCTTCGGTGGCAAGTTGGACGGGGTTCATGGGGTGGTGGTTTTGGTGGATGATTCGGGGAGCGGGCTGCTTCATGACCGGAGGTAGGCCTTGTCCTTTCGTTGGTGGAGGTCGTGGGCTTCCTCTTCGCTGAGCCCGGTGAACTCGGACGCCTGGAACGAGACCTCGTCGGGGTAGAACGAGAACAGCGTCCGGGTGGAGCCGTTGTCGAAGGTGGCGACGACCTCGGGCATGGGGTCGAACATGCCCACCGGCATGGGCCGGGGCATCGGGGTGATGGTGGCGCTGAGGATTTTCATGGTGGGATGGAGGATGGTAACGGGTGGATGCGGAAAGGCCCCGCCGCAGGGTGAGTGCGGGCGGGGCCTGTTCCGGCTTTGGCGCTATGGCTGTGCGTTGTGGCTGGAGATCAGGAGGCGGGCTCGGGTTTGTATTTGAGCTGCTCCACACCGCACTCGGTGGCAGGGATGTCGTCGCGCTTGCCAAGGTTGACGGGTTGGTAGACCGCGCCGCTTTCCCGGAAGGCGTAGAGGTATTTCGCGTCGATCACGTCGCCCGGTGCCGGGACCTCGTGGTTTGGAGGGATGGTGACGTTGCCGGCGGGAACCGGGGTGTCGCCGCCGGCCGGGTAGAGGCCGAGGGTGACGCTGCGCTGCGGGTTGTGGGCCAGCACGACGAACGAAGCGCTCTCGACGAATTTGAACTTGAGCTGGGGTCCACCGGAGTTCGGGCGGCCCGGGGTGAAGGGCGCGTCGACGTCCTTGAAGACGACGCCTTCGACTCCTTCCAGCTTGAGTTCCCCGTAGGTGCCGACCTTGTCGTCGGGGCTGATCGCAGTGCTGACCCAGCGGAGGGCGGGCTGCCCGGGCGGGATGAGGGAGATCAGGCCGGCGAAGCGGTCGATGTAGCGGTGGGCGCGCAGGTCGTTGCCCTTCACTTCGAGCAGGTCGAAGGCGTGGAGGATGTCGCCCACGGCCTCGCCGTCGATAAGGACGTCGTAGGGCAGTTCGGCTACGGCGTGATGGATCGGGTCGGGCAAGGCGACGAGAAGGCCGCGGCGGTTGATGCCGGTGATGTCGTCGCCCTGCTTGCGGACCAGCATCCGGCGGCCGTCGTGCTTCTGCTGGAGGCAGTGGCGGGTGTCGGTCAGCAGGCGAGCCAGCTCGCTTTCCTCGACCGGGTTGAGGAGCTGGCAACGGATGCCGCTGTCGCGTCCCTCGTCGCCGGTCTGCCGGTAGGGCGTGCCGTCCTCCGCCGGTGTGTAGCCCTTGGCGAGCTTGCCGGTGATCAGCTTGTTGAAGATTCCCGTGGCGGTGGCGAGCGGCACCGGAGCTTCGGTCTTGGCGCCGGTAGTCAGGGTGGTGCCGCGTCGACCGTAGGCGTAGGTGACGATGAAGCCGTCGTCCTTCGGTTCGATGGCGGCTTGGTAGACTTTATCGGAGTTGCCTTCGCGGTAATGGAGCGAGGCGGTGGTGGTGGCCGGCGTGGCGTTGTCCATGCGAGTGCTGGATTGGTTGTTTGTGGTTTGTGGCATTGTCGCCGGAACGGCGAGAAAAAGGGAAAGTATCGGGAACCGCCCCGCCGGTGTGCGGGACGGCCCTTGTTCGATTCGCGGCGTGCCCTGTTTCAGTTGCACGCCTGGACGCGGCGCGAATCGCGTGGTGTGGCGGGAGACGACTTCACCGGGGCTCCGGCTTCACGGGCACGGCCCTTTGACCACTTCCGCAACGCCTCGATTCGCTCCTCCATCAGCTTTGATATCGGAGTGGTGGTAGCGATGGCGGACTGGAGGTCGGCGAAGTCGGGCTCTCGGCTGTCGGCGAAGGCCTCGTGCAGCGCCTCCCGATAAGCTCCTTCGATCTCCGCGCCGGTGAACCCGTCCGTCGCCGCGGCTAGTGCTCCGAGGTCGCACGACTTTGGGTCGCGACGGTGCCGGGCGATGACGATTTCCCAAATGGCGGCGCGCTCTTTATCGTCGGGCAGATCAACGAAGAACATCTCGTCGAATCTTCCTTTCCGCAGGAACTCCGGCGGTAACTGGCTCACGTCGTTGGCCGTAGCGACAACGAACACCGGCTTCTCCTTCTCCTGCATCCAGGACAGGAAGCTGCCGAAGACGCGCGATGAAGTTCCGGCGTCGGAACTTCCACTGCCGGTGCTGCCGCCGAAGCCCTTCTCGACCTCATCGATCCAAAGGACGCATGGGGCGATGGCCTCGGCGGTGCGGATCACCGAGCGGAGGTTAGCCTCACTTTGGCCGACGATGCCGCCGAACACCCGGCCCATGTCGAGGCGCAGCAGCGGAAGCTGCAAGACGCCGGCGGTGGCCTTGGCAGTGAGGCTCTTGCCGGTGCCGGGGATGCCGACGATGAGCAGGCCCTTGGGCACCGGCAGCCCATAGTCGCGGGCGGCAGCACCGAAGGCGGGACGACGCTGGGATAGCCAACGCTTGAGCGCATCGAGTTCGCCGATGTCGTCGAGGTTCGGCTTGGCCTCGATCACCTCCAGGAGCCCGCCTCGCTTCAAGGTGCGGGCCTTCTCCCGGGCTACAAGGATCGGATCGACGCGGCCCCACTCGACCATGGACAGGGCGAACGCATTCTCCGCCTCCACCGTGGTGAGACCGAGGGCGGAGTGGAGGATACTTTCGCGAATGCCGTCGTGGAGAGTCGGCTGGTCGGCGGAGCGGAGGATGCCGTCGAGCACCTCGCCGAGTTTCCCAAGGTCGGGCAGGTCGAGATCGATGATAGCGACTTCGTGTTCGAGTTCTGGCGGCAGCTTCAGGCGACAGCCGGTGGGTACCAGCGCGTGCCCGGCGCCCTTGGCGAGACGAAGGATACCATCAAAATAGAGGATCTTGAGCAGGGTGGGGCGTTTGTTGGTGAAGACGAAGATCGCGCCGCTCTTGGGATCTTCCTTGAGCTTGGTGCCGACGGCATCGTGCAGGCCGGAGAAGCTGCGGCGCATGTCGCAGGGCTCCACCGCTACGAACACCTTGAGGCTGCCGGAAAAGCTCAGCATGGCCGGGACAGTTCGCGGATCGGGGCGGCGGCGAGCGGCACTGCCGCATGGCTGGCGATGTGGAGTTCGGTTCCACCGGCCAAGAGCACCGTCAGGCCGCTGGCGTCTTCGCGCGGGGCCCGTGCATCCACTTCCACCTGCGCCCAGTCCGGCGGTGCGGGCAGGCCCTGCTGAAATGGTTTTCGGCTGAGATGAAAGTCTCGGCGACGCTTGGTTCGGCGGTGCCCTACAACCGGCAGAGCCCCGCCCAAACGAAGCGGTTGTCCTGCTTCGAAGCTCCTTCATCCACTCCGCCACGAACCCGCAGTGCAGCCTTTCACGCGCTTGAAAAAGCGGCACAGCTCGTCGCTGCCGGTGAATCCGCAGTGCTGGGCGATCCGCTCCAAGGTCCAGTTCTGGCGTCGCAGGATCTCCCCGACGAGGTCCGCGCGCTGCCGGTCGACTTCCTGCTTCGGCGAGCGGCCGAGCGTTTCATGAAAGCGCAGACGCAGCGATTCCCGCGACACGCCGACGCGACGGCACAACTCCTGGGCGGTGATCGCCTGTCGGCCGGCCTCCTCGCGGATCACCGCCAGCGCGCGGGTCACGATCGGGTCGAGCAGTTCGACATGGCCGGTGGATTCTCGAACCACCACGCCGCGCGGCGGGATTCTCAGGTGCTCGCGAGGGTCGATCTTCTCACCGCTCATCTGGCGGTAGAGCAACTGCGCGGCGGCGAAGCCGATGGCCTTGCCCGGGAATCGCAGACTGGAGATCGGTGGCGTCGTGGCCAGGCAATGGACGATGTCGTCCGCCACGCCCAGCACCGGAACGTCCTGCGGCACACGCAAACCGATTTCCCTCAAAGCCCGGATCGCCATCACCGCGGCGATGTCGTCCTTGGCAAACAATCCGCAAGGTTGCGGCAACCGCGCGAGCTGGCGCCAGGCCATTTCGAGGTTTTGCTTAGCGCGGATTTTCGGTGGGAAAGTACTGGATGGGATGTCTATGACGTGGAGGGGAAAGCCCGCCTCATCGAGCCGACGGCGGAACCCTTCCATCCGCTCTCGCGAATAGAGCCGGTTGGAATCATGCAGGAACGCGAACTGTCGCAGGCCGAGGTTGAGGAGATGCTCCGCCGCCATCTCGCCGGCGCGGGCGTTGTCGAGGGTCACCCGGGGAAAGCCTGCGAGCCGTGGCGGTTGCTCGGTACTGAGGTTCACCACGGGGATCTTGTGGCGCCGCCATTCCTTCGCCTCTTCGGCCGTATATCGGAAGACCAGCAGGCCGTCGCCCTTCCAGTTCTTGTCGATCTTCACTGGCTTGATGTCGCTACCGCTCGGTTGCTCGAATTCGAGCTCAAGTGGATGTCCGGCCCGCATAAAATCGAGGATGCCGCCGTAAAGCCGGTAGCCGAAGCCCTGCGCCCAGTCGATGAGCCGGATGCCAACGCGTTGAGGAACGGGAAGTATGAATCCTTTCTCCATGGTGGTGAGGCTGGGGCACGACCCGCCCCGGGGTCGAGCCGTGATTGCGAATTTGTCAGGAGAAATTGCCTTCATGCCATGGAGCGCTGGAGTCCGAACTGACAACCTCCCCATAAATGAAACGTGGTTTCTTTCTTCTTCCCCTCGTGGTCGCCCATTCACATGCGGCGACCCTCTCAATCTATCTCCCGCTCGACGGTGACACGGCCGCCGGGGGCGCAACCTTGGTCAGTGGCACAGTGGTGGGCACGAATGCGACGCCCGGCGATAATTTCACGACCGGCAAGTTCGGACAGGCGGCGGACTTCAACAATAACGGGAATTCAGGGGCGACGCCGAGCGACTGGGCGGTTCAGGTGGGGAATCAAGACTCGATTTATACAGGCGATTTCTCGGTTTCGCTGTGGGTGCGCACCATCGCGACCAATGACGCGGCCATCGTGGGCAATAGCAATTGGTCCAGCGGAAACAACACCGGTTGGGTGATCACCACCCTCACCGGGGGCCGCGAGGGCAAGGTCAAGACTTCCACCGGTACGCGCCAGAATGAGGCCCTGAATTTCCACGACGGCGGCTGGCACCTCGTCACGCTGGTCCTCGACAACACCACGGACCTTGCACAGTGGTATCTTGATGGCACCCTGCTGAACGGCACAGGAGATGCGATTGGCAGCGGCACGCTCAGTGCCAGCTTGAACACGATGATCGGCGGCAGTGGCACGGGCAACTACTCGGGCACCGCGGACATTGATGATTTTGCGATCTGGAGCGGAAAGCTGACCGGAGATGAAGTTTCGAAATTGTGGAATGGCAGTGCCGGGAATCTCGCGACGGCGGTGCCCGAAACTTCGTCCGCACTTTTTGGATGCCTTGGTGCGATGTTTCTCTTCCGCCGGTCGCGCCGTAGCACGATCCGCCCATGAAGATTTCACGTAGTTTAACGCCCTGCTCGACGTGCGTGCGGACGGGGATCCATGATTTCGCAAAGTGAAGCCTCGCCCCGCCGCTCTCTCTGTCCTCCTGCTCGGGCTGCTGCTTTTGCCGTCTGGCTCGTCTTCGCAAGAACCTGCCGCGGAGGAGGTCGCCGAGGCCGATACGGTTCGCTTTCTTCCGGTGGGGGAGCAGCCGCCTTTCCGCCAGGAAGTCCGCGACGGGGTGCGGCACGAACTGGAAGCCCCGGTTGGCAGCATCCCCCCACGCGAAATAACGGTGGCGTCCGGGACCATGAAACCCAATCCGCTCCGGCTCTCGCTCGGCCGTCCCAGCGCGGCGGCCAGCGTGCCGCGAGGCGAGGGTGCGATCCGGTTGCTAGATGAGTCAGGCGCTCCGTGGACCACGGTGAAGCGAACTGGCGAGGGGGACCTGTTCGTGCTGCTGTCCCGTGCCCCGGGGGCACCGACCTGGAAGGAACCGCGTGCGCTCCTCATCCCGTCGGACACGGTGCACTTTCCCACGGGAAAACTCTGTCTGGTGAATTTTTCCATGGTCACCGTGGCGGTGATTTTTGGCACTGAAAAGATTGCATTGCCCGCGGGCAAGACGGTCCTCCGCGACCTGCCTGCCGGGAGCGAAACCGTGTTCCAGCTCGCTAACGGAAACGGCAAGGAAGGTCTGAAGCGCTTCCACGCCGGCACGCTTCAGCAGGCGGCCGGCGAGCGCACGCTGGCCGTCATTCACGCCGCGGACGGGAAGGCGCCGCGACAAGCGCTGCGGGTGCTGGTACATCGCGAACCGGCACTCTGAATCCCGCGATCATTCGAGGCTTTCGGCGGCGCGGTGGGCCATGGCTAGGATGGTGACATCTTCAAGGCTGCGCATCAGACCCGGGCCAGCACCTTCGTCGGGATCGACGGCATCGCCGCGCGATTGGTGAAGGTGTCCCCTCGGGGGGGGGGAAAGGAGTCAATCCACTTGTCCATCGCCAGGGAGAAAAAAGTTTCGTGCCCGGTTTCGGCCAGATCGTTGAAGGAACCCTTGCCACTGAGCGTGCCTCCATCAAAGAGATCCCGATTCCCGCGTTGGGGAAGCAGCGGCTGGCACGCTGGGTGGGGTGGGTTTTCGTTGGTGGGGGCTTAAGCCAAGCAATAATGCCAACGACTTTAACAGTTTTGCAAGGGACTTTGACATTGTCGTCAAGTAGACTTGGTGAATGTCACATGGTCGCCTCCTCTCTTTCTCGGTCATTCCGAAGGCAATCCTAGCATTGGGGGTGGTCGGCGGTGCGGAGGCACAAACCTTCATTAACCGCCCGACGGCGACGACCAGCGAGTGGCGTTTCGACAGCCGGAATGCTTCGGGCGTCATTTCCAAGGTGTTCGGTCCGGGGACGATGACAGAGATAGGGCTGACCGGACACAAAGGGGTCTTCTCAGTCGCCAACGGCACGGGCACCCCCGAGCTGCCGGGCGCGATTGACGGCAGGCCGGTGCCGGTGATGTACTTCGACGGAGCCACGAAAAGCGGCGAGGGCTGGCGCATGAATGCCGGTACGGGCGTCACCGACCATTACGAATACACGCTGGTCTACGACCTGTTCGTGCCGGCCTCGAACACAGCGGGCAAGCTGGCGCTTTACCAGGGGAATCCCGGCAACAGCAACGACGCGGATTATTTCCTGATGCCCTCGTCCACCGGCATCTTCCGCTCGCCGAACACGCCGAACTCCGGGCAATGGACGAAGGGCCAGTGGCAGCGCGTGGTTGTCGCCGCAGACTACACGCGGAACAGCGACAAGGTTTTCATCAATGGCGATCTCAAGTCGACCCAGCCGCGCGGCGACTGGGCGTATGGAACGCAGGACAACTGGATCCTCTCCGACAATGGCAGCGCAAGCTACGTGGGGGATCATAGCAAGGGCTACGTCGCGGCCTTCGCCTTCGTGCCGCGATTGCTGACGGATACAGAAATCGCCATTCTCGGTGACGTCACGCCGGGCGGGATCTTCGAAGTGAGCGACGGCTTTCCCGCAGGTCTCGCTTCTGCACCGGATACCGGTGCGGGCACCATCACCCTCAACTGGCGGGCCGCGGACAACCGCAGCAATGCCGCGGGCGTGGAGTTGCTTCGGAACGCCACGGTGATCGCGCAACTGCCGCTCGATGCAGCCACCTTCACCGATACGCCTCCCGTGCCGACCACCTCGCCGGTGACCTACTCGTATCGCGTGCGGGCTTACGGCGGCAGCTATACTGGCGGCCACGCGGATACGGAGACGACGGTGAACTGGGCGCTGCCCTCGCTGACGACCGGACTCACGGCCTACTATCCCTTCGAGAACGATTTCAAGAACCTCTCCGGCAATCCCCAAGTGGTGGATGCGGTGCCCTATGGTCCTCCGACCTTCATCGCTGACGGCCGGCGCGGGCGGGCGCTGCGTTTCCACGATACCGCCTCGCCCATCCAAAAACTCACGTCCGATCTCGGAGCGACTGAGCCCTTTGCCGCCAACGCCGACTTCACCGTATCGATCTGGTACCGCCACATGGGCGCCTTCACCAACCGCAGTGCCTACGGCGGCAGCACCGCCGATCCGATGTTAATCGGCAACAAGAACTGGGCCTCCGGGGCCAACCTGGGCTGGGGGCTGGTGTGTGGTTCCGACGGGTCCGTGAAATGGAACTATAAAGGTAGTAGTGGCTCGCGGCTCGACGCCGCCCTCTCCTCGAAGGAGAACGCCGACGGCACCTGGCACCATGTGCTGGTGGTGCATGACCGCGATGGTCGGGCATCGTTCTATGTCGATGGCGCGAAGCTCGCCAGCGAACCGGTGATGGCTGGACAGGGTTCCGTGGAAACTGGTTCCCCCGTCGTGATCGGCGCGGACAGCCAGGGAGCCTACCGTTACAGCGGGGATCTCGACGAGGTCGCGCTGTGGACCCGCTCGCTGACCGCTGAGGAAGCGGCGATGGTGTATCAACGCGGCCGGGAGAACATCAGCGTCACCGGCTCGAACTTCGCCGACGCGGATCTCGACGGACTTCCGGACGGTTGGGAGATTTCGTATTTCGGCAATCTTGACCAGACCGCCGAGAGTGATTTCGACAAGGATGGGATCGCGCACCTGCTGGAGTTCGCGCAAGGGATGAATCCGACGGTGGCGGCCCAGCCGCAGGACTCGCGGGTGGAGATCATACCCGATCCCGTTCACCCCGGCCAGAAGGTGGCGGCATTCCGCTTCAAGCGTCCGCGCGGCACCACCGACCTGCAGTATCTCCCGGAATGCAGCCCGACGCTGAAAGGCGACACCTGGCGAAGCGGCGATGCCGTTCTGCCGCGCGCCGGAATGGCGGTCGCGCTGCCGGATGGCCGCGACGAGCTGACGGTCTATTCGCCGCAGAATGTGGCAACCGCTCCCACCACCTTCTTCCGCCTCCGCGTGAACCGCGTTTATCAGGGCGCGTGGACGCCCACTAGTCTCCCGCAGCTCGACTATACTGCGAACGGACCGGTGATCCGCTGGGTGACCGACACGCCCACCGCCACCATCGTCGATTACGGCACGGGCACCAACATCACCAGGCGCTACGAGGACTTCACACTCACCACCCAGCACGAGGTTGTGCTTTCCGACATCCCCGCAGGCACGGATCTTTCATTCAGCGTGGTGCACCTGCAGAATGGCCTGGAGTCAAGCAGCGAGACCTATACGGGTTCCGGCAAATACGATCTGCGTCCGCCACGGGTACCGGATCAGGGCGGCTTCGCCACGGGTGGCAGTCATGCAGCGGATGCCCAGGCGCTGCTTGCATCCTTCGGCGCATCGGGAAAGGGTTGGTGCCTAGACATCGGCAGCGGGGACGGGAAGTTCGCCTATGAGATCGTTCGTCAATCGGAGCTGATGGTCGTCGGCGTGGAGAGCGATCCGGCGAAGGTCGCCGCGGCGGAACAATTCCTCAGCGAGCGCGGCGTGCTCGGCAGCCGCGTGACGATTGTGCAGGTGCCGGACTACACGCTGGGCTCGATCCCTTTCCGCCCGAATACCTTCAATCTGATCACGGATAGCGGTAGCTTTTCCGGTGGGGGTGTTTCCGATCTCGCGCCGTATTCGGCGCTGATGAAACCCGGCCGCGGCAAGTCCATCGCGGGCCCCGCGGCCGCCCTCGCGGTCACGAGCAAACCGCGCCCCGCCAGCTACGGAAGCTGGACGCACCTCTACGGAAATTCCTCCAACACAACCTACTCGGGCGAGGAACTGGCAAATGTGACCAACCCCGGCGGTGCCTCCTCCACAGGACAAACGGAGGTGCAGTGGATCGGCCGGCCCGGAGGAGAATTCACGATCGACCGTCAACTCCGGCAGTCTAGTCCCTTGGCTGCCAATGGCCGGTTCTACACGCTCGGTGACCAGCGGGTGATCGCCCTCGATTCGCAAAATGGCGCGGTGCTGTGGTCGAAACTGATTCCGAATCTAGCGCGCTTCAATGTCATCCGCGATTGTAGCAATCTGGTGGCCGATGACGAAGGGCTTTTCGCCGCGACCGGCGGGGAATGCTGGCGGATCGATGGGGACAGTGGCACGCACAGCGTGTTGAAAGTCTCGCCAGGTGCGCGCAGCGATCTGACATGGCACTGGGGCCTGCTGTACCGCGAAGGAAGCCACCTCATCGGTTCCGCCGTGAGCAGTACCGCCACCTATAGAAAGTGGTGGGGCCCGCAGTATTGGTATGACAGCCGGTCCGGCAGCGACACTCGCATTGTCTGCGCGGACAATCTTTTCTCTCGCGATCCCGTCACTGGTTCGGAAAACTGGGTTTATGAAGGAGGACTGATTCTCCACCCGACCGTTACGATGGGCAATGGCCGCATCTACTTTCTCGAATCCCGGAATCCCACGGTGCTCGACGGCGCGGATCGAAATCTTCCTATGGCCTCGCTCGCCGCTTCGAATGATCTGTGGATGGTCGCTCTCGATCTTACAACCGGGCAGAAGGTGTGGGAGAAGCAGCCGGTAATCACCGGTGGCACGCCCTGTATCTACGGTTCCTATAGTAGCGGCGTATATCTCGTGACCGCCGCGAACGCCGCCAACAGCCGTTACTACCTCCACGCCTTCGACTCCTCCGACGGCACCGTTAAGTGGGCGGCGAACCACGCCTGGCTGCGCGGCGACCACGCCGGCCACCAGCAGCACCCGGTGGTGCTCGGCGGATCGGTCTACCTGGAGCCGAAGATCTACAATCTCCAGAGTGGGGTGGCCTCCGCGGTGACGATGCCCAGCCGCAACGCCTGCTCCACCTTCATCGCCGTGAAGAACGCGCTGATCTTCCGTGGCGACCAGACGCAGCACTACGGCCTGAGCGGCACCTTCTACGGCGGAAACATTTCCATGTGGAACATCTCGTCGAACACCAAGTCGCTGTGGAACCGCATGCGACCAAGCTGCTGGATCAGCACCATCGCCGCCGATGGCTGCGTGCTGGTGCAGGACGGAGCCGCGGGCTGCAGTTGCGGTCCTTGGCTAGAAGTCACCTGCGCGCTGTCGCCACTCTAATGTTACGAGTCATGAAACTCTCCATCACCCTGCTCCTTAGTTTCTCTACCCTCGCCACCGCGGCCGACTGGCCGTGCCACATGGGCAACAACCAGCGCAACGGCATCACCACCGAGCAGCTCAACGCCGTCGCTTTGACCGAAGCGTGGGTGTGGACTTCGCCCACCCCTCCGCAACCGGCGTGGGCGGGCGAGGCGCGCTATGACGCTTATCAGATGGTGCACAGCAACAAGTCGATGCGCTCGTACGATCTGGCGTTCAACCTTTCCACCGCTGGCGACAAGGTGTTCATCGCCTCGACCGCGGAGAACTGCGCGATCGCGCTGAACATGAACAACGGCTCGATCGCCTGGAAGATCCCGACCCGTTCCGCCGTGCGCATCGCGCCCGCCTTCGATGGCGGCCGCGTGTATTTCGGCTCCGACGACGGCTGGGCCTACTGCGTGAATGCGGCCGATGGCACGCAGGTGTGGAGGGTCAATCCTTCCGGCTCGAACACGCTGGTTCCTTCCGCGTGGAAGATGGTGAACCTGTTCCCGCTGCGCACCGGCGTGCTGGTGGAGAATGGCACCGCCTACTTCGGCGCGGGGCTGGTGCCCTGGAAGGCGCATTATCTGATGGCGGTGAACGCCATCACCGGCGCACATGCCTGGAAGCAGACATTCAACACGGGCGCGGGCGCTAATGACGGCCACACCTTCGAGGGGCCGATGCTCAGCGATGGCTCGACCTTCCTTTATCAGCCGCAAGGACGCCTTTCGCCGGTCCAGTTCAACATCGCCACCGGCACCCGCGCCGGGCGACTCCCCGGCGGCGGCGGCTCGTGGGCCTTGGTGACGCCGGACGGCTCGACGATCCACGGCCCGGGCTTCGGTAGCCAGAGCGGCATCACTAGCAACCGTTTGACGCACTTCAAGGAGAACAACGCTACCAACCGCGCGGCGATCCGCGAGTTCCCCGCCGCCACCGCGGTGATCGCGACCGCGACGAACACCTATCTGATCCTCGACCGGAAGATCCAGATGCTGCCGCGGGCCGGCGGCACGGCGCTGTGGACGGCGGACCTTCCCGGTGCCTCATGCTTGATTTTCGGCGGCACCACGCTCTACGCGGGTGGCGAGGGCTTCGTCCGCGCCTTTGACGCGGTGAACGGCAACCTGCTCTGGTCGGCCGAGGTCAACGGCACGGTGCACAACCTCGCCCTCGCCAACGGCTCGCTCTACGCGAGCACGTCGAGCGGCAAGGTGTATGCGTATCGTTGATGTTGGTCAGGACCGCAGACGCTTTCCAAGCCATAGGCCAAGCGGCAGGAACAGCGCGAGTCCCAGGGCGACCCACAGCAGGATCTTCGGTGCGGGCTTGGTCGGGACGACGACCGCCTGGGGAGCGCCGTATTGCACGGTCTCCGGGCCGGGAATGCCGAGCGGCCGGTCGATCGAGGCGAGGTGCGGCTCGATGTGGGCATCCCAGTTGATGCGGAAAGGGAGGTCGATGCCCGGGTTCTGCTGCTTCACCATGCAGGCGCATGCGCCGCAGAGATAGGCGCACGCTTCATAGACGCGGTCCTCGTCGATCATGGAAGCCGGTGCGGGCGAAAGGATGCGACCGCGGCCGAAGATCGGTGCAATCAACGGCTCTCCCGGCCCGCCCTCCGGGGGCGAGAGATTCGCCACCATTTCTCGGAACAGGTCCTCCTCCGCATCATCGGCGCGCACGAGCACGATGGAGAAAGCGATCCGCAGCGGCAGCTTGGTGCGCAGGACGTCATCCATCGTCGCCTGTGGATTCTCGGCGAGACGTTGCGCGGCCTCTTCCGGACGAATCACGCCAGACGGCAGGTTGAGTTGCTGCATCGCCCGGTTCATGCCGCGGCTCACCGTTTGCACCGCCTTGTCGTCGGCGTCCTTGTCGCCTCGCGAAACGACGACCCACACCGCGGAGGTTCCTTCCAGAAGCTGTTTCCCGATGGCGGCGCGCGCGGGCGATCCGCTCAGGCGGCGTGCATTCGCCTCGTTGAGACTCCCCTCCCAAAGCGGCCTCACATTGGGAGCGCCTGGAGGAGCACCGGCCGGCAAAAGGCGGATCGAGCCGCGGCTGTCGATCGGGCCATCCGGATCGAGGAACTTCACCATCAGGTTCGATGGTTCTTCGCCCTCGACCTTGTTCTGCAGCCATTTCAAGGCGGCCTCGCCCTCCGGCCCGACCGAGCTGTCCGCGGTGACTTCCACCTGTAGCGGATCGGACGGCCAGCGCTCCAGCGCGAAACGGAACACAGGCACCTCACAGGCGGCGGCAAGGCCGAGCGAGGCTAACAACGTGAGGAGTAGTGGCTTTTTCATCTTGAGGGTTAGGCAGGCGGACTTCACGCACGCGGCCCTGTCGGAAATCGAAGGAAAGCATTCGGCCGTAGAGTGGATCGCCGATGCCGGTGAGGAGTTTGATGGTTTCCACCGCGGCGAGCGCCCCGATGGTGCCGGAGACCGCACCGAAGACCGGGAAGCGACGAGTCCACCATTCCGGCTTCTCCGGGCACCAGTCGCGGTAGCGCGGGCTGTGCGGCGGATGGCAGACGGTGACGTAGCCTTCCATGTCATACATCGCGGCTTCCACACACGGGATGGCGCGTTGCTCCGCGGCGTCGTGGAGCGCATGCCGTTCCTGGAACAAGGGTGCGGCACTGACCACCACATCCGCCTGAGCCGCCCATTCCTGCGCGAGCTCCGCAGTGGGATGATGCGGCACGGCGATCACCTCGATGCCGGGATTGATCGCCCGCAAGCGTTCCGCCGCACACTCGGCGCGTGAGGTGCCGATCGCGTCGGTCTGCATGAGCACCTGGCGGTTGAGATCATCCACGCGCAGCATGCCTCCATGCACCAGCACCAGCCTGCCGACTCCCGCGGCGGCGAGCTGCTGCGCGACACAGCCGCCGACTCCACCGGTGCGCGAGATCAGCACGGTCGCTGCTTTCAGCTTCCGCTGGCCCTGTTCCTGGACGCCGGGCACGATCATCTGCCAGGCGTAGCGTTCGCGCTCTTGTTCGGTAAGATCGGGCGAAGGCGGGTTCATCGGCGTTGGAACAATTTGACGGCATCGAGACGCACGGTTGCCAGGCGGGTGGCTTCCGCAGCGGAGTGGGTGACATGCAGGAAAGTGGTGCCGGTCCCGCGGTGGAGCGTTTCCAGCAGCGAGCACATCGCATCGCGCGACGTTTCATCGAGGGCGGCGAGCGGTTCATCCAGCAGCATGACGCGCGGGCGGAAGGCGAGCGCCCGGCCAAGGGCGACCCGCTGGCGTTCCCCGCCGCTGAGCCCGCGGATGCCGCGCTCCAGCAGGTGGGCTATGCCCAGCGCATGCGCCAGCTCGGTGATGCGGGCTTTCACATTCGCTTCCTTCTCGCCGCGAATGCGGAGGGCGAAGGCGAGATTCTCCCACACCCCGAGCCCGGCGAACAACGCGCCATCCTGCGGCACGTAGCCGAGCTGGCGCTCCGCAGCGGGCAGGCGCGTGACGTCGCGCCCGCCGATCAGGATGCTGCCCGCACGCGCGGCCACCAGTCCGGCGACGCATTCCAGCACGGAGGTTTTTCCACAACCGGTCGGCCCCATCAGCACGGCATAGGCGCCATCGGGAATCTCGAGGTCCACGCCTTCCAGCCGGAAGCTGCCGCGATCGAGGGTGAGTTGTCGGATGGAGATCATCGGCTTCAGTGAAGGTGGCCATCCCGGGCGTCCAGCCAGCGCAACAGCACCAGCACGGCGGCGGCGGCGAGCAACAACAGCATCGAGACGGCGGCGGCGGTCTCCAGATTTCCAATGCTCAGTTCGAGGAAAACGGTGGTCGGCAGCACTTCGGTTTTCATGCGGGTGGCACCGGCGAATACGAGGATCGGACCGAACTCGCCGAGCCCACGCGCCCACGCGACGGCCGCGGCATGCAGCAGCCCGCGACGGGCAGCCGGGATCACCACGCGGCAGAAGACCTGGCTGTCCGAAGCCCCCAGCGTGCGGGCGACCTGCTCAGGCCGGCGGGGCATTTCATCGAACGTGGCGCGCAGCGAACGGATCGCGAAGGCACAGGCGACGGTGAACTGCGCCAGCACGACGCCCGCGGTGGTGTAGGTGAAGCGCCAGCCGAGCGTGCCCTCGATCCACCGCCCCGGCACGGTCTGGAACAACAGCAGCAGCCCGAGACCCAGCACCAGCGGCGGCATGACGATTGGCAGGTCCAACAGGATCTCGAGCACCGTCTTTCCGCGGAAACGGCAACGCGAAAGCACGTAGGCGGCCGGAACGGCGACCCACAGCGAAAGCAGCGTCGCCAACCCGCAGCTCACCACGCTCATCATGATCGAGTGCCGGATCTCCCGCGAGGCGAGCGCACGCGAGAAGGTTTCCGGCGAAGCCCATGCGCCGGTGGCCAGCAGGATGCCTCCTAACAGAATCGCATAGAACGCCAGCATGCCCGCCGAGGCCGACCAGAAGGTGATCGAAGCGGAGCGAACGCGACGTGGCTCCGTGAAGTCACTCGCTGGGACGGGGTCGGTCATGTTGCTAGTTCTTCTCGAAACCGGGCGCGGTGAAGGATTTCGAGGCGACTGGTTCTTCCAGCTCCAGCGGGCGGAAGCCGGCGGCGATGAAGTCCTCCTTGCCCGCACGCAGGGTTTCCAAGAGACGGTTGGCGAGCTGCTTGTTCTTCGACTTGTCCCCCACCGCGAACGGCTGAACGGCTTTCGCTGCCGGATGGTCGATCGCAATGGCATCGATCGCATGGCCGAGCGTGGCCACATTCGCCCGATAGACCACGGCGGCATCGAGCGACCCGGCGCGGAGCTGGTTGACCAGCAGATCGCCGGTCGGGGCGCGTGCGACCACCCGTCCGGCGACGGCCTTCTTCAACGCCGAGCGATCGAGCAGACGATCGGTGAGGAAACCGAGGGCGGATTGTTCGACATCGCAGACGCCGAGTCGCAGGCCTGGCTTGGAGAGATCGGCCAGCGAGCGGATGCCCGCCGGATTGCCATTCGGCACGGCGATCACCAGATCGGTTTCCGTCAGGCGGACGGCTTCCGGGAAGAGGTCGGCCACCGGCGGGACGAAGCAGACATCGCATGCGTAGTAGGCATCGGGGGCAGTGCCGCCCGGTTGGTTGGCGAGCGCCTGCATCGAGGCACACAGCACGCCGCAGCCATTGAAAACGGTGCGGACTTGTGCGCCCTCTCGGTCACAAAACGAGTTCAGAATCCGCTCGACCGCCGGGCGGTTCACCGAGCCCGCGTAGATCGTCATTTCCGGGGACTCCTGCCAGGCATCGCCCCCGGTCGCCGCGAAATGATGCCGGCGGAAAACCGGCGCGCCGTGTTCGGGCGAGGCGATCCAGCGGGCGAAGTGAAGGGTGCTTTTCGGCGAAGAGGATGACGCAAGCACCACGGCCGGGACGCTCACCGGACGGGTCCCGAGTTCCGGGCAGGGCAGGACTTCGAGGCCCTCCATGCTCGCCACGGTCTGATCCCAGAGGAAGGTCGCGTCCAGCGCACCGGCCTTCAGGTCGATGGCGAGTTCGGAGACGGTGTTCTTGGTGACGTCGGATGCTTTTAGAAGGCCTTCCCATTCGTTGCGCTGCTTCGCCACGAATTGGACGAGGCTGCCGATCGCGGCGGTTTCCCGGTGGCACAGGCCGAGGTTGAGTTCGCTGCGCTGGAGCAGATCCTGCCAACCGCGGATGTGCTTGGGATTCCCTTTCGCCACGGCCAGCACCGGCTTCATGGACGCCAGCTCGATCACTTCCATGCCGAGTTTCTTGTCGCGGGCCTTCGTCGCATACGCGAGTTCCGCGGGGATGTAGAGATCGCCCTGGTTCGTGCTCTCGATGGTTGCCAGCAGTGAGCCGCTGCCGCCGTATTGGAGATTCACTTTCGTGCCATAGGCGCGCTCGTATTGCAGCGCCAGTTCCTCCAGCGGAGCCTTCATGCCTGCCGCGCAGAAGACTTGCAGCTCCTTGCCCGCAGACGTGCCCGTGCCGTTGGAGTGACCGCCGCGGCTGAGCCAGACGAGCCCGCTGGCCAGCACTCCGGCGATCAGCACGGAGCTGACGATCCATTTCACCATCGGGTTCTTCGACATAGGGATAAGAGAATGATGGCAGGTGAGCGGAAGCGGCGAAATTGGTTTATTGCAAAAACTATTGGTGGAACACCCAGCCTCGGGACACGATCAGGGAAAGTCCGCCGCGGTGATCTTCGGAATCAGGCCGAGGCTGGTTTCCATCCATCCACCGCAGGAACAGCCGCCGCCGGTCTCGGGCACCAGCAACATCCCGCATGCGGGGATGGCGCCGATCCAGCAGTCCTGGCGGAATCGTGAGAGCCGCGTTTCAGTCGCCTGCTTCGCGTTCCACAGGATCAGCTCTCCCATGCGGCCGACCATGAAATTGGACGCGAGCGAATAGGATCCGCAGGTGTGGCCCGCAGGGAAACCGGTCTTTACCACCTCGCCGCTTTCCAGATTGAAGATGCGCGGGCGCAGGTAGAGCAGCTCGCCCTGGGTGCCGATCCGCGAGATGTGCTTGCCATGATGGTCGGCCTCCCACTTCACCGGCGGGGCCGCCCACAGCGGCTTGCCATTGGCGGCATCGAAGGTGCTGACTTCGAAGGTGCCGTTCCTCAATGCGAGTTCGAGGACCACCTTGCCTCGCGAGGAAATCACGTAGGCGGCAGTGGCCGGGCCTTTCACCTCCACCGGATTCCGCCACACCTCGCGGCCGCTCTCCAGATCCAGCGCCACCAACGAGGTCTGGCCGGTCTCATCGAGGGTCAGCTTCCGATCAGCGGGATCCTTGGAGAACTTCCGCTCCAGGAAGAAGACCTTGCCCTCCGCGCTGCAGACGCTCGGCTGGACGACCAGTCCGCGGTAGAGCCATCGCGGCGCGGCATTCCGCTTCAGCGGTACGTCATGGGCGAAGAGCGCGTCCGCCATCACGAGCTTCACCGAATCGCCCTGCGTGCCATCATACCAATTCCCTCTGCCCCACCAAGTGGTGAATTCCGCCCCGGCGCGCACCGAGCTGCCGAGCAGGATTTCCCGGCCCTGCGGGGTGGGATTTGTGCGGGTCCGCATTACTTGGCCCCACTCCAGCTCCGGCACTGGATTGGAGAGGAAGTTCGACAGCACACCGGTGCCACCATCAAAGACATCGAGCACGGGGCCATGGGCGAGATACACCGCCTCGCCATCGCAGCACCAGTTCGACCCGCCATGCGGAACATTGAATCTTGCTACGCCCGGGGTCTCCACGCCCCACAGTACCGCGCCGGAATAAGCATCGAGCGCGAGGAGCCGCTGGAAGCCCTGGAGGAAAAGCCGCCCGTTCGCCGCCAGCGGCGAGGACTTCCGGTTCTGCCGGTCCGTCTGGAACCGCGGGCCGGGTTCGCCGAGCCACTGCGGCGTGAGATCATCGCCCCCCGCGGCATTCCGCAGGGTTTCACCGGCGTAATGCGCTGAGGCGGCATCTCCATACTGGCTGGTCCAGCTCGCGGAACCCTCCGGTGCGGTGCGGACAAAAACGGGCTTGTCCTCGACGCCGGGCGTCCACACCGCGCCGCCGTAGGGTCGTGCGAATCGACGTGCGAGCGTGGCGTCCATCGCAGGAGAAATCACAATCGCCGCGAAGGCCGTGGGCAGCGTCGCATCCTTCAGATCCGCCGCCGCGATGACCGCGACGTGATCTCCTAACAGCATGCTGGAGCCGAGGGTGGCGCGCGCGAGCGAGGCCTTCGTCGCGTCCGGCTCGATCATCACCGTCCGATAGCCGGCCGCCGCGAGGGCGACCGCCGCCTCCATCTGTTCCGCCCCGATCACCGCCGCCATGCCGCGGCCATTCGGGCTGCCCTTCACTGCGGCGGCAACGAGGGTGTTCGTCGTGGTGGCAACCGGCGGGACATACGCGCGGTCCTGGGCGGTATCCAATTCAAAGGGACGGTCCTTCAGACCACCGAGCTCGATGCCATATACCCGACCCCATTCCAGCCCCTCGATGACAACGCGGTGACCGGTACCGCTGCCCTCCCCCCACACCCGGCTGCCGGACGAGCCGTTGACCCGCACTTCATTCGGCATCGCGCTCGCCGTCGCCCAGGTGACCTCGGCCTTGCCGGCGCCCAGGAAACGCGTGAACGGACCGACGGTGATCTCATCGTAACGCGGCACCGGCGGCAGAGCGTTCGCCGCCTTTCCATTCAGGAACAACTCGGCCTTGCTGGAGTAGGATTTGGAAATCTCACCAGGTGACAGGCACCGCCGCCAGACGCGGGCCTCGTGCAGCGATCCCTGCACCGGGAAGCATTCGTCCTTGTCCTTGTAGGCGCCTAGGATTACCGGCGTTTCATCGGGATAGGTGATCGGTCCGGTCTTCGCCATCGCGGCCACCTCACGGCCATCGAGGTAAAGGCGCATCATCTTCCCATCGTAGGTGCCGACGAGGTGGTGCCAGCCGTCGTTGAATAACTCGGCAGGTGCCGTGGCGTAGTCGATCTTGCTGCCCGCGGTGCCAAGGCCAAAGGCGAACGACGGCCCGCGCACGCCGAGAATCCAGCCGCGCTCGTCGCTGCCATCGTCGCAGAGGCAACCGATCACCGCACCCCAGCTCTGCGCGCGGTTGATGCGGGCGAAAGCCTCGACGCTGATCTCTTCGGACGGCATCTTCTTCACGCCGAGATCGGTGGCGGTGTAGTAGCTGCTGCCATCGAGCACGATCGCCTCGCCGCTGCCCCGCATGGCCACCATCGCCGCGGAGCTGGTGAGCACGGCGGGCGTCCTCTGGCAGGTGTCGATGATCTTCACTCCGGCCTTCGTCCCGCCGGTGAGGGGCTTGCCATCGCTCCCCGCCATCGCAGTACGATGGAAGACGTAGCGGAGCATCAGGCTGTTGGAGGAGAACACCGGCACCTTCGGCATCGGCGGAGGTGTCTGCTCATGCGCCGCGTCATTGGCTCCGGCGATCGGGGCCGCTACGGGAGCGGTGGGAGCGAAGGCATGCAGGTGTCCGAGGTCGGTGGATGCGATGAGGTGCCCGCCCGCCGCTACCAGCCCGAGGGCCCGGCCTGCGACCTTGCCTTTCCAAAGCTCTTTCCCCTCGTCACAGGAGAAGGCCATGACGACGCCCTCGCCTCCGACGAGGACAGTGTCCGCCGCAACGATCACCTCGCCCGCGCCGGGGACCTCACGGCTCCACGCCATCGCGCCGGTCTTCCGGTCGATCGACTGTACCGAGTGGCCATCCACCACGATGTAAGCGCGCTCGCCGCGCACAGCGATGGCCGAGCCCTTGCCCACCGACGTCATCTTCTCGCCGGTGGATTTATAAAGCGCCGCCTCGCCCTCCCGCGCATCATTCGAGCGCAATTGCTGGCCGTCCTCTATCACCACGCAAAAGGGTCCGCCGCTGCCTGCCATCTGCGAATGCGTCGATCCCGTTTCACGATCGAGCGAAAGTGGAGCGAGGCGTCCACGCGGCACGATCAGCAGGCTCTGCGTGAGCGTCAGCGGACCTTCGATGGTCTGTCCTGGCATCTCCCGGACGTAGCGGCCCCGACCGTCCGCCTTGCCGGTGGCGGCATCCACGGCGCAGATCCAACCCTTGTCCAAAGTGGTCAGACCGCAGCCGAAATAGGCGGTTCCCTCGCGCACGACGATCCCGGTGCGAACGGGCGCGGGCGAGATCACCCTTTCATTGTGAATCACCCGCCGCGATCCGGGTGAGGGATTCATCGACCAAACTAACTTGCCCTCCGCGGCGGAGAGGCAGTAGGCGAAGCCATCGTCGGAGCCGAAAAGCAAGCGGTCGCCCACTAACGAAGGCGCGATCCGCACCGGCCCGCCGCAGGTGAACCGCCACAGCTCCTTGCCGGTGGTGAGATCCACGGCGATCACCGCGTCCTCGGTAGAGGAGGCGATGTAAAGCCGTTGCCCATCCGAGCACGCTTGGTAACACGCGTCCCAGATGCGCGCCGAGAGCATGTTCGAGATCAGATTGAAGGCATCCCACCGCGCAGATTTCGGCCAGGCGGTTCGCGGCACGGCCATCGTGAGCGTCCATGACTCGGCCAGGCGCGCCGCCTCGACGGGTTCATCCGTCGCGCCCGAACGGCCTGCATCATGCCGCTGCATCGGCCACCCCGCGGCATGAGCCGTTGCCAATCCTCCGAGAGTCAGAATCACCGGCAACAACGCCCGCCGGGCACGCTCTGAAAACGCATGAATGTTTTGCAATGCAAGCACGTCTCCTTATACGCGAAATATACGCGAGACTTGGTCTGCGTTTTTACAATACTTACTGGCAAAAAGGCAGGCGGCGAGCGCACGCTCGCCATTATTTACTTCCGGACGGCTATCCAGTCCGCTTCAATCCTCGGATCGGCTCACGCTGGCTCGGTGCCGGGAACGATGCGTGATAGTGCGGAGGTTCAGTGAGGATGCCGAAAGCCAGCATTACGCCATGATGCTCTCGATCCGTTTACCGTGTTCGACCCCGGTGGGCTTCAGGTCCACGCCAAGGACTCGCTTGGTGAGGCGGTCTGACTCGATGCCCAAGGCGTGGCAGGCGGTGGCGATGAAGTCGCGCGGATGCACCTTGTCCCCGGGATTCAGGACATTGAAGGCGAAGTCGTCGGTCTGGCCATGCGAAACGCCGCCTTTGACGCCGCCGCCGGCCATCCAGTTGGTGAAGCACTTGGCGTGGTGGTCGCGGCCATCTCCCTGCGAGTAGGTGGTGCGGCCGAACTCGCCGCCCCAAATGACAAGGGTGTCGTCGAGCAAGCCGCGGCGCTTCAGGTCGGTGATCAGGGCGTAGCAGGCTCGGTCGGTAGCGCCGCACAGCGCGTTCATGCCGCCGTGCAGTCCGCCGTGGAAATCCCAGCCGCGCTGGTAGAGCTGGGTGAAGCGCACGCCGCGCTCGGCCATGCGGCGGGCCATCAGGCAGTTGTAGGTGAAGGTGCCGGGCTTCTTGGCGTCCGGGCCGTAGAGTTCCCAAGTGCTTTCCGGCTCGTCGGAAAAATCCGTGAGTTCCGGTACGCTCATTTGCATGTTGAAGGCCATCTCGTACTGGGCGATCCGAGCGTGAGTCTCGGAATCGCCAAGAGCCTTGAAGGTGCGCTCGTTGTGCTCGGCCACGCCGTCGAGCAGGTTACGCCGCAAGGCACGGTCCATGCCTTCTGGGTCGCGCAGGTAGAGTACCGGGTCGGCACCGGCGCGCAGTGCGACGCCCGCGTGTTCGGTAGGCAAGAAGGAACTCGACCATAGGCGCGGGGTCACCGGCTGGCCCGAGAGCCCGGGAAGCTGGGTGGAGTTGAGCACGACGAATGAGGGGAGGTTGGCGTTCAAGCTGCCAAGGCCGTAAGAAATCCATGCGCCAAGCGCCGGGCGGCCGGGAAACATGGCGGCCGTGTTCATCAGCATGATGGCCGGCTCGTGGTTGATCGCGTCCGAGTACATCGAATGGATCAGGGCGATGTCGTCCACGCACTTGGCGGTCCAAGGCAGGGCCTCGCTGACGAAGCGACCGCTCTGGCCGTGCTGCTGGAATTTGAAGGGGCTGGTCTTGACGGTGAAGCGAGAATTGCCGGCTGTCATGCCGCTGGGCTTGAAGTCAGCGCCTAGTACTTCCTTCGGGATGTCCTGGCCGTCGAACTCTGCCAAGCGCGGCTTGTAATCCCACATGTCCTGGTGCGGCGGACCGCCGGCCATGAACAGCCAGATTACGCGCTTGGCGCTGCCCTTGGTGTGAGGGGCGCCGAGCGAGCCCAGGGCAGCGCTGACCGAGGAGGCCGACGCGCTGTCCTTGGCCAGCAAGTGGGCTAAACCCAAGCCCCCCAAGGTCGAGCCGGCAAGGTGCAGGAAGTGGCGGCGGGTGACCGCCGCTTTCCACTCTTCCTTGAGGTCGCGCGGGATGGGCAAGTTCCAAACGGTGGGAGCTTCGCCGTGGTGGTCGGAGCAAGGGTGGGGCTTAGACATCGGACTACTTGTTCAGGAATTCGTCGGTGTTGAGCAGGATGCTGGCGATGCTCATCCAGGAAGCCACTTCGACCGGAGGCAGTTCCGCTGGAGTTGGAGCGTCGCCCTGGGCCAGTAGCTTCTTCGCATTCTCTTCGGTCAGGTGCGCCTTCACTTTGTTGAAGCGGGCGAGATATGCGGCTACTTCTTCTGCCGCAAGCGGACGCGACAGGACGCGCTGGGCCATGAAGTCGAGACGAGCCTTGGGCTCGGGCGATGACTGCATGGCGTGGATGCCGAGCACGCGGGCTGCTTCGAGAAAGGTGACGTCGTTCATCAGCGCCAGCGCGGCCAAAGGCGTGTTGGTTCGGTTGCGACGCGCGCACGAAGTCAAACGGTCAGTGGCGTCGAAGATGTCGAGCTCGGGGTGGACCGCCGTGCGCTTTACGAACTGATACAAGCTGCGGCGATAGAGCATCGGCCCCTTGTGGCGGTAATACACGTGAGTGTCCGAGGGGTAGGAATTGGTCCACACGCCGTCGGGCTGGTAGCCGAGGAACGAGGGCCCGCCGCGCTTCTCGGTGTTGAGCAGGCCGGCCGACTGCAGGGCGATGTCGCGCAGCACTTCGGAATCGACGCGGTGGCGCGGGCCGTGCGCCCACAGGCGGTTGCGCGGGTCCTTCTCTGCGGGCAGCGGCGTGACCACGGCGGATTGGCGGTAGGCCATCGACATCACCAACTGGCGGTAGAGACGCTTGAATTTCCACGCCGAATCCTTGCCCTCGCCTTCCTGGAAATCCACCGCCAGCCAGTCGAGCAATTCGGGGTGGCTGGGGCGTTCGCCGACGATGCCGAAGTCGTCGGTCGACTCGACCAGAGGCATGCCGAAAATTTCGTTCCAAGCGCGATTGACCGTCACGCGGGCGGTGAGCGGATTGTCCTTCATCGTCACCCATTGTGCCAGACCCAGGCGATTCGCCGGGGTGCCCTGCGGTGGCTGGGGCAGGAACGAGGGGGTCTGCGCATACACGCGCTCGCTGCGGGAACCGTAGTCGCCACGCGAGAGGGCGTGGGCGAACGCGGGGGTAGGCTTCTCGCGGCAGATCAGGGTGCCGGAGCCGAGCGTGCCTTCGTACATCTGTGTCAGGGAGTCGCTGACCTTCTTGCTCTCCTCGGGCTTGTTGGCCCCCTGATAGTGGACGACCTTGGTCTTGGCCGACAAGGCGTCCATCTCGGCCTGCGCCTTGGCCATCGCTTCCTTAAGCACCTTGACCTTGCCGCCGGCAGTGCCCTCCCTAGCGAAGTAGGCGTCGCGGGCGGCGTCCTTCTCGAAGGGGGTCCAACGTTGGTAGTCCGGCTTGGCGGCATGGACTTCGGCCAAGGGGGCAAGCCACGGCAGGCGGATCATCTCATCGTCGGCCAGCGCGCGACGGTAGATGCGCACATCCAGCAGTCCGAGCCCACGCAGCGGGTTGGCCGTGGCATCGGCACCGCCGCGGCGGCCCAAGTTCAATGGGGTCGCGGTCTTGAGTGAACCGGTCAAGCTGTCCTTGCCGACTTCCACCTCCACCGGCTTGCCGTCAAGGTAGATCTTGACCCCGGCGGCCTTGCCCGAGCCGTCGTACGTCGCCGCAACATGTGCCCACTCCGTGCGCGGGATGGCGGGCTTGGAGAGCACCGCAATGGCGTCGGCATTGTGCCAGTCGCCGAACAGGTAAAGGCGGATCCGCCCGCCGAACCCTTCGAGTTCCCAGCCGCCCTTGAGCGTGGCACCGTCGACGCGCGAGACGATGCCGCCGTTTGCGGCACCCTGCCCCAGCGGCTCCTCGTTCCAACGCACCCAGGTCGAGACGGTGAAGGGCTGGTCCTTTTCGAAATTTCCGACGTCGGGTGCTTGGAAGCGGGTGTTGTTGTCGAGGCGGAAGGAGCCGGTGAGCAGAGGGTATTCATCCCACAAGGGCGGCGCGCCCTCGAAAGGGTATTCCTTGCCCGAGACCTGGTCGCGGATGACCTTGTCCTGCGGATGGTCCTTTCCGGTGCCGTCGTCGCGGTTCAGGCGAAAGCGGGCCGAGAGGTCCTTGGGATCGATGTCCTTGGGGCCATCCGGGCCGGCCAGCCAAGCGACCACACCGACGTCGGAGGCGGCGTAGAGCGCGTCGAGTTCGCCCTGTGCCGTGGACTTCCGCAACTGTGCCGCGTCGAAGGCCGCGCGATCGGCTTCCGGTGGCAGCACCAGAAAGGGCGGCCAATCGTCGTTGTCATTGTGGTAGGGCTTCTCGGCCACGTTGCCGAAGTACGCTGTTAGAGAATAAAAATCCTTCGCCGTCATCGGGTCGTACTTGTGGTCGTGGCATACGGCGCAGCCGCCGGTCATGCCCATGAAGACGGTGGTGAAGGCCTCGGTGCGCTCGCGTTTGACGTTGACCCACAGCTCTTGAGGGATGGTGCCACCTTCGCCCGAGGCCAAGCCCGCGCGCACGAAGCCGGTGGCGACCAGAGCGTCGAGGCCACCGCCGGGCATCAGGTCGCCGGCCAACTGCTCGGTGGCGAAACGGTCGAAGGGCTTGTCTTCGTTGAAGCTCTTGATGACGTAGTCGCGGTAGGGCCATATGGCACGGTAAGCGTCCACGTGGATGCCGTGGGTGTCGCCGTATCGGGCGTAGTCGAGCCAATATCGGGCTCGGTTTTCCCCGTAAGCCGGCGAGGCCAGCAGGCGGTCCACGACCTTGGCGTAGGCCGTGCCGGTGTCCGCGGGATCGGCGGTAAAGGCCGCTACCTCCCCGGGCGTGGGCAGCAGACCGCTCAAGTCGACCGTCACGCGGCGAATGAGGGCGGTGCGGTAGGCTTCGGCGTTGGGCTTGAGCCCGGCCTCATCGAGCTTCGCCAGGATGAAGCGGTCCACCGGGGTTTCGCACCAGGCTTCGTCGGAGACCTTTGGAAGGGCAGCCTTGACCGGCTTTTCGAAGGCCCAGTGGTCGCGGAATTCGGCACCTTGGGCGATCCAGTCGCGCAGGAGTTTGATCTGAGCCGGGTTCAGGAGTTTCTCTTTATCCTGCGGCATCATCACCTCGGGGTCGTGCGATTCGACGCGGCGGATCAGTTCGCTTTCGTCCGGCTTGCCGGCGACGATGCTGCGCGCGCCGTTGTTGCCAACATAGGCCAGTGCCTGTTCGCGAATATCCAAGCGCAAGGGCTGGGCCTTGGGCTCGCGGGTGGCGGTGTCCGGCCCGTGGCAGTGGTAGCAGTAGTTGGAGAGGATGGGCTGGACGTCGCGGTTGTAGTCCAACTTCGCGGCGGTTGTCTGGACGGGTTCATCCGTCGCGCCAGAACGGCCTGTATCATGCCGCTGCATCGGCAAGCCCTCGGCATGGGCCGTTGCCAATCCCCCGACAGTCAGAAGCACCGGCGACAACGCCGACGCGACCCGCTTTGAAAGCGCATGAATGATTTGCAATGCAAGCACGCATCCTTATACGCGAAACCCGGCCTGCGTTTTTCCAATACCTACTGTCAAAAAGGCAGGCGGCGAGCGCACGCTCGCCATTATTTACTTCCGGAGGGCGAGGCACTACGACAAGCGCTGCCCGTGCTGGTGCATCGCGAACCGGTGCTCTAACTCCAGCGATCTTCCGGGTTTCCCGGGGGAGCTGCCGGGGTTCACGAGGAAGGCTGCAGTTCCGCAGCGTTGAGCCAGCGGAAGGACACGGTGCGGAAGGCGCGGCCGAAGTCACCCAGAGTGGCACGATTCGCGGGATTCAAGCCGGACTCGTCGGGATTAAGAGGGGAAGGGATGCGTTGGACCACGGCTTCGCACCAGGCCCGGGCAAGCACCTTGCCGTCGGGATCGACTGCATCGCCATAAGCGCGGATGGTGAAGGTGTCCCCGCGGGCGGTGAGAATAGGGCCGATCGGCTGGAGGACATCGGCTTGGGTGAGGTAGCCTGGCGCACCCCAGGCCTTCGACGGCGGCATCAAGCCGGGATCGATGCGGGTGGCGTCGGCGATGTTATCCGGGTGGGCGTAGTCCTTGAGCTTCTGGGTGGCGAGGGGGTAGGTGTCGTCGAAGTCCTTGTTCAAGGCGGCGCGCTGGATCGCCGCCTCGAGCGCTCCGGCCCGCCCGCTCGGGCCCTTCGCCAAGCGGCGGTTGACGAAGTCGGAGAGGGAGAGGAAGGGACCACGGGTTTTCACCTCCGCCACCACGGCCTCGGCCAGTGACCGGACTTCAGCGTCGTCCAGGACACGGCGGCCGCTCCAAGCACCGCGCGAATCCGCGGGGTCGCCCGCTTTCCACGGTGCCGCGGTCTCGTCCAGCAGGCGCGGGAAGGTTGACTCCCCGGAGTCATCCCGCGTGGCCGCCAGCACGGCGGTCCAGGCATCCACCGAGGTCGAATTCACGTTGAAGCCGCCATCGATGCCGAGGTGGAATGCGGCCCGGTGGAAGTCCGCAAGGTTGGCGAGCGTTTCCTTCTCGCTCGCGGCGGGAAAGAGTACCCGGTGACGAGGGTTCTGCATCAAGCCCTTATCCGGCGCACCCAGGGCCTCCCGCCATCCAGCCGCGCTGCCAGTGGAGAGGAAGAAGTCGTCCCACAGCGAGTGGTTGACCTCGAACGACAGATCGTGGACCAGCGCTTCGGTGTCAGGCAGGCCGCCGACGGCCCAGCGGGCATAGAAGGCCCACTGGCCGTTGCCCTCGCTGCCGCCGGTGCGGCCGTCGTTGGCGTAGCCTATCAGCTTCTCGTTCCAACCGTTGTGCTCCTTCTCCCCGCTGTTCCGCGGCGGCGGGGCGCTGCGGTCCGTGCGGTCCTCGAGCCGCGGATCGGCGAGCGAATTGCCGATGGCGAAGGAGGGATGCCAGATGAAGGGCGAAAGCTTGGCATGGCGGAACTGAGCGAGCGAAACCATTTCGACACCCTTGCGCGGGATCTCGAAGATCACTTGCGGGCCGGGGCTTTCGATGGGGCGACCAAAAGGATTTCCCCTCTGAATGCCGGAATCGGGTACCGGCATCAGATCGTCCCACGAAACGCTCTGGTCGAAGAGATCCCGCGTGTAGGCTCCGAAAAAGTGCGGCGCGACATCGGTGAGGTTTTCGTAGGGACTGCGCAGCGAGTAGGAGGCCCGCGGGTTCCAGTTCGCCAGCGGGGCGATGTCGAAATGCCGGGTCCCCTGCAGGCTGCCGGAGCCAGAGAGGTTCGACGGGTGCTCTTCGAACCAGCGCAGACGGAACCCGTCGCGCGTGCGGGTGTCGGGCGGCGGCAAGCTCCCGCCGCTGCGCAAGTCGTTGATTGGTGCGGGATTCGAACTGTTCCAGGACACGGGTAGCTCCTTGTTGTCCCCGTACTGGAGCGCGCAGGAGACGAACGAAAGTTGCGGCAGGCCGGTGAAGGCGGCGACCGAAGTCGCGCTGCCAAGCTTCCACAGCATCCGGTAATCCTCTGCTTGCACCCCGCCGGGAACCTCGCGGAACTCAAGCGGCCGTTTGGCCCGCGGCGTGCCGATTTTCACCGTAAATCCGCGCGCGGTGGACGGCGCGACGGACGCCGAAAGCGAGTTCCCGCCCAGCGCCGTGTCGCTGTACGGCGTGCGCCCGGTCGGGCTGAAAACCGCGCAAGTGCCCGGGTCCAGGGTGACTGCCGACATCTGGAAATAAAGCGTGCCCCCCAGCGCGCCTCCTTGTCCCCAAGTGAGGTTGAGTTTTTCCTTGGCACCTCCTTCGGGGGTAATCTCCACGGCTTTGGAACCATTGGCTTGGAGCATCAGGGTGGTCGCCGGGACGCGGAGTGCCACGTTGTAGGGATTCCAGATGGCGGCGCGCGGGTAGAGATGGGCCACGAGTTGATATTGGGTGCTGGGAAGGCCCGGGCTCACCGGCTCGCTTGCCAAATTGTAGTAGAGCGAGCCCTCGACCAGCACGGGTGAAATGTCGGGCGAGTCGTAGGGTGCCAGCCCCGCCGGCTTGCGGTTGGTGCCGTCAAACGAGTCGTCCCCCGAAAGCAGGGGTGATGGGGCGGCGCCCACGGGGATGACATCTCCTTTCACCTTGCCGGGTTCGAATTTTGTCGCAAGCGCGGCCCACTCGCGCAGCAGCCTTAAGGTCGGCGAGGACCGCTGGTGGCGGGTGGTCGTCCACGACACGCCCATGTCGCGCGCTGCGTTCTGATTGGCCGGCCCGACCAGTCGATCGGCGTCCGCGAGTCCGCGCGCGAGGGTTTTCCCGGCGACTTTGAGATCCGGCAGATTGCCTGAGGACTTCAGGAACACGCTCAGGTCGCGCTTCAGCCGGCCATCGCGGACATTCACCGGCAAACCCACCGACCACACGGTGAAATCGTGGAAGCGCGCGGCCGCCTTGGCTGTCGTCGCGGGCGAGGAGAGGTCGAGGGTGGCTAGCGACGAAAGCCGCTGCTTGTCCTTTTCGCCGATTTCCAGCGCCGCATCGACCGCGCCGGGCTGATTGCTCAGAGCCAGCAGCCACCGGCGGTAGGAAGCGGGGTCATCGGCCGACGGTGCGGCACCCGCGAGGGGATCGGCCAGATCCAGCTTCGCCTTGGCGCTCTCGTCGCTCACCCACCACGCATGGCGACCGGATTCAACGCGGACCGTGGGGACTTTCACCTCCGACCCGTCCGGCCCCCCGGCCGACAGGGTGATCCAGTCCTCGTCCGCGCTGCTGTCCAGAGGATCGACCGGCTGGTCCGCATGGGTGCCGCTGACGAGCCAGCCGAGGGGCTTGTCGCGCGACCAATCGCCGGTCGCCCGGGCGTCGCGCAAGCCGCCGTCCGCATCGTCGCGCGACCACGGGGTCACCAGCCACGCCTTGCCGGTGGACCGGGCGCTTTCCCATGCTCCCAGCCAGTGCGGATGGCGCACCCCGTCGATCTCCGCGGTGGCCGGGTCGGCATCGAAGATCGAAGCCGGGGCGCACACCCGCGGGTCGGGGCCGAGATGGCGCTGGAGATCGCCAATGGCGAGCGTAATGGCGAGCCGGGCGTTGGCTCTGGCCGTCGCGGCGGCTTCCCCGCGGCTGCCGCTGCGGAGGCTGATGACCGACAGGCTGGCCAAACCGATGACAAGCAGCGTCAGCAGCGCCATCATCGTGAGCGTGGCGACCAAAGCGAAGGCATTGGAGACGTTTTTCCCGAGGCGTGGCGTGACAGTCATAGAGTCAGACGGGGATTGGTATACTCAAAAGTTGACAGGACCGTCCTTTCAGGTGAATAGCAATAAAGCCTTAATCACTGGCGATTTTGCAAGACATCGTGCCGGAAAATTCACATCGCGGTCTCGTTGTCATTTTGACTATTCCGATCCGGCGCGTCGTCGCTTCGACTTGCGGATATGCAATGAATTTTTGCGATCCTCCCATAGATGGGCTCATGCGGGAGTAGTAGCCTCGCAGGAAGTGTCGATTCGAACCCGTCTTGTCGTTGCCCTGCGCTCCCGACTGTTCGACCTGATTCGACTTGAGAAGGAAGCTGGGAATTGAGGGGCCAGGCTTGGCGGTTAGAGAACGTAAATTATTTATAGAGTAACATTATGAGCGGGAAATCCAATCGGGTCGGAATCGTCGGCGGAGGGATCGTGGGGCTCGCCAATGCCTGGGCGGCGGCGCGCGCCGGCAGCCAGGTAACGGTGTTCGACCGCAGTGACAAAGCGCGCGGCGCTTCCGTGCGGAATTTCGGCATGTTCTGGCCATTGGGCCAGCCGGCCGAACTTCATCCCGTAGCGATGCGGAGCGGCGAACTCTGGCGCGAGTTGATCGCGGCGACCGGTATCCACGCCAGACCCTGCGGCTCGGTTCATGTGGTTGATCGCGACGACGAGGCCGCGGTGCTGGAAGAGTTCGCGAAGCTCGGCGGCGACCTTGGCTACGAATGCGAACTGTGGACCCGCGCGACGGTCGAAGAGCGCTGCTCCGGCGTGCGCCGGGGCGTGACGAAGGCAGGTCTTTTCAGCCCGACGGAGATCAATCTCGATCCGCGCGAGGTATTGGCCGCGCTGCCCAAGTTCCTCGCCGCAAAATATGGCGTACGATTTCACTATAGCGCCGCCGTAGTCCAGGCGCGTAGCGGCGTGCTGCGCACCGGCGGCGGCGACAAATATTCCTTTGACGAGATCTTTGTTTGCTCCGGCCACGACTTCGAGACGCTGTTTCCGGAAGTGTTCGCAGCCGCGCCAATGAAGCCCTGCAAGCTTCAAATGCTGCGCACTGTCCCGCAGCCCGGCGGCTGGCAGCTCGGCCCGATGCTCGCCAGCGGGCTGACCCTGCGTCACTACGCGAATTTCGAGATCTGCCCGACGCTCTCCGTGGTGAAGGAACGGATCGCCCGCGAAACGCCGGAGCTCGATCGTTACGGCATCCACGTGATGGCGTCGCAGGACCGCTTCGGCGGGATCGTTCTCGGCGATTCCCACGAATACGGCAGCGACATCGAGATCTTCGACAAGGAAGAGATCGACTCCCTGATGCTGCGCGAGCTGCACAAGCTCTACGATTTCCCCAACTGGACCATCGCAGAGCGCTGGCACGGGATCTACGCGAAGAATACCGACGGTGCTGAGTTCCGCGCCGAGCCCTTGCCCGGTGTCCACATCGCCACCGGCATGGGCGGCTCCGGCATGACGATGTCCTTCGGCCTCGCCGACCGCTTCTTCGCGAACCGCGAACTGATCGCCTGACAACGGAGTGGAAACACGGTACGACAACACCCCGGTCCGGGCGAGCTTCCATGCGTCCGATTTCCCCTTTCCGAAATCCGCGCGGATCGTGATAGTCGGCGGCGGGATTGCCGGCGCTGGCATGGCCTACCATTTCGCAAAGGCGGGCTGGAAAGACGTGCACTTGTTAGAGCAATCGAAACTCGCGTCCGGCACGACCTGGCACTCGGCCGGGCAAGTCGGTCAGCTCCGCTCGAGTTCCGCGCAAACCAAGGTCAACAAGGCTTCGACGGAACTCTTTGCCAGCCTGCTCGCCGACACCGGTCACGATCCCGGCTGGCTGCAATGCGGCGGCCTGCAACTCGCCTCCTGCACCGAACGATTGCTCCAGCTTCAACGGAACGCCGCGATGGCCGAGGTCTTTGGCGTTGAAGCCCGGCTGATCACCCCTGAGCAGTGTCGCGAGTATTATCCAATGATGCACATAGCAGACGTCATTGGTGGAGTTCATCTGCCGGGCGACGGTCGCGTCCTGCCCGGCGAATGCACCATCGCCTTGGCCAAGGGTGCCATGCAGCGAGGTGTCGCGATTCACGAGGGCGTCCGCGTCACCGGGCTGCTCCATCATAAGGATAGTCGTGGTATCAAGCGCATCACTGGCGTGTCCACCACGCAGGGGGAGATCACCGCGGAATGGGTAGTCCTAGCCGGCAACATGTGGATGCGGCAACTTGGCCTCGCGGCGGGCATCGACATTCCCGTCTATCCTTGCGAGCACCACTACGTCGTCACTCGGCCGATTGATGGGGTCACGCGGAACTCGCCATGTTCGCGCGATCCGGATGCCGGGCTGTATTTCCGCGCACTCGATGACGGCGGCATGAAACTCGGTGCCTTCAAGAAACGCTCGAAGCCTTGGCAGATCGGCGATGCTGTACCGCAGGACTTCTCGTTCGGCTTGTTGGAGCCGGATTGGCCGGACTTCGCGGAACCCTTCGCCGCACATTGCCACCGCCTGCGCGGCATTACGCGCGACGACGTGGTGAAGTTCGTCAACGGCCCCGAGGCCTTCACGCCGGACAACAATTTCCTGATGGGCCAGCCGCACGCGACGGAGGGCCTGTTTGTCCTCGGCGGCTGGAACTCCGCGGGCATCGCTTGTTCCGGAGGCGCGTCGAAGTATGCCGTCGAGTGGATCGAAAACGGCGGCATGTCGCTCGACCTTGGCTCGGTCGATATCCGGCGTTTCCTGCCATTTCAAAACGGCAGGGCTTACTTGCAAGAGCGGGTCAGCGAGGTGCTCGGCCTCCACTACCAAATGGCCTGGCCAAACCGGCAGATGGAAACGTCCCGCGGAATCCGTGCTTCGGGGCTATACGATCGGCACCGCGCGCTCAATGCAGTGTTCGTCGAGACCGCCGGTTGGGAGCGGCCGCTGGCCTATGCACCGGTCGGCATCGAGCCGGGGATCGGTTATACGTTCCTCCGTCAAAACTGGCAGCCATGGGCCGAGGAAGAATCGCTCGCCTGCCGAGGCGGCGTCGCATTGCTTGATCAATCAACGTTCGCGAAGTTCGAGGCGAGCGGGCCAGGTGCACTACGGCTTTTGCAGTACTTGTGTGGGGGCAACATCGACGTGCCCGTGGGCAAAACGGTCTATACCGGTCTGTTCAATGCCAAGGGCACCTTCGAGAGCGACCTCACCGTGATTCGCACGGCGAGCGAGGCGTTTTATCTCGTGACCGGCACCGCCCAGCAGAGCCGCGATGCCGACTGGTTGCTCAAGCACCTGCCGAACGACGGTTCGGTGTCGGTCCGCGACGTGACCGAGGCGATCAACGTTGTTTCGGTCATGGGGCCGCAGGCCTTCGAGGTGCTTGCCCCTCTGTTCGACGTGACGGATTTTCCTTTCGGCACTTCGCGTGAGGCCATCGTCGCGGACATTCCATTGCGCGCCGTTCATATCAGCTATGTGGGCGAGCCAGGCTTGGAGCTGCACGTCGCGAAAGATCGTGCTGGCGAGCTTTGGGACCATCTCATGGTGGCCGGGGGCCCTCATGGCATCCGGCCGATCGGCACCCACGCAATCAACACGCTGCGGATCGAGAAGGCTTTCCGTGCCTACGGTCACGAGCTGTCCGCCGCGGAGACGCCGCTCGAAGCCGGCCTCGGTTTCGCCGTCGATTGGTCCAAGGACTTCCTCGGTAAGGAAGTTCTCGTCGCTCAGAAGACCGAGGGCGTCCGCAAACGCCTGATTTGCTTGGTGCTCGACGAGCCCGAACCTCTCCTCTGGGGCGGCGAGCCGATTCTGTGGGACGGCGAACCCGCCGGCTACACCACCAGCGCGGCATGGAGCCCGACGCTCGGCCGCAGTGTCGCGCTCGGCTACGTGAAGCGTTCCGATCGCAGCATCCTCAGTGCCGCCTCCGTCAAGCAGGGGAGCTTTGCCATCCATCTCTTCGGCCGCCATCATTCCGCCAAACCGGTGACCCGGGCCGTCTGAATTTCACCATCCACATGAGCACCTTCAAAGCCAACGCCCGTGTCTATCCGCTGCCGCCGAACCCCGTCGCCGTCATCTGCCTTGACGGCTGCGCCGACGAATATCTGAGCACCGCCATTGCTCGCGGCAAGATGCCACGCCTCGCCTCGATGGCCCGCGATGGCTGGCGCGGCATGGTCCGTGGCGCTCTGCCGTCCTTCACCAACGTCAACAACAGCTCAATTGTCACCGGCGTGCCACCTCGCGTGCACGGCATCTGCGGGAACTTCTTCCTCAATCCCGAGACCGGCGAGGAAGTGATGATGAACGGCCCCGAGTTCCGCCGCTGCGGCACCCTGCTCACCGCCGCGGCCGATGCGGGGCGCAAGGTCGCTTTCATCACGGCGAAGGAAAAGCTGCGCACCGTCCTCGGCGACGGTGTGGTCGAGCGCGGCGGGATCGTGTTTTCCTCGGAGAAGGTCGATGAGGCGAAGAAGGAAACCCACGGCATCGAAAACGCCATGGAGATCATCGGCAAGCCGCGACCGGAGATCTATTCGGGCGATGCCTCGATCTACGTGCTCGAAGCCGGTGCCGCGCTGGCCGAGCAGGGCGTGGCGGACTTCCTCTACCTTTCGACAACGGACTTCATGCAGCACAAGTTCGGCCCGGAAGCACCGGAGATCCTCGACTTCCACGCGAAGATCGATGCCGCTATCGGTCGTTTGTTAGACGCCGGTTGCACCGTCGCCCTGACCGCGGACCATGGCATGAACGCAAAGAACGATGCCGCGGGAGATCCCAAGGTCATTTTCGTTGAGTCGTTGTTGAGGGAGAAGTTCGGCAATGCCCTGCGCGTGATCTGCCCGATCACCGATCCCTACGTCGTCCACCACGGCGCGCTCGGATCGCTGGTGATGGTGCACCTCGACGATCCGGCGCTGAGCAGTGCGGTTGCGGATTTCCTCTTCTCCCAGAAGGGCATCACCGAAGTGCTCACCCGCGAGCAAGCCGTTGACAAACTTGAGCTCGCACCGGACCGCATCGGCGATCTCGTCGTCCTGTCCGGCCGCGATGTGGTCGTCGGGAAGTCGCCGGAACATCACGACCTTTCCGTCCTCAAGGGCGGCCTCCGCTCCCACGGCGGACGTTACGAGGAAATGGTGCCGCTGGTGATTTCCAAGCCGCTCACGCCTGACCTGAAGCGGGTCGCCGAGGGTGATCCGCGGAATTTCGATGTGTTCTTCTTTGCCTGTAGCGTCTGAATCCTTCCCGTCATGGCTTGGTCACCCGTCCACCTTCCTTCCTACGTCGCCGGCGAAGCGGTGACCACCGGCCGCGCGCTGGAGGTCCGCTATCCGTGGGATGACTCGCTCACCGGCAGCGCCTCGCTGATCGGACCGGAGCATCTCGAAAGCGCGATCACTACGGCGCTTGCCTTTCCGAACGAGTTGCTGACCCGCCGTGACCGCCACGACATCCTGCGCCGCGCCGCGGTTCTGTTGGCCGAGCGGCGTGACGAGTTCGCCGCACTGATCACCCGCGAGACCGGTCTGGCGATCCGCGAGGCGAAATACGAGACCACCCGTAGTTCCGACGTGCTCGACTTCGCCGCGATGGAAGCGCTGCGCGACGACGGCCGGATCTTTTCCTGCGACATCACGCCGAACGGCCGTCCAAGGAAAGTCTTCACCTCGCGCTACCCGGTGAAGCTGGTCGGTGCGATCACGCCATTTAACCACCCGCTCAATCAGGTCGTCCACAAGCTCGCGCCGGCCATCGCGGCGGGAGCGCCGGTGTTGCTGAAGCCCTCCGATCGCACGCCGCTCACCGCGCTGAAGTTCGCCGAAGTGCTCTACGAAGCCGGGCTGCCGGGCCCGATGCTGAGCCTCTTCGTCGGCGGTATCGACGACATCGTCACGCCGATGATCACCGACGACCGCGTGGAAATCGTCACCTTCACCGGCTCGGTGGAAATCGGGAAAAGCATCGCCCGCACCTGCGGCTATAAGCGGATCTGCCTCGAACTCGGCGGCAACTCGCCGCTGATCGTGCTGGAGGACGCGGATCTCGACCTCGCCGCGAAACTTGCCGCCGAAGGCTCGTTCCGGAACTCCGGCCAGCGCTGCACCGCGGTGAAGCGCATCCTCGTTCAGGAGAGCATCCTCGACGCCTTCACGGCGCGCTTCGTCGATCTCGTCCGCCGCGAGTATCCCGGTGGCGACCCGGAGGATCCGGCCACGGTCGTTGGTACCGTGATCCACGCGCCCGCCGCGGTGGAACTCCAGCGCCGCGTCGAAGCGGCGGTCGCCATGGGTGCGAAAGTCCTTCTCGGCAACGGACGGCGCGGGGCTTTGTTAGAGCCGACCATCATCGCCAACGTCCCGCGCGAGGCGGAGATGGTCGCCTGCGAAAGCTTCGGCCCGCTGGCCCCCATCATCCCGATCCGCGATCTCGATGACGCGATCTCCTACTACAATGCCGGCCCCTTCGGCCTGAGTGGCGGAGTCGTCACCAATGATCTCTCGCTCGCGATGAAAGCTTGTAAGGAACTGCGCGCCGGTACGACGAACATCAACGAGGTCCCCGGCTATAGGCTGGAGCTGACGCCCTTCGGTGGCACCCGCGATTCCGGGCTGGGGGTGAAAGAGGGAGTGGTCGAGGCGATCAAGTTCTTCACCCACGAAAAGACTTGGTCGCTGCCCTGGTAACACCTTTCCCACCATGCAAACGACGAGGCCCAATCCCATCCCCGAAAGCCCCGCCGCCACCTCGCCGCCCGTCTCGCTGCAGACGCGGATGGTGCTGCTGTCCTACCTCGCCTACTTCTTCTACTACTTTACCCGCAAGCACCTCGGCGTCGTCACGCCAGCCATGGTGGAGAGCGGTTTTTCCGACACGACCATCGGCTGGGTGCAGACGGCCTACGGCGTGTGCTACGCCACCGGCCAATTCCTCAGCGGCGCGCTCGGCGACCGTCTAGGCCCGCGCATTGCACTGACCGCGGGAATGATCCTTTCGGGCATCGCGACCCTTGCATTCGGAATCTTTCCCTTCATGGGCGTGCTGGCCGTCTGCCTTTCGATCAACGGCCTTTTTCAATCCACCGGCTGGCCGAATGCCTGCAAAGTCGTATCGCAATGGGTGGGCTTCCGCCATCGCGGCCGGGTGATGGGCGTGTGGATGACCTGCTACATCTTCGGCAGCATGGTCGCCAACCTGGTGGCGGGCTACGTGCTCGGGAAGTTCGGCTGGCGGGAGGTTTTCCTCGTCACCGGCATCGCGGTGATCGTCGTGGGCATCGCGCAAGGCTTGTTCCTGATCAACCGGCCGGAGGACCGCGGCCATCGTCTCGAGCGGCGTGCCTCCAATGCTTCCGGTGCTTCGGCGAAGGGTGGCTTCATGCTGATGATCCGCCAGCCGTCGATTCTGCTGTTAGGGGTCTGCTACACCGGATTGAAGTTCGTCCGATACACCTTCTTCGCCTGGAGTCCCTACTACCTCGCCAGCAAGGTGGGCATGGCCAACGACTCGGCTGCTTACGTGTCGAACGGCTTCGAAGTCGGCGGCATCCTCGGTCTCGCGGCCGGCGGCTGGGTCGGCGACCGCTACTTTGCGGACAACCGCGTGCGCCTCGCGCTGGTGGCTTTGTTGGGGATGATCGCCGCGGTCCTGCTCTACCGCGTGATCAGCGCGGACGGCGGCATCTGGGGAAATGCTGCCGGCCTCGCCGCGATCGGCTTCTTCCTCTACATCGCGGACTCCATCGTTTCCGGCACCGCGGCGCAGGACATCGGAGGAGCGGAGAGCACGGCGTCGGCGGCTGGCATCATCAACGGCATTGGATCCACCGCTCAGCTCTTCGCCGGCATCGTGCCAATCTGGCTGAAGAACACCTGGGGTTGGGACGCGGTGTTTGTGTCGTTCATAGTGCTCGCGGTGTTCTCGTCCCTGGCGGTGTTGCCGGTGGCTCGGCAGCGGAGTCTCTCCAAGGCTTAGGTATGCAAGCCACTTAAAATTCTTAAAGTGGCGAGAAGATGAAATTTGAGGCAGCTTTACCGAAAATTGACTAGCCGTGCCTGCTGTTCCAGCACCAGTCGCCCGGCGTCTGCAGTCACTAGGGAAATTGGGAGTATCTCGATCAGGTGGTCAACACTGGTCTGCGAAGCGCGGGAATGTCCCAGGTCGTCGCGGTGTTCTCGGGTCACGACTGCGAACGGGCGGATGCCGGTGCCAGCTTCGCAGTCTACTCGATGGTTCGCCCGCCTGGAGGTGTCGCAACCGTCGCCGCTAAGCGGCATGTTTGCCAATTTTCCTTGCGGAAGAGCAATTATAGATGGCGCTGACCTCTGCTAAATTCCCAGTGATCCAAAGCGCAAGTATGAAAATTCACCGCCTATACCATGCCGTCGCCGGCGTCCTGATTCTTGTAAGCCCGGAGGCTGCTGCCGCCACGCTCGAAGCCTACCTCCCGCTCGATGGAACCCTCGACGCCGGCACCGGCACGAGCATCCAAGGCACTGCCATCGGAACCAACGGCACGCCCGGCGACAACTTCACCACCGGGAAGTTCGGCCAAGCCGCGTCCTTTACGAACACCAACACCACCGCCACGACGCCGAACGACTGGGCGGTGACGCTGGGCAATCTCGACACGATCTACGCGTCGAGCTTCACGATCTCGATTTGGGTCCAGACCACGACCGTCGGCTTCACCGCGGACAAGGGGTTCTTCGGAAACAAGAACTGGACCAGCGGCGCAAACGTCGGTTGGACGCTTAGCACGGCCAGCACCACCGGCGGAGGTGGCCGGGTCAATTGGAACACCAGCGGTGGCACCCGTAAGGATCCGAACATCGCCTTCAACAACGGAAACTGGAACCAGATTGTCGTCGTGTTCGACCGCGAGACCAATGAGGTCGAGCGCTTCCTCAACGGCGCGAGCATCGGCAAGACCACCGCGGCTTTCAGCAGTGCCGGCGCCGGCAGCTTGGCCGCGGCGTTTCCGACGCTCATTGGCGGCAGCGGCAATGGCACCTACAGCGCAGGCTCAGTCCGCCTCGATGACGCCGCGATTTTCAGCGGAAAGCTCAGCGCCTCTCAGATCATTTACCTTTACAATGGCGGCACCGGCCGCACTGCGGACCAGTTCGACGCTGCCCCTGTTTCGAAGAATCTCACTTGGAGCGGACTGGCAGGTTCCGAATGGAGTACTAATGCCATTCCCGGCGCGAAAAACTGGGTGCTCACTTCCGACGGCGTCACCGCGGCCAACTTCGCGAACTCGGACGCGGTGCTGTTCGACGACGTTGCCACCGGGACCACAGTTGATATCAGCAACGGCAATGTCTCTCCGATCGCGCTGAGTTTCCAGAACACCGCGAAGAATTTCACGGTCACGGGAAGCAATGGCATCGTCGGCAATCTCGTATTGCTGAAGTCGGGCATGGGCGCGCTCACGCTGGCCAATCCGAATTTCCATGTTGGCAAGACGCTCTTGAACGAGGGCTCGCTGATGATCGGCCACGAATTGGCGCTTCAGAATAGCACGCTGGAAGCCGTTTTTGGAGCGTCCACCCATGCCTTCGGTCCGATCACGGCCGCCACGCTGGGCGGACTTGCGGGGAATGCTGATCTCGTGCTGGAAGGCAGTAATGCACAAGCCCTATCGCTGACGGTTGGCGGAAACAACGCCAATACCGTATTCGGCGGGCAGTTAAGCGGCGACGGTTCGCTGACCAAGGCCGGAACCGGCCGCCTGTCGCTCACCTTTGACAACACTTTCACCGGTGGCATCACCGTGGCGAATGGCTCCCTGCGGGCGCAGGCTGGCACCGCCTTCCCGGCCGGCACCATCACCAGCACCGGCGGTGTGATCGAATTCGGTATCGCGAGTAGCAGCGAGACGGTGATTTCGAATCCGTTCGTGCTGCCCGTGACGGGCACTGGGAATCTGCGCATGTTCAGCGTCTTCGGCTCGGGCGGATTGGCTCCGACGCCAGGCACAGCCATCCGGCTCACCGGGAAAATCAGCGGTGGCGTCGCGACCCGCTCGTTCCAGTTCTCCGACACTGGTGTCGGTGGTGAACACGACAACATCCTGATCTTTGACAATGCGACCAATGATTTCACCGGGACAGTCAATCTGAACCGCGGGACTATCGCTTTCACCAGCGACGCTGCCTTGGGCGATCCGGAAAACGACATCCTCCACTTCTCCGAAAACCTTCTCGGCAAGATCCGCTTCGATGCCGACAACATCGTTCTCAATGCGCAGCGTGCCGTGAATCTGCCGAGTACCGAGAACAACCGGCCCTTCGACACGCAGGGCTTCACCAGCACCATCGCCGGACCGGTCTCAGGCACCGGCATCTTCGTTAAACAAGGTGTGGGCACGCTGATTCTGAACTCGCCGTCCAGCACGTTAACGGGCCCGGTTATGATCTCGGAAGGCACTCTCCAGGTCGATGGCGTGATCCCCACCTCCGCCGGCGCGGTCACCGTGGTCGCCGGTGCGACCCTGGCAGGCAGCGGCACTGTACAACGAAGTGTAACGGTCAATGGCGGCACGCTCTCGCCCGGCTCCAGCGTGGGTGCGTTGCAAGGCCTGGTCACCCTGACGCTCGGCGCGTCCTCCTCCTTCGACTTCGAGGTGTCCGATTGGACCGGCGCTGTGGGCACTGGCTACGATACGGTCACCGCAGATGCCGTGACCGTCACCGCGACTGATGTTTCGCCGGTCACCGTCTCTATCACCCCGCAGACGCTCGCGAATTTCAGCGACACGCAGAAGACCTTCACGCTGGTCGCCACTACCGGCGGCATCAGCGGCTTCACACCCGGAGCCTTCGTGGTCGATGCCAGCGCGCTGCCCGCGGCCACCGCCTTCGTGTGGTCGGTGCAGGTGCAGGGAAACAACCTCGTGCTGGTCTATGGCGAGGCATCCGGCACGCCGTTTGAGAGCTGGGTGGCGTCCAAAGGACTGACCGGCCCGGCCGCCGACTTCGACGCCGACCCCGACTTCGACGGCATCACCAACGGCATCGAGTTCGTCATCGGCGGCCAACCGAATCCCGCCAATCCGAACGCCGACTCCGCCGCGCTGCTGCCGACGGCGACGACCGATGCCACCCACCTGCGTTTCGTTTTCCGCCGCAGCGATCTGTCCGACCCGGCCAAGTCGGCGGTGCACTATGACACCGATCTGGCCGGTGCCTGGACTCCGGCCCAGCACGGCAGCAATGGCGTGGTGGTCACGCCGACCAACGACATCGAGCCCGGCATCGACTCCGTGGAAGTGGCGATCCCGCGCGCCCTAGCACCCGGCGGCAAGCTCTTCGCGCGGCTCGTTGTGACCGAGTGAGGTTTTCCTTGGGTAAGAGGTCAGCGGCCGTCCTGGAAGGGGGCGGCCGCTTTTTCGTGTCCATTGTTGGAATGCGGAATTTCCAAGAAACTTGGCATTCTTGTCGATGCCTGTGCGCATGAACGAGGTTGGTTACGGGACTGTTACATAACTGGAATATGCTGTTTCGCCAGCCCTCTCACGGATATCCAAAAAAACGCTATCCGTGCTCAGCGGCTTCTAGGATACTAACTCAATGTTACGGCTTCTTCCATCTCCCCGGATGAGAAGGGTAAGCTTCGCGTGAAGGTGAAAATCCGGAATGCCAGCGTGGCACCTTTCTACTAGCAATGGGCAGCTGAGTTTGCCGCTTATGATCCGCCAACGCAAGGAACGCGTGTGCTGGGTCAGGCGCAGTCGGTCAAGCCCGTCCGGGAGACCACTGGCGGCAGCAACATGTGTGCTCGCAGCACTGGGACAGACAGGATTCAGAGTTCCGGTGGAAGGACGAATTGGAGTGCCTTACCAGATTCGAGCGATCGCCTCAGAACGGGTAACGACCCGTTTCGATGTGATTCTTGTGGTGGGCAGGGGACGATTCAAACTCAGTCTGGTTACGTGACCGCCTGCCCCGATTGCGCAGGCAGAGGCCTTGCTACCTCAAGAACGTGCGATGCGTGTGGAGGGACGGGTCGGTGGCGGTAAGGAATTCCCACCTCGCCTGGTGGGCTATCGCAGTCGGGCTCATCGACGCACGCCACCACATGTAAAAAAATGAGGAGAGCTGTTTGGGGATGTACGCGGAAAGACCCCGTTGCAGAGATGCTGCGAACGGGGTCTTTTCCGCGGGCGTTATGGCTGTGCCCTTACAAGAGCGGTGGAGGATTCAGGCGGCGACGCCCTGGTCCTTGTACTTGAGCTGCCGGACGTGGCAGTCGGCGGGGTCGATATCGTCGCGCCTGCCTCGATAGACCGGTTGGTAGATGCAGCCGCTTTCGGGAAAGGCATATAGGAACCTCACTTCCACGATTTCGCCCGGTTGCGGAATGTCGTGGTCGGGCGGGATCGTGACGTTGCCGGCGGGCACCCGCTTGTCCCCGTCGAGGAGAACGAGCGCGACGCTGCGACGCTTGTTGATGGCGCCGACGATGAAGGAGGCGCTGGTGACAAACTTACACTTCAAATGAGGACCGCCCGAGTATGGACGGCCCGGTTTGAAGTGGCTGTCCATGTCCTTGAAGACGACGCCTTCGGCTCCGGTGGAGCGAAGGGTATCGAACATCGCCTGCTTGTCTTTCGGTTCGACGACGGTGCTGACCGGCCGGATCGCGCTCATGGCATCGAGCAGGCGGAGCAGGCCCGCGAAGCGGTCCAGGTATGCGCGATCCCGGACATCGTTTCCTTTCACCTGAAGCAAATCGAAGGCGTGGAGGACATCGCCCACAGCCTCGCCATCGATCAGGAAGTCAACCGGGATGCAGAGAGCTGCCTCGGCGATCGGCTGCGGCAGCGCGACAATGAGGCCGCGGCGGTTGATGCCGTGGACGTCCTTGCCTAGCTTGCGGACGAGCATTCGCTTTCCGTCGTGCTTTTCCTGGAGGACGTGGCGGGTGTCGCCGAGCAGCCGAGCCAGATCGCATTCCTCCACCGGGTTGAGGAGTTGCGGGCGGACTCCGCTGTCACGGCCCTCGTTGCCGGTCGCGTGGTAGGGCGTGCCGTCCTCGGCCGGCGTGTAACCCTTGGCGAGCTTGGAAGCGATGAGCTTCGCGGCGATCGATTCGGCTTCTTGCCGGCTAACGGACTTGGTGGTCTTGGTGCCGGTCTGGAGCGTGGCTCCGCGCCGGCCGTAGGCGAAGGTGACGACGAAGCCATCGCCGGCGGGTTCGATGTCCGTCTGATAGACTTTGTCGGAGCCTCCCTCGCGGTAGTACAGTGTAGTGGGCATGGTTGTTTTGGTTGGGGTTGGTTTGGTAGGCCCCGCCGATCGGCGGGAGAGCGGGAAAGTGGTGTGACCTCCTCGGGAATGAGGAGGTCACGTCGACCGCGCGTGGCGGTCAGTTCAGCGACTGGACCCGGCGGGACGGCCGAGCTGTCGTGGGTGCCGGCTTCGTGAGTGATACTCCTGCTTCGCGGGCGCGTCCTTTCGACCACCTCCGCAACGCCTCGATCCGCTCCTCCATCAATTTCGACACCGGGGTGGTGGCGGCGATGGCGGAGCAAATGTCCGCGGCAGTTGGCTCCCGGTTTTCTGCAAATGCTTCGTGTAGGGCCTCGCGATACGAGCCTTCGATCTCCGCGCCCGTGAAGCCGTCTGATGCCTCGGCTAGGTCGGCGAGGTTCTGGGACATCGGATCGCGTCGGTGCCGGGCAATAACGATTTCCCAGATGGCCCTGCGCTCTTCCGTATCGGGCAGGTCGACGAAGAACATTTCGTCGAAGCGGCCCTTGCGCAGGAACTCTGGCGGGAGCTGGCTCACGTCATTGGCCGTGGCCACCACGAAAACCGGCTTCTCCTTCTCCTGCATCCAGGACAAGAAGCTGCCGAAGACCCGGGACGAGGTGCCGCCGTCGGAGCTTCCGCTGCCACTACTTCCGCCGAAGCCTTTTTCGATCTCGTCTATCCACAGGACGCACGGGGCGATAGCCTCGGCAGTTCGGATTACGGAGCGGAGGTTGGCCTCGCTCTGGCCGACGATGCCGCCGAACACCCGGCCCATGTCGAGCCGCAGCAACGGGAGTTGCAAGACGCTTGCGGTGGCCTTGGCGGTTAGGCTCTTGCCTGTCCCGGGGATGCCGACGATCAGCAACCCTTTCGGTACCGGCAGCCCATAGTCACGGGCGGAAGCACCGAAAGCGGGACGACGTTGGGAGAGCCACCGCTTGAGCTCATCGAGCCCGCCGATGTCGTCGAGGTTCGGCCTGGCCTCAATCACTTCGACGAGACCGCCGCGTTTCAGGGCGCGTGCTTTCTCGCGTGCGACCAAGCTCGGATCGACCTGGCCGGATTCGATCAGGGAGAGTGCGAAGGCGTTCTCGGCTTCCACGGTGGTGAGTCCAAGGGCGGAGTGCAGGACATCTTCGCGGATTCCTTCTTCAACGGTCGATCGGTCGGCGGAGCGGAGAATGCCGTCGAGCACGTCCCCTAGCTTGGTGATGTCAGGCAGGTCGAGGTCGATGACGGCCAATTCGTGTTCGAGTTCCGGCGGCAGTTTGAAGCGGCAACCGGTGGGGACCAGCGCGTGACCGGCACCCTTGGCAAGACGAAGGAGATCCTTCAGTCGGCGGACGAGCATAGGGTCGTTCTGGTCGAGGTGCATTTGCAGGTCGCGTAGCATGACGACATAGCGTTGGCCTTCCTGGCGGAAGAGCATTTCAACGTGCATGAGAGCTTCCAGCGGATCCGGGCACGGGGTGGCGCGCCCAGATTGCACATCGACGAGGCCGTCGGTGGACGACCAGGCGTGGAGTTGGCGATTGAGTTCGGCACAGGCGGCGGCGAGTTCGGCTTCGGCGCGTGCTTCTTCCGGTGTGACGAGGACAAGGCCGGGATAACCGGCACGGAGGTAGGTGATCAAATTCATGGTATGTAATTTCTTCCGGCGGATTTCATTTAATCGGAAAACGGAAGCCCCCGGTCCTCGCGTGAGGACCGGGGGCATGTGCCCGACGGGTTTCAGTCGAGCTGCGGCACGATCTCCGTGCGCCGCTTCGCGAGCTGTTCGTGGCGTTGTTTGAGCTGGTCCAGCGAGATGCTGGAAGCGTCGTACTGGAGAGCCGACTCGACCGCCGTGCCGACGCCGTCGCCAGCAAGCTGGTAGTCGCCGGACACGGCACCGTAACCGGCGGCGAACGACCCAACGAACGCATCGAACTCCGCCGCGCTCATGCGAGCCCGGTACTGTCCGGCAACGGAGCGGATCTGGACCAACTCCGCGTCGATCGACTGGAGTTCGGCACGGAGCTTGGCTTTGTCGGGACCGCAGGCGGCAAGCACAGCGGCGAGAACGAGGATGACGATGATGGACTTCTTCATGATGGATCGGGATTTGGATTTGGTGGATTCGCGCACTGGGGTGCCGGGTTGCAGGTGAGTTTGCTCCCACGCGAGACAGGCTGCGCGGGAGGGATCGGAGTGGAGGAGCTTCCCGGAGGCCGCACAGCGGACCTCCCAGCGCTGCTCATCCTGATCGAAGGCGATCTCAGTCGCCCGGACGACATGTAGTCGCCCGAGCGAACGAAGATCGACCTCTTCGGTGTAAAGGCACTCGATGCCTCCCTTTTGGTCGAAGCGAAGTGTCGTGCTCATGACTCACCCAGGGTTTGTTGCTGCTGGACGGAGACGCCGCCGTGCCGGTGTTCGGGCTTGAGCGTCCGGCCGGTGCGTTTGCCAAGCGCCTGCTCGATCTCCCGAGTAGCGACCTCGCAGCCTTTGCCTTGGAAGCCTTCCGCTTCCACCTGGATATCACCGGTCGGCGACACCCGGACCAAGATGCGACGGATCACAACGAACCTCCTTCCAAGGTAAGCAGGACGCAGCCGTCCGGCTCGATCTGACGGCTGAAGCGAAGGCCCCGGGTGCGTGCCTCCCGGATCGTTTTCTGCACTCCGTAGGATTGCAGGAGACGACCGAAGCCAGCGCCAACTTCGCGTTCCACGTGGCCACCCCACCAGTCGGTGGTGAGTGCATAGGATCCTCCATCTTCACCGGAGGGATCGACAGCGATGTCGTAGGGGCCTTTTAGCCGCACCACATGGTGGGAGTTCCGGTTGATGCCAGCATAGCCGCGGCACATGATGCCGGACTCAAGCACGACATCGAGTTCGGTGCAGGCGTCGCGGAGTGCGTCGAGGTCACGAACCTCGGTTTTAACGGTGGTGAAGTGTGACATGATGTTTCTGATTGTTAGTCGTGTTTGGAGTGAGGGTTTATTACGCGCGAAGGGCGGCTCCTTGCATGGAGCCGCCCTTCGCGCGGTGGGTCGCAAATTTTTTGGCTTGTCGAGTCGTTGTAGTGGCTTTGGTGGATTGGGTGAGAAGTGGTGGTTAGAAATACAAGCGGGTCAGGACGGAGGATGTTTGGTCGGGTGATTCAGATTAGGCGGGTGTGAAAAGTGGCGGACTCGAGAAAGCCCGCCTGCCATGCGGCGGGCGGGCTCTCGCGGGGATTGGGTGCCGGTTAGAAGCTGAACTTCCCCGCGGCGATGCGGCGGGCCATCCGGTGGATGAACTCCCACTTCTTCACGACCGGCTTCCGCGACGACAGCCGCAATGGGAGCCGGCTCCTGTGTCGAAGGTAGTAATGGAAGACTTCGGCGAAGTCCTCACATGGCCTGGCGGCGGCGTAGCGGGTGACGTGGCGGCTTGGGTCGTAATTTGCCACCGGGCTGGTGTCCTGATAAGCCCCGTCAAAGCAACGGACGAAAAGGTCCGATTCGACGAATCCGGAGAAGGTGTCCGCCACAGCGTGCGCCCACTCGTGACGCAACACGTCCGTCAGTCGGGTGTGCTGGCCGTTGCACAGGTCGCGAAGGTGTGCTCCGGAGATGCTGGGGATGGCGATGCTGCCATCGTGCCATCCGTAGCAGGTTAGCGAAGCGGGAACCAGGAACACCCCCACTCCGGCCAATTCGTCCGACCAGATGCCGTGCCGCGCCATCTCGGTGGAGACCTGCGTGTTGGCCCGGTCAAGCTGCGACAGCGTGATGATGTGCCGGAGCGGCCGGCGGGGAGTGCGGCGGGTATGGGGCATCGTCGATGGAGAGAGTGAAGTTTCTGCCGGGGCTGCGGACGACGTTAGACCATGTGGGCTAAACCGTGGTTCCAGAGGCTCCTCCAGATAGAGGCGGGTGATGGGTGTGTCAGAATATGGTGTGGTAGCCCGGCAGGAGACAACTCCCGCCGGGCACATTCGATAGACGCTCAGCTAGCGACCGCGAGCTTGCGCCCGCCGAGCTGGCCAAAGCGTGTGAGCACGTCGCGACCTTCTGTGCGGACCATCGCCACCGCGTTGTCGCGGAGACGGTTCAGGCCCTCGGTGAGGCTTTGCATCGCGGTGCTGTCGTTGCGGTAGTCCTCGGCGCTCCGGGTGAGCAGCTGCTCGCGGAAGCGTTCGAGGGTGGTCTCCAACTGCTGGTCGCCGGCGAAGTTCAGCGTGCGGAAGCTGTCGATGAACGTTGTGAGCCGGTTGAGGGTGCGCTGGTGGACGCCGCCCTCGCTGCCGTCGATGGTGGCGAGCACGTCGGAGGCAAGCCGGGCGGTTTCCTCCCGGAGCGTGGTGACGGACTCCCTGATGAAGCCATCAAGATCAGCTTGAAGACGACGTCCGGCATCCTCCGCGACGCGGCGGCGCTGGTCCGCGATTTCCATCTGATCGATGGACTCGGACACCTCAAGGCGCAGGCTCTCGGGAGCCGCGACTTGGAACATCCGGGTGTCGAAGCCAAAGCGCTTCGCGATGTCGCCTGCCGGCGGGAACGATTGTTCGATGGTAATGAGCAGGGCCTCGGCGCTTCCATTGAGGTGACGGGCGGCTTCACGCCATTCCTCCATCGCCCTGTCCCGCAGCGGGCCGTAACCAGCCACGAAGTCGAGGGTGGCATCGCGGAACTCGTCGCGCAGCTTGTCGAGACCGTCGACCAGGGCGGCGAGCCGGGGGTTCGGGACGAAGCGTGCAATGCCTCCCAAGAAGGGAAAGCTACCACTTTCAACGAGGGCATGCGCGCGCGACTCGATCAGCGAGAATGCAGACAAGGCCTCGCGCGGGATGAGGCGCTTGTGACCAAGCTGGATCAGCCGGTCGGAGACGTGGGCGGGATCGAGGCCGAGGTCTTCGGCATTAAGGCGTTTGCAGCCCCTCCAGAATCGGATCGAAGTGGCGCACAGGACGCCGCGTCTGCACACGGCTTCCAAGAGGGGCAGGTTGTATTGCTGGGACATGATGATGGCTGGTTGGTTTGTTAATTTGGTAGGGGACTGGAAAACGAAACACCCGCCGGGTCGGGATGACCGGGCGGGTGTTTCGTCGATGCTGGCTGGGGGTTATCGAGCCCAGCGGGCTATCAAGACGGTCACTCCCACTCCTAGAGCCATTGGAAGCCAGTAGCTTTCAATGATCTGAAGGCTGAGCGCCGTGATCGAGATGCCGGCGAAGACCGCGATGTAGGGATTGGGGTTCATTTTTTGGGGCGGGTTAGCGGAGCAGGCGGCCGAGCGTGATGACGACGGATGCTCCGAGCAGCGCGTAGGCGAGGGTTTTGATCCCCTCTCCCAGCGGTTCAGTGTCAGTGACGGCCACCGACACGGGATCGGGCGAGGGAGCGGAGCTGCAACTGGAGAACAACAGCACCGTGGCGATGGCGAAGAACAGGAGGAGCGGCTTCACGCGGCCCTCCTTTCGGGCATGTTTCCCGGCCAGCGTTTGCACTCGTTGCGGTATTGGCAACTCATGCAGGTCATTCCGGGCTGGGGATGGAAGCGACCCTCGGACATGCTGGTGACGGCAGTGTCGATCATGCGGATCACCCGGTCCTTCCGCTTGCTGTCGGCAGGCGGTGAGGACACCCGGATGACCTGCGGCACTTTGGTCTTCACCAGGAACACGAGGTCGAGCGACGGAGGCTTCTCACCCGTGGCCTTTTCCAGCAAGAGTTGGTAGGCGACGAGCTGGATCTCATGGTCGAAGACCGCGTGCTTGGGATCGGGCTTCGCCGCCGCCGACTTGAAGTCGATGGGGGCGAAGATGTCGGTGACCAGGTCGACGGTCCCAGTGAGCGGCACGCACAATCCGGCGATGTCCTCGGTCAGCGGGACTTCCACCGCCCGTGGTTTCGCCGTCGGAGCCTCCGGGCTGTCCAGGTAGGCGGCGACCACGCGAAGACCGGCAAACCGGCACTTCTCTCGCTCGCCCTCTTTCCATTTCACCGGACCTTCGTTGCGTTCGAGCTTGATGAATGAATCCTCGAAGGCTGCGGCGACCACCTCGGGCGAGTCGTCGGTTCCGCGCCAGCGAGCCAGGTGGAAAGCCTGGAGGGCTTCGTGCACCGACTTGCCCAGGTGAAGCGCCGGGGTGGTCGCCTTCTTGATCTGCAACACGCGCTCGAAGTAGAAGCGCAGGGAGCAAGCCAGGTAACTCTTTGCGGCCGACGGGCTGATGTAGTCCGGTAGCGTTGAGGTCCGGGACGGCGGTGGATCGGCGAGCGCGATCATCGGCGGCCTCCGTTTCCGTGGACCCCGGCGTAGGCGGGTCGCCTGCCATTGGTGGCCAGACGTTGCCCCCCGCCGTGGGTGTCTAGCAGCTCGTCAATCAGGCCACTCGCTTCCACCTTGTTGAGCTGGCGGACGCCTTTGCCGAAACGCTCGTTGGCGAGATTCTCGACGACGTTCTTTTCGAGGTGATGCTCGGCAACAAGGTTTTCAATAAGCTGGCGCTGTTTGGCGGTGCACTTCCAAGCGGTTGAGGCAGGGGGGCGGTCCGTTCCGTTGGTGTGCCCGTTGGCGGAGGGTTCCGGCGGGTTCTCCTCCATCCCGTAACCGGTCGGAGGCACGAATCCGGTCGATTTCATCTGCTCGTCGACGTTGGTCTGGAGCAGTTCGTAGATGCGGGCCGATTCGGCGGCCACGTCGTCGGTGGTCACGAGTTCGGTTTCGATTTCGATGCTGAACTGGTGACTGGAATAGCCCGGGAGACCCAGGCGCTTGCTGTAGTTTGCGATTAGTTTAATGGCCATGGCTGGTTGTTGTTAGGGTTGTTGTTCCGGGGACGGATGATTCAGGCGACCGCCTTGCCGGGAGGGCCGGGCGGGCGGGGATCAGGTAACACGGTGAACATGCTGCCGGTGGCACCTAGCGTTCCCGCAAGAGCAGGACGGCCAAGCGGGTCGTCGGCATTCTCCGCCGCTCTCCCTCCCGGTAGAGCGAGCGGACCACGCCGTCGGAGAGCCGAGGAGAGAGTGTGCGGGGCATAGTAGGAACGGTCGTCCTTCAAATTCTAATGACACGGCAGAGGGAGGAATTGCGCGCCCTACGACGACGAGGCCCGGCAGCCGAAAACGCTGACCGCCACCGCGCGGCGGGACAACGTGCTCTACGTCGCCGGCAAGCCCCCGATGAACGACCTCCCCACGGAGATCATGTTCATCGCCACCTCCGTGCAGGAGGAGGAAGCCTCGGAGGGCTACCAGTCGATGTACGGCATGAAGTTCAAGCAGGATGCGGAATACCTGCGGGGACCGATCGGGGACATGTTCAAGGACGTCTGCGGCCGGGCCGGGATCGACATCCGGAAGTGCTACTACACCTCGGTGGTGAAGTGGCTCCTGCCCCGCGCGATGCGGAGCAAGCCGGCGACCAAGGTCCTGAAGTGGGGGATGCCGATCCTCCTGGACGAAATCAAACGGGCCAAGCCGAAGATTGTGGTCTGCCTCGGCAAGCCCGCCTTCGACCAGCTCTCCGACACGAAGATCGGCTTCGACGACGCCACCGGCGGATGGTTCTGGTCCACCAAGGCCAACGCCCACATCTACGTCATGCGCTCCCCCACGGAGCTCCTGATGAAGCCGGAGCTCTACGAGGGCTTCCGGGTCGACCTGGTGGCGGTAAAGCGCAAGCTGGACATCCTCAACGAGGTCGCCGACATCGAGGACCTCCCGGTAAGGATCCAGATCATGCGCAGCTCGGACGACCTCCGGGACTGGGTGGCCCAGATGATCGAGGAAGAGCACTCCCTGTTCAGCGTGGACGGTGAGTGGCACGGCAACACCCACGTCGACGGGAACCTACGATCGCTGCAGCTGGCATGGACGGACAGCGACGCCATCTACATCCGCTTCCGGGACGAGCAGAACTGCTGGGCCTTTGAGTTCGGCGACGAGGAAAATGACCTGATCGAGGAGGAGGCGATGCGCTTCATGGACGCCGAGCACGGGGTGCTTGAGAATTTCATGAGCCACCCCGACTGGCCCCTGATGATGAAGCGGGCGCAGTACGCCGCGGTGGGCCGCATCCTCCAGCCCCTGCTCAACCGGCAGAACGTCAAATACGTCGGTCACCACTACGTCGCGGACGCCCTGTGGATGCAGCACTGGCTGGGCCTCGATGTCCTGCACAAGTGCTACATGGACACCGAGTTCGCGCAGCAGACCATCGACGAGGCCAGCGAGCTGAAGTTGGAGCGCGGCATCTCGATGAAGTACACCACCCTGGGGCGCTACGACATCGAGCTGATCCTCTGGAAGAAGGCCAACAAGAAGCTGTGCGAGGACGGCTACGGCTACATCCCCGACAACATCCTGATCCCGTATGCCTGCCGAGACGTCCTCGCCGTCTTCCGGGCGGTGCCGATGATCCGGAAGCAGATGAACTTCCAGAAGCTGGAGCACTACTACGACACGATCTTCGGACCGTTCGTGACCGACGTGTTCTACACCTTCTCGGAGGTGGGGCTACCGATGGACATCCCGCTCATGGACGAACTCCGCGAGCTGTTCAACTTCGCGAAGCGGGAGCTGGACCGGGAGTTCCGGCAGAAGGTCTTCAAGGATGCCAAGCAACGCCTGATGGCGAAGCTGATCGAGGCCCTCGGCGTGATGAAGGTGGCGCAGGCCATGGCCATCACCAAGGACGTGGTCGCTCTGATCGCAGACGGCCACCACGAGCAAGCGTGGACCTGCCTGAAGGCGGAGATCCCCATCGACCAGGTGGTGAAGTTCAGGGCGGTCCTGGACCACCTGATCATCTCCCCGGACTTCAACATCCGGAGCGCCCCTGACATGCGCCGGTGGCTGTTCGATGTCTCCGGCATGACGCCGATCAAATCGACCAACCAGAAGTCCAAGGGCATGCCCTCCATGGACTGGGCAAAGGTCCTGGAGATGAAGCCGGAGCAGCAGCGTGCCTACACCCCGGCGTGCGACAAGCAGACCCTGCAGATCCTCGCTGAGAAACTCCCGCTGGTGGACGAGCTCCTCGACCTGAACGTCGTGGGCAATCTCTGCAAGGCGTTCCTCAAGGAGGCGGAGGTCTACTGGGATGAGGACCTCGGGGAGGAAGTTGAAGAAGAGGCCGGCCTGCACAAATGGCTGGCATCAAACGGCAGGATCCACGGGCAAACCAGCACTACTGAGACGGGCAGGCCTCGAGGGTGGCGTCCGAACTCACTAAATTGGCCATCTTATGTCAATAAGCGCATCGGAAAGGCCATGGCGCGCATTATCGTGGCGTCGGTCGAAGCGCGGAAGATCGACATGCCCAACGAGGAACGCATCGCGAAGGGGCTGCCCCTGCCGTTGCCGGACTCGCTGATGCTCTATCGGACACGCGGCTTCTTCCCGGCACCGGGTAGCAGTCCGATTTTCCAGAATGCTGCGCCGTCCTTGTACCCGGCAAGGTTAAGGTAATGTCGCTTCACTACCGATTCAGTGTTGCCGCCTTCGATGGCCGCCTCTCCGACCGACTTGAAAGTAGCAACGTGCATCGAGAAGAACGTGTGTCGCAACACGTCGTGGCCGAGCTGGAATTTCGCGCGAACGTCCTTGATCATCCGGTCGTGATTCTTCGGTAGGATCTCCCCGGTGAAGTCCTTCAGCCAAGCCATGAGGTTCGGGCGGATGATCACCTGTCGGTACTGATGCGTCTTGGAAATCTCCGGCTGTACGTGGATCACACCATGCTTGAGGTCGATCAGCTGCGGCCGGTCCTTGTGACGGGCCAGCTTGTAGAGTTCTCCGTTCGGCCCGGTACGCAGACCAGCGAAGAGGGCCAGCGCGAAGAAGGGCGCCACCTTTCCACCTTCGTAGTCTCTCACGTAGGCCATCAGCGCCTGCGTCTGTTTTACCGAGAGGCACGTCGGCACGCCGCGGCCGTCCTTGAACTTATCCACCCCCGCAACCGGGTTGTCCCGGATCCAGCGCCGTTGCCGGTCACAAGTCCACGAGAAGAAGGCGTGAAGGTCAGCGCGGTAGTTGTTCCACGTCTTCCGGCTGGCCGTCGCTGCTCCGTCCTTCGTGCGGATCGATTGGAGGAAGCGGACGATGTCTGCCGTCGTCACCGAGTGAACGGCTGGGCGAGGGAAGTCAGGATTTCTCTTCTCCAACTCGGCCAGCAAGGCGCGCGGGGAGCTTTTCTTGCCCGGATCGACGCTGGCCTTCGCCAACCGAAGGTCAGACGCAAACTCGACCGGGAGTTGATCGAGGGTGAACCAAGTGACGAACGCCTTTACTGTGGCCTTGAGCTGGGCGATGGAACGAGCCCGGACACCGGCCCGCTCACGTGCATCCAGGAAAGCACTCAGCGCCTCCTGTAGGGGCTTAGCGTCCTCGGGCTCGGCATAGTGGCGCAGGAAATACTCAACCGTCTCCGCAAGCGTGTAGCGCCCCTTGAGCCGGTTCAGCGCTCCCTCGGCGTCCCGCACCTGATCCGCCGACAGCGGGGTGTTGATCGTGTTCAGCTCCGTCTTGGCGTTTGTCACCTTCACCCGACGGGTTGCCAACTCGCCTTCTGCCTCGGCCAGCGTCTTGAAGCGTAGGCGTAGTCGGGTGCCGTCTGGCAGGTAGCCCTCCACTCGATAGAACTTCACCCGCCGGCCCCGCTCGGTTGCCTCGATCTCCCGGACATGAATCTTGTCCGCAGCAGTCTTGATTTGCCGGACCGGCGGTTTTTTGGGACGCTTCGGCTTGTCGCGCATGCCGGGCCACCGTGGCATTGTTGGACACGGAATCAAGCGGTTTGGGCATGCACTTGGGCATGCGGATCAGCAATCCTTTATAGGGTAATGGATCACTCCCGTCTCATAACCTGAAGGTCGTAGGTTCAAATCCTACTCCCGCCACTTCAATAGAGGCCGGTAACTCAAGGGTTACCGGCCTTTGCCTTTCTAAGATTGAGAGCGGTGTGGACACCGATTGTGGACGTGACTCCGCTCGAAAGCGCGAAGTGACCTTCGCCATAAAGCCGGCATCCGCTGCCCAGACGTAAACGCCGTCCCCTGCATTCTCGCTTCTCATCCCATCATGAAAGGCATCTTCACCGCTATCCTTGTCTGCGCGGTTTCCTCACTCCTCGCCGGGCCCGCGCCGCGCCGCGCCAACCCCGTGCTGGCTCCAGTCCCGAAGCTGGAAGAAGACGGCTATGACTGGAACGGTCGCCATGAGGCGATCGTCCGTGAACAGAAGGCGATCAATCCAGACCTCGTATTCGTCGGCGATTCCCTCACCCACGCCTGGGGTGGCGTACCGGAAACCGGGCTGTCGCCCCAGCGGCGCACGGGCGAGGCCATCGCGGCCAAGGCCTTCGCCGGCCACCGCGTGCTCAACTGCGGCTTCGGTTGGGACCGCACGCAGAATGTCCTCTGGCGACTCGACCACGGCGAACTCGACGGCATCCAGCCCAAGACGGTCGTGGTCAACATCGGCACCAACAACACCACGCCCACGAACAACGCCGGTCCCTGCTCGCCCGCCGAAATCGCCGAAGGCGTGCTCGCCGTGTGCGACCGCGTGCGCGCGAAGTGTCCCGCCACGAAGATCGTGCTGATGGAAATTTTCCCGCGCTGGACTCCCGGGCATCCCGGCCGCGCCGTCATCGCCGAAGTCAACAAGCGACTGGCCGAGGCGGTGAAAGCCCGCAGCCGCGGAGGCGAGAAGATCGTCCTGCGCGACCTCGCCCCCGCGCTGCTCGATGACAAGGGAGAGTTCAAGCCCGGTGTCATGGCCGGCGACAAGACCCACCTCGCCGCTGGCGGCTACGAGGCTTGGGCGAAGCTGATCGCGGACGAGTTGAAATGACCGGACGCCGTCGCCTAGACCCCCGCGAAAACCCTCACGTCAGGATCTTCTTGATCACCTCGCCGTGGACGTCGGTGAGGCGGAAGTCGCGACCTTGGAAGCGGTAGGTGAGGCGCTCGTGATCGAGGCCTAACAGGTGGAGGATGGTCGCCTGGAGGTCGTGGATGTGGACCTTGTCGGCGGTCACGCTGAAGCCGAGCTCGTCGGTTTCGCCGTAGGTGAAGCCGCCCTTCACGCCGCCGCCGGCGAGGAAGATCGTGAAGGCATCCGGGAAGTGGTCGCGGCCGAGGATGGCGCTGCCGCTGGTGCGGCCTTCGCGGAAGGGCGTGCGGCCGAATTCACCGCCCCACACGATCAGCGTGTCTTCGAGCAGGCCGCGCTGCTTGAGGTCGCGGATCAAGGCGGCCACGGGCTTGTCGGTGCGCTTCATCTTCTCTGTTAGACCGCCGCGGATGTCCTCGTTGCCATTGGTGCCGTGGAAGTCCCAGCCCCAGTCGAAGAGGTGGACGAAGCGCACCCCTTGTTCGAGCAAGCGGCGGCCGAGCAGGCAGTTGTTCGCGAAGCTCGAGTCGCCGGGCACTGCCCCGTAGGCCTCGAGCGTCGCCTTCGATTCGCGCGAGATGTCCATGACCTCCGGCACGCTGGCCTGCATGCGGAAGGCGAGTTCGTACTGGGCGATGCGGGTGGCGGTTTCCGGGTGGCCGAGTTCACTGGCTTGCTCCTGGTTGAGATCACGCAGGGCATCCAGCGTCTTGCGGCGCAGCCCGCGGTCCATCCCCGGAGGATCGCCGACGTAGAGCACGGGGTCGCCCTTCGAGCGGCATTGCACGCCTTGGAAGACCGAGGGGATGAAGCCGGTGCCCCAGCAGCTCTGGCCGCCGCTCGGCTGGACGCCGCTGCTGATCAGCACCACGAAGCCCGGCAGGTTCGAGTTCTCCGAGCCGAGGCCGTAGGTCACCCACGATCCCATCGACGGCCGGCCCTGGCGCGGCGAGCCGGTGTAGAGCAGCAGCTCCGCCGGCGCGTGATTGAACTGGTCGGTGTACATCGACTTGATCACGCACATCTCGTTGGCGATCCCGTGGAAATTTGGGATCGCGTCGGACATCCAGATCCCGGCATCACCGTGCTGGGTGAAGGTGCGCGGCGTGCCCATCAGCTTCGGCGTGCCGTTGGTGAAGGCGAAGGTCTTGCCTTTCACGAATTGATCGGGCGCGTCCTGTCCATCGCGCTTCACCAACTCCGGCTTGTAGTCAAAGAGGTCGAGGTGCGGCGGCCCGCCTGACATGTGCAGGTAGATCACGCGCTTCACCTTCGGGACATTTGGCGCTGGCCGCGGGTCGAGCGGGTTGTCGCTGGCGGAGGGCGCGCTGCCTTGGGCGAGCGCCTGCATCGCGATCGCCCCGAGGCTGAACTGCCCGGCATCGCGCAAGAAATGGCGGCGGGTCCGGTTCTGGAGTTGTTCGAATCGTGGGTTCATGGGCGTCACCGTTTCAGCAGGGTTTCGTCGAGATTGAGGAGGACACCGGCCACCGCGGTCCATGCCGCGAGTTCGTTCGCATCGGCACCGGCTGGCAGCGGGCCGATCGGGACGGTCGCCATTTCGGCGGCCTTCTTGGGATCCTTCCGGTAGTCCGCCAGCAGCTCCTGGCGCAGCTCTAACAATCGCTTCAGCTCCGTGCCCGATGGCACACGCGACAGCACCCGGCGGAAGCCCTCGCGGATCACGTCCTCCGGCGCGGAAGCCGTGGCCATCAGCCGGCGGGCGAGCGCTTGGGCGGCCTCGACATAGACCGGGTCATTCAGCAGCACCAGTGCCTGCAGCGGTGTGTTCGAGCGGTCGCGTCGCAGCGTGCAAATCTCGCGGCTCGGCGCGTCGAAGGTGGCCATCGAGGGATAGGGGCTGGTCCGGCGCCACTCGGTGTAAAGCGCGCGCCGGTGCTGGTCGCCCCCGGTGCTGGTTTGCCAATCGAGACCGCCACCAAAGGCCGCCGACAGCCCCAGCGCGGGCCGGACCGGCCGCACCGATGGGCCATACATTTCCGGCGAGAGCAGCCCGCTGGTCGCCAGCGCCTGGTCCCTCACCATCTCGGCCGTCAGGCGGACCCGCGGCCCGCGGGCGAGCAGCCGGTTTTCGGGATCGCGCTCGGCCATGCCAGATGCGATCTTCGACGACTGCCGGTAGGTCTCCGAAGTCACGATTAGCCGGATGAAGCGCTTGATGTCCCAGCCGCCGCGGACGAGATCGACCGCGAGCCAATCGAGCAATTCCGGATGCGTCGGCGCATCGCCCTGCGCTCCGAATTCCTCGCTGGTTCTCACGATGCCGAGGCCGAACAGCGACTCCCAGAAGCGGTTCGCGATGACCCGGGCGGTCAGCGGATTGGCGGGATCGACCAGCCAGCGGGCGAGCGTCAGGCGGTTGCGCGGTCCACCTTCCGGCAGCGGGAAAAGCGCCATCGGCACGCCCTCAGTCAGCTCGTCGCCGTGGTTCAAGTAGTTGCCGCGGATCTGCAAGTGCGTCTTCCGCCGCTTGCCTTCCGGGAGTTCGCGGAGGATCGGCACGGTGCTTGGCTGGAGGGAGGCGAGCTGCTTCTTGAATCCGGCCAAAGCCTCGCGGTCGGCCGCCATTTCCGGAGCGAGTTCGCGCAGGTAGTAATTCGTGACGCGTGCCTTCTGGGCGGCATCGCGTTGCGCGGCCGGGAGCGCGAGGATGCCCGCCAGTTCGCTCGGGATCTCGGTGAGACGTGCGGCCTCCGGACTGCGGGTCATGCTCAGGCGGAAGCGGCCCAGCGTGTGTTGGGCGAAGGCGGACTGCTGCTCGATCGTGATCCGCAGCATCGACCCGGCGGGAATCTCGACCGGACGCGCGGTGGCAAGAACCAGCGAGTGGGCCACGCCTTGGCCCCCTCCGATCGCCCAGCCTGCCTGCGAGCCGCGCGGCTTCGCGATCGTGCTACCGGCGATCACGCGGGCTTCGTTGAAGTCAGCCTGCACGAAATCCGCCGCGGCTCCGGCAAACGGGATTTCACGCGTGCCATCGAGGCCAAAGGGAACCTCCGCCGCCGCGGCATTGCCCGACTTCTCCCAGACAGGCTGGCGTTGCGCATCCAGAGCGACGATGCGGAATCCCGCGAGGCGCTCCGGGGCTTCGCTGCGGTTCCACACGACGATCCGGCTGACCGGCTGGTCGGATTTCAGATCCACTTCCCACCACGGATCCGCGGTGCGCTCCGCGGTGTGGGCGACCGAGCCCTTCGCGTATTCGCCCGCCGTGTTGCCGTCATTGGCCCGTGCGGCGGCGGCATCGGCGTAGGTGGACTTCTGGGTGGCGCTGCCTTGCGGTGCCACATTCACGCCCTTGCTGAAGACCTGCACTTCGGCGAGTTGGAGCAGCTTGTCCTTGCCCGGCAGTTCGATGCGGACGTAGCGCACCTGCGGTTCCTTCGCGCCCCGGGGCGGCTTCACTTCCGCCTTGATGCCGGTGACCACGAAATTCCCCGCCGCGTGCCCGGGGCCCTTGTTCGGCAGCGTCTCGTGCGGCAGTGCTTCCAGCCGGAGAGCTGTTAGAGTCCCTGCGCCGGTGGCTGGCACCTCGATGACGTAGCTGTCCTTGGTGGCACCGGCGGCGACCGCGATGATGCCGTCCTTCTCCTGCGTCATCGCGAGGCCGGATTGCGAAGTCAGCGCATGCGGCTTCAGCGTCTGCCACTCGAGCGATGGTGGAAACCGGCTCGCCCACTGGTCGGCGGCGGCCTGCAGCGGAGGGGAGGGCTTCGTGAACCTGGCTTCCACCTCGGCGAGGCTGGCTTCGAGCGTCTGGCGCTTTGCCTTCTGTTCCTCGGGGAAGAAGCTGAGCAGCGGGGCCTCGTCCCGGAGGTCGGCATCGGCCGTGTTGTTCAGGAAGGCGAACATCCGGAAATACTCGGCCTGCGTGATCGGGTCATACTTGTGCGTGTGGCACTGGGCGCAGGCCATCGACGTGCCCATCCAGACGGCCATCGTGGTGTTCACCCGGTCGACGACGGCGGCGTTGCGGAATTCCTCGTCGTTGGTGCCGCCTTCGCTGTTGGTCATCGTATTGCGATGAAAGGCGGTGGCGATCCGCTGCTCCTCGGTCGGCTCCGGCAACAGGTCGCCGGCGATCTGTTCGAGCGTGAACTGGTCGAAGCGCTTGTTCTCATTGAACGAGCGGATCACATAGTCGCGATAGCCCCAGATCGAGCGTGCCGGGTCATCCGCGTAGCCCGCGGAGTCGGCGTAGCGGGCGAGGTCCAGCCACTGCCGCGCCCAGTGCTCGCCATACGCCGGCGAGGCCAGCAACTGGTCGACGAGCCGCTCGTAGGCACCGGCGGCGGTATCCTTCACGAAGGCATCGACCACCTCCGGCGAAGGCGGCAGACCGGTGAGGTCGAAGGACAAGCGTCGTGCGAGCGTGGCACGGTCGGCTTCCGGCTGCGGCTGCAGGCCTTCCTGCTTCAGCCGGTCCCGGACGAAGGCATCGATGGGATGCAAATCCGTGCGTGGCGGTGTCACCGCGACCGGCGGGACGTAGGACCAGTGCTTGGTGTACTTCGCGCCGCTGTTGATCCATGCCTCGATCAATTTCACTTCGTCGGGGGTCAGCGGGCTCCCGGATTTCCGCGGCGGCATCACCTCGTCTTCGTCGGTCGAGATGATCCGCGCCATCAGCTCGCTGTCTTTGGCATGGCCCGGCACCACCGCCGCGCGGCCGCCCAGGCTCGCCCGCGCGCCTTCCTCGGTATCCAGCCGCAAGCCGCCGCTGCCCTTCGGCCCGCCCTTGCGGTCCTCATCGTCCGGCCCGTGGCACTTGAAGCAGGCATTGGACAGGATCGGGCGGATATCCAGGCCGTAGGAGGGGACGCGATCAGCCGCGGCCGGACAGGTGGACAGTGCCGCCAGCAGCAGGGCGAAAGTAGCCCCCGCATCATGGAAACGGTGATTCAATCGGGTAATTAAAACCTGTTTCATTATTGAAAGATGCGGCATTAAGCCGGATTCGCTCGCCCGTAACGATCTAAAATGGGGAATCCTTCCAGAAAAGAAGAAGGGCTTTAGGCGCCCACTCCGTCCTGCTTGATCGATTCATCGCTGCCGGGCGAGGAATAGGGGCGCACGAGGCGTTTCAAATTAACCCGGGTAAAATAGGAAATTTCTTATCGGCAGATGCCCCACGACCTTTCTGTTCATCCCCGAAGGATCAGTAGGGAAGCCTTTGCAGGCGGCGCCATCGCCACCAGCCAGCCGGCCCATAGGCCGAGAAAGGAAAAGAAGACGAGGGGATCAGGAACCTTGAAGCCGCTGACGCCGTCGCCGAGTTCCCAGAACGGCGGCAAGACCGGTAGTTCGTTGTGCGAGAATCCCCATGCATTGCCCATAACCCCGAACTCGATCGTGCATCCTCTCGCGAAGATGGTCTCGCCAGTCGCGCTGTAGAGATAGGTCGTGCGGGTCCAGCCCGAGCGAAACGCGACGGTTTCGTGAGAGTTGCTATCCCACCAGGCCCACCCGAGGAAGCTGGCGACGAACAGCCCGAGCCAAAAGGTCTTCCAGCGGTAGCAGGGGCGCGGCGTCATGGCTTGGCTTCTGTTAGCCGCTTCAAGCGCTGCGAACGCCATGCGAGGAAGGCGGCCCACGGGAGAACAAGGAGGAGGGGCAGAAACCAATGGGCAATGCCGATGCTGAAGTGGTGAATTTTCCCAAGCGAGGGCTTCTCCGCATTCAACAAACGATCCTCGATCATGGGACTCACGAACCGTGGAAGGCTCAGCCGCCCGATCCGCGGCGTCTCCCCGGATGGTGGAGAAGACGCCGTGCGCGATGACGTGACGTAGCGCCCCGGCCATGATCGATTCGACGGCGTCTGCGTGTGGTAGATTACCCACTCTCCCCCGTGTTGTGCGATTCCGATCTGCCGGGTGTCGTGACAATACGCCAGGTCGGTTGCGCGCCATGCGGAGTCCATCCATGCCCATGCGATGAAGACGAATCCCAACACGCCGAACCAGACGAGCCGGGACCGATGGAGCGGCCGGTGATGCACGGGTACCAATCCAACAGAAAGATCGGTCCTGCGCAATGCCACCGCTTTGCCATCGGGAGCGAAATTACCTGTTCCTTCATTGAACTCCCGATCACTGCGTAAGTCCGCAATCGATCGTCGTCGCCGTGAACCGGTTCATTTGCCCCTGTTACAATTTTCCGGCTTGCGAGTCGCTGCGGGCCAGCGATTATCGTCGCGGTGTTAAGCAACCGAAGTGCCGTCCGACGTGCACTAGGAAGCGGCCTTCCATTAGCGGTTCTTTGCCTCTGCTTTTTGCAGCCGCTAATCGCGGAACCCCAACCTGCCACTACTACTACGGGCATCGTAGATGCTGTGAGAAAGGCTCTCGCCGAGCCCAAGCAAGTCCGCCCGCGAACCGACGAGGGAGCCGAGGCACAACGAAAGGCGACCGTCGAAAAGTTCCTGGCGGAAAGTTCCGGCGAAATCGCCAAGGAATTGGAGGAGGCGAAGAAGATCCTCAGCGAGCACAAGATTCGCCTGGGGTATTCCGTCGAAAAGGAGGGCGACGCCCCCCAACTTGACGAGGGCGCGCGTCCGCAATTGGTGGTGCGGTTGTACAAGGATTCGCTGAAATACTCGCTGTATTTCAGGCTGACCGGCTCGGACGTCCGGGTTTTCGCCCACCCACCCATCCTCCCTTACAGGGAGCTCATCTACCACATCAAGGGAGACAAATACGGCAAACAGGCCGTGGGCGCATGTATCGGCGAGGCCGTGGCCTACATCCTCGACCAGACCTAGGGGAGGCGGCGACGCGGGCACCGGTCCTGGCAACGATGCCTTGGGGTCTTGAAGGCGCGTGGATTTCACCTCTCCCTCTCCCTTCACCTAACGGGATTTGAAACCTGCCGCGCTCCCGGGTAAAAGCCGTCCCCGTGTTCCCGCTGCCTGATCCTCCTGATTGCGAGTTTGCCGCTGACGCGGCCATTGTCGTTGCCTTGGCGATCGTTTGGCTCGTCGGGCGATTCATGGAGGACCCGCAGTAGGTCGCCCGATTCGCCTCCGATTGACCTAGTAGAGCTTCGCCTCCGAATTCGCCGGCACTTCGGTCTCGGGGCGCGGGTGCGTTCCGTCGAAGGCCCGCAGCGATGCCCCGGGAAGAGCCACTACGCTTGCCTCATCCGCCTTCGCCGCATCGAGCGAGAAGGACTTTCCCACGAAGCGATACATCGCGGTGCGCTTCGATGGGCCGTAGTCATGCCCTTCGTCCGCGAAGTGCGCGTTCTCCACGGCATCCTCTTTGCCGAAGAGTCCGTAGATTCGCTGCAAGTGCGGCAGCTCCAGCTTGGGCACGTGCTGCGTCCAGTCCTTGCCATCCGAGATCACCAGCAGCGGCTTCGGCGCGATGACTGCGGCGATCTCTGCGTTGTTCGCCACATGATCGGGCCGCACGTGGATCGGCAGGCCGCTTTCGCACGCGCAGCCGCCATAAAACCACGACGACACCTGCACGCAGGGGATCGATGCCGTCACGCGGTCGTCCACCGCGGCGAGGAGGAAGGCCTGGGTGCCGCCGCCGGACTCGCCGGTCACCGCCACCCGCGTGGCGTCCGCGCCGGGCAGCGAGAGCATGAAATCGAGCGCGCGCATCGAGTTCCACAATTGCAGGCGCAGCTCCTGGCCGCTCACGCCGTGCTTCCACCCCGCGACAGCGGACTCGCCGTAGCCGATCATGTCATACGCGAAAACCGCGCAACCCATCTTCGCCAAGGCACCGCAGCGCTTCTGCATCGACTCATGGAAGCGGCCACGGGCCAGCGCGTCCTTCATCGAGCCGTGGCCATGCGTGCAGAGCACCACCGGCATCCTTTCCTGCGCCTCTGGCAGGTAAAGATTCCCGCAGAGGTAGAAGCCGGGCGCGGTTTCGAGCGTCACGTTTTCCACGGTGTAGCCGGCTTGCATCTGCTCGGAATGGCGGATCACCACCGGTGGCTTCCGTGCTTCCGGCAGCGGCCAAAGCCCGGTGCCTTCGAGGATGCCCTGCCGAATTGCCGCTGCCCGCTTCTCCCAGCCCTCGCGAGTGCCGTAGTCCTGCCAACGAGCATCCATTTCCGCCTTCGCCTGCTCCGGCGTGTGAAAGCGGCCCTGGCGCAGCTCGGGTTCTGCGAAAGCGATGACCGGCAGGAGCAAGGCGAGGAGCATCGGTTTCATCCCACTACGTTGGTTAAATCGGGCCCCCGCGTCGATCCTCCGATGAGGTAGGGTGGAGGCCGTGTTTGGTCGTGGATTCCCGACAGATTTCCTGCTAGAGCGTCGCTGTCTTTCTAGCCGTCGTGTCCGATTTCGAAGTCGTTATCCTAATGGCGGTGCTGGCCATTCCTGCCATCGGCCTCATCTGGTTGGTGCGACGTATGCGCGCACCGTTCAGGAAGCGGCGCGACGAACTGGCGGTAGCCCGCTATCGGGAGCGGCTGGCCGCGCCTGATTTCGCTGCGATGGAAGCTCATTTCGGAGTGGAACTACCTGCCGAGCTAAAGGCCTTTTACCGTCAGCCTTTGCTCGAGAAGAGTGCGACGCTCCGGCTCGAATCGGGCGAGTGGGATATCGATTCCTTCGAGGCAATTGACGGCGAGTCCCCGCGGGAAGCTTGGCCGGGATGCGAGTCCTATGTCGCAATCGCGAATGACGGTTGCGGTAACCGGTATCTTTTCGATCCCAAGCAGCCGGGGCGCGGCGTGTTCTTCCACGACCACGAGATTGGCGAGTTCCCGGTCGTGGATTCATTGCGCGGGTTCCTGATGGCCATTGAGGCGTCGGAAGGATGGCGGGAGTGATCTCTCCATCCCGATTTTTGGTGCCTTCATCCCCGTTGGCGGCTAGTTCGTCCCAATGCACGCTGCCGCTGAACGGTGATCCCTCATGATGACAGCGCCGATGACCCTGTCTTCATCACGCACCGGCTTCCTCCTGCCACGGTGGCTGCCGGGCGCGTTCTTCGCGGCGTGGACCGTGCTTGCCGCAGCGGTGCTGTGGTGGTTTGCGCTTCGCGAGCCGGAGAGCCGCGTCGTCTTCGTCGAGATGGGGGCCGGTGGCGCGCTCGATTCGTCCGCGTCGAGGCTGTTGCTGAATCAGCAACTGCTGCCGTGGGTGCCGTGGCTGATCCTGTCGCCGTATGTGTTGTGGTTCGCGTTCCGGTTTCCGCTCTTCGGTGTGGCGAAGTGGCGGAATGCCGCGCTGCTTCTAACAGCGGGTGCGCTTTTCATCGGGGTGAGTGCCGCCTTTCAGGACCGTGCGGCGCGGAGGCAGCCGATCCTGGCTCCGATGCCCGCAGTGGAAACGTGGTTCCCGCCGGGCTTCGACAAGACCCCGGGCGGGGAATTCGGCATCCCGCTGGCGCGCGAGATCGGCCGCAATCCGCAGACGGAATTGCCCGAGGCCTTCGGCCTACCGCCGGAAGTCGATCCGCGGAAATTGCCGGGCATGATCTTCACGCGGGAGGAAATGAAGCAGCGCATCGAGGCGAAGTGGTCGGTGATCGCCACTCGTTCGGAGGCGGCGCTAGGCGGTCTGCTCAAGTCGCAGGCGAGGTCGATGGTTTTGTTAGATAGCTTTGCGTTTCTTGCGCTGCTGGTGGCCGCGCATGCCGGGATCTTCCTGCGCAAGGCGCGGCAGGAGAATGAACGCGCGGCGCTGCTCGACTCTAGCCACGCAATGGCCCGTGCCCGCGCCTTGCAAGCCCAGCTCCAGCCGCACTTTCTTTTCAACACGCTCAATGGCATCGCCATGCTCACCCGCAAGGATCCGGAGCGGGCGGAGGAGATGATCACCTCGCTCAGCGAGCTGCTGCGCATCGCGCTTGATGGTGAACGCCAGGCGGAGATCCCGTTACGCGAGGAGCTGCATTTCATCGACCGCTATCTCGATCTGCAGCGGATGCGCTTCGGCGAGCGGCTGAAGGTGGAACGCGAGATCAGCCGCGACACGCTCGGACTGCTGGTGCCCGCGCTACTGGTGCAGCCGCTGGTGGAGAATGCGATTCACCACGGCATCGAGCCACGCGGCGCGGGCGGCAGCGTGCGCATCTCCACCACGGTGGAGGGCGAGATGCTGACCATCCTCATCGAGGACGATGGCGTAGGCCTCGGTCATTCATCGGGCAGCTCCGGCAGTGGGAGCGGCATCGGGCTGGCCAGCATCCGCGAGCGACTCGCCGCGCTCTATCCCGGTCGGCACGCTTTCCGCTCCGAGGAGCCGCCGGGTGGCGGCGTCCGCATGATCATCCAGCTCCCCGCACACTCTTTCACACCATGACCTGACATGAAAAAGTTCCGCTGTCTGATCGTGGACGATGAAGAGCTGGCCCGCGAACGGGTCCGCAGTCTGTTAGCCTGCGAGCCAGACATCGAGATCGCCGGGGAGGCAGCCGATGGAGAGGGCGCGCTCGCTATGTGTGTGGAGTTGCGGCCGGAGCTGCTCTTCTTGGACATCCAGATGCCACGGCTGAGTGGCTTCGATGTGCTGGAGGAACTGCCCGCCGATCCCGCGCCGGCGGTGATCTTCACCACGGCGTATGATACCCACGCGGTGCGCGCATTTGAAGTGAGCGCGGTGGATTACCTGCTGAAGCCCTTCAAGGCAGCTCGCTTCAAGGAGGCCATCGAGCGTGCCCGCGAGCGGCTGGCCTCGGGGTCGGATGGGGGGCTGGCGCAGTTGAAGTCGCACCTGCACACCATCGATGGCGGCCCGCGGGTGCTGGTGAAGTCGCCGGAGCGCATCATCTTCGTCCGCGCCGGAGAGATTGATCATGTCGAGGCAGCGGGGAATTACCTGGTGCTCCACTGCGGTACCGAGCGGCACATCGTACGCGAGACCATGGCGGCGATGACCGACCGGCTGGAGCCGTATGGCTTCATGCGCGTGAGCCGCTCGGCGATCATCAACCTGTCCCGACTGCGTGAGGTGCAGCCGATGGGGGCGGGAAGCTATTGCGTGATCCTGAAGTCCGGCGCGCGCGTGGACATGACCAGCCCGCTGCGCGATCTGCAGGAACGGCTGGGTGCAGGCTGAGTCTGTCGATGGCGCTTTCGTCACGGGGCGAAGCCGCTTCGTCCCATCCGGGTGGTGATCGTCGTGGCAGGCGGATATCGGGCGATCGTGAAAAATAGGTTGCCTTCGATCCCCGTTCAAACCCGCTTCACTTCGACCCCCGTCACCCGTCGCCCAATCCAAGCTCTGGCGACGGCGATCCTCCTCGCCACTCCCCTCCATGCCGCGAGCATTTCGTGGTCGGGGGGGGAAGGTGATTACAACGACACCGCCAACTGGACCGGCGGCGTGTTACCCGGCGGTGGTGACACCGCCATCGTCTCCAACGGCGGCACCGTATGGCTCACCGACGGGCGCACGGTGGGTTCGCTCAGCGTGCCGGAGGGTAGCTTCGGCGTGACGCCCGGGCAGTCGCTTACGAACTCGGGAGCCTTCACCATCGGCCAGCAGTCCGGAGGGCTCGGCAAGTTCGACCTGGACAATGGGCAGCTCGTGGCCAGTGGCGCGATGACCGTCGGCACCGCCGGAGGTAGCGGGCTCTTCACCTTTTACAATGGCTTCATCAATCGCTCCGGTGCCGGGGCCACGATCATCGGTGAAGGGAATGGCAGCAATGGCGAGTTCGTCCAATTCTCCGGCTTCATCATGTGCATGACCTCGTGGCAGATCGGCAGCGGGACCGGCGCCACCGGGATCTACGACTTCACGGGCCAGTCTGCGGCGAATGCGCATGACTGGTTCATCGTAGGCGGGGAAGGCGCCAGTGGGACCTTCAAGATCAGCGGTAATGGTTCCTTCAGCAAGCTGCCAACCATGCCGGGCACCCATGTAGCCATCGGCCGGGGGAACGGCAGCACCGGGGCCATCGAACAAACCGGAGGTTACTTCGTCAACCGGGAGCGCGACACCTATCTCGGTGAAAGTGGCACCGCCACTGCCACCTGGACGCTGAGTGGCAGCAACTCGATCGCGACGCTGGCCACGCTGGTGATGGGCCATGCGGACTCCGCCAGTGCGACCTTCGTGCACAATGGCGGCACGCTTTCCGCGAGTCGCATCGTGAAGGGCGACAGCACCGGCACCGCGGCGATGATTTTCAATGGCGGCACGCTAACCGCCCGGTCCAACGATGCCGATTTCATCAGCGGCCTGGACAGCGTGACGATCGAGGATGGCGGGGTGATCATTGATACGACTCCCGAGTTGAACTCGGGTTTCACTCAACTGGACATCGGATTTGCCGTGGACTTGCTCGATGGTGGCGGCGGCTTGACCAAGAGGGGTGTGGGCTCGCTGACCTACGAGGGAACGGGTTTCTACACCGGCACCACCGTGGTGGAGGGTGGGACACTTTACATCGATGGTGAACTCACGGATTCCGATGTGACCGTGGCGGCCGGCGGCACGCTTGCTGGTGCGGGCACGATCGGCGGATCGGTGACGGCGCAAGGGACCATTGCGCCGGGCCACGGGGTTGGCACGCTCACCGTCGAGGAGGATGTCTCGGTGAGTGGCACGCTGGCGATCGAACTCACGGCCGCCGATGGCGACTTGCTCGCGGTGACGGGCGACCTGAATGTGGAAGGCGCGACTCTTTTGATCGAGCTTCCGGATGGTCCGCCATTGACGGAGCCCTACATCATCGCGAGCTACGGGACTCGTAGTGGTGGTGACTTCGCAGGCATCGAGGGTGGTGACGGTTATACCATCGACTATGCCTATGAGGGGAACAAGATCGCGGTCACCCCCGGCGTGTCTCCCTATGCCACCTGGGCGTCGGCGTTCGATTGGGAGAACGAAGGGGACGAGCTTGCCGAAGCCGACCCTGATTCCGATGGCTTTGCCAATGCGCTGGAGTTCTTCCTGGATGGCGATCCCCTGGTCGCGGGTCCGCCGCCTGGCGAACCGTCCGGTTCCGTTTCGGGTGACCGTTTCCTCTTCGTCTTCGAGCGCAATGCCGGCGCGTCTTCGGTCGAGCCCGTGATTGAGTACGGGACGAGCCTGGATCTGCCATTGGTCGCAGCCGATGGCGAGGATGGTGTGACCATCACCACGGAGGAAAGCCCCGGCGGGCAAGTGTGGACCGTTAGCTTCCCGATGCCGCCGGGCGGCAAGCTCTTCGCTCGCCTCAAGGTCGAGCTCTGATGATTTCTCATGGTACCCGTCCGGAGGGACAATGGGGGAGGTCGTCCCGCACGGGAGCGCGGGGCGGCCTTTCCCGAGTCTTTTCGCTAAGTAGCGGAAGGACTGCTTCCTTCCGGCGGGGTGCGGGCCGCAGGGGCCGAAAGCGATCGCTTCGCCGTTGCGGTCCGCCCCCAGTCGGAGCGGCGCAGCCGCTCCGCTACGTGGCAAATGCTAGATCTCGAGCGTCCGCGTGATCTCCCGACCGTGACCGGTCACGACGATGCGGTCGGCGTGGACATCGATGATGGAGAACGCCGTGTTCTCCGGATGATGGAGCATCGAGCGGAAGGTCAGGTACGGCCGGCCATTGCGCTCGACGAAGTCGCCGGCGTGGTTGTGGCCATTGAACCATGCGACCACGGACGGATGCCGGTCGAGCACGGCGAGCACCGCCTCGAAGTTCCAGAGCTGGTGCATGTCCGCGGGGAGTAGCGGGTGATGGCCGCAGACGATCACGTGCTCCTTCGCAAAGTCGGCGGCGGCGAGCTCGCGGTCGAGCCATTCGAGTTGGGGATCAGAGACACCGCCATTCCATGGCTTCGCACCGGGACTGCCGCTGGCTTCGGCGGCTTTCAGTTGCGCCGCCGCGGCTGCCGTGGCGGGTGAATCCTTTGGGTTCTTGTAGGTTGAGATGGAATTCGTATCCAGCATCACGATGCGGATGTTGCCACTACGAAAGGTATAGTAGTCGTGCGGCATGCCGAGCGTGGCGACCACCCGGGCCTTGTCGCCGTCCGCCACGGTGTAGTCGTGGTTGCCCAGCAGGTGATATACTGGATGGCCGAGCTCATTGATCAGCGGCAGCATTGTATCGAAGGACTTGAAATCGCGGTCGATGAAGTCGCCGAGATGCAAGGTGAAGGCGGGCTTCGCGGCGCGGATCGTCTCCACCGCGCGCTTCAGCTTTTCCGGCGTGGCCCGGTAGTGGCGCTCGCCTTCAGCATCGGCGTCCGCGTATTGGGCATCGGCAATCAGGCCGAAGCGGAGTAGCGGGGCTTGCGCTTGAGCTTGGGTTTGCTCGTCGGCGGCGAGGGACAACGATGCACCTGGCAGCAGGGCGGTGGCGGTGCCGAGGAAGTGGCGGCGTTTCATGGCTGGCTCACTCCATAGCGTCCCGGCGGTGCGGCGGCAATGTCCGTCCTCGTGACAGAACGGCCCCGCTCCGCTGGGAGCGCGGGCCGCTGGCCCGCTGAACGGTCCCTGATGGCTTCAGCCGGGCACTGGAGATGCAGGCGCTATCCTCGTTCAGTCCGGCTAAAGCCGGGACTACTTACACTTTCACTCGATGCGTGAGAGTCTGTCAGCGTGAGAGGATGGCCTCCGGCAAGCGGGTGCGGACGAGGGCCTTCGCTCCGTCGATGTCTCCAGCTCCGCCGCTTTCCAAGAGCCAGTGGGCGATGATCAGGGCGGAGCGCTGCAAGCCGAGTTGGCAGTGGACATACACCCGCCGCTGCGGTTGCTGCTCGCGGATGAAGGCGATGGCTTTCGCGATGTCCGCGTCCGCCGGTTTCACCAGATCCAGCAGTGGCAGGCTACGGTAGAGGGCTTGTTCGCGGAAGACCGTCGGGGCATTCGACTCCGCGGTCAGGTCGAGCACCGCCAGTGGCCCCCCGGCGAGCAGGCCCTTCGCCTCGCGGCCGGTCAGCTTTCGCCCGAACATGACCCCCGGTGCGATCTCGCACCATGCTGGCTCACGCCGCAGCCACCGCCGCTGATAGATCCCTGCCACCAGCAGCACCGGCATGAGGCACCACTCGGCAGCGGGCGAGAGCGTGCCATTCTCCTTTCCTAACACCCGCGACAAACCGGTGGTGTAGGCGATCGAAACGATGGCTAGCGACAGTGCCGGCCAGGCAAAGCCGAACCACAGGAATGCCAACGCTGCACAGGCAAGCGCGCCGGCCCCGTAGCGGAGCGCAAGCTTGGGCGATGGTGTCCGCTGGGTCTTGAAACGCGGGTCCGGGATCAACGCGGCGATCAACCAACCCATCATGAAGCCGGTGGCCACGTCGATGACGTGGTGCTGCCAGACGAGCAGCGTGGAGAGGCTGATCAGCATGAACCAGACCTTGGTGATCTTCCGCGTCAGGCCTGTTAGATGCGCGCCATAGACGAACCACACCAGCGATCGCAGGCTGATGTGCAGCGACGGCGCGAGATTGAAGGGCATGTCATTCGCATACAGCGCGTGGAAGAGCGGGGCGGTCCAGCCGGAGGGCACGGGCCGGTCGAAGCCCATCTTCAGCGGGAAGAGCAGGAAGCAGAGCCCGCTCGCCACGACGACCGCAAGCAGCCGCTTGGTCAGCAGGTTCAGTTCCGCCTTGCTAGAGCACACGAAGAACGCGCCGACAAAGAAGAGATCCAGCGACCAGTAGGGGATCACCATTTCCTTCACGAAGGGGATGTGGCGCTCCCATTCCCAGAACCACGTGCCGACATTGGGGCGCGTGGAGGTGAAGGTATTGCAGAAGCCATAGACCAGTATGAACATCCCGCCTGCCAGCGCCAGTCGCCACAGCGCGGGCCACAGCAGGCCGGATTCACGAGGTGAGCGATTCATGGTCGGCGGGCGATGCTCACGGTGAAGATGCCGAAGTCATCGATCCATTGCTTCTCCTTGCGGAAACCCGCGGCCTCGACCAGCGCGTCCATTTCTCCCTGCGGTCGGCGGCGCATCACCCAGAAGCGGCCGTCGCGGTTGGTCAGCGTGCGGGCGATCATTTCCACCTGCGGGTGCCACGGTTGGCCGGTGTAGATCAGCCAGCCACCGGGGGCCACTGCGGAGTGGAGGCCGCGCAGCGAAAGCTGGAGCCGGTCATTCTCCGGGAAGAGTTCATAGAGGCCGGAGACCACAGCCACCGAGGGCTTGGGCTCGACGCTGGCGAGCGAACTTTCATCGAAGGCATCGGCGCGGACATGGTCGATGCGGTTTTTCAACAGGCGCGCACTGGCCGCGGCACGGCCGGTCTCAAGCGCGGACTGGCTCCAGTCCCGGCACAGCACATGCAGGCCGGGGCCGGCTTCGGGGTCGTCGAGGATGTCTAACAGGTAGCGTCCCGCGCCGCCGGCGATGTCCATCAGTTCCAGTGGCAGTCGATCTTCGCGGACCTTCGCGAGGGCGAAGCGCAGCGCTTGGTTGAGGCACTGGCGGCGTTGGCGGATGCCGCGCCAGCCGATGGCGTCGAGGTAGCCTCGGTCGATGAGCTTGCCGATGCCGAGGCCTCCGCGCGCCTGATTCTCATAAACGTAGTCGAGCGATTCGCCGGAGTCGAAGCCGGTGGCGTGACCGATGCGGATGCCCTTGCTGAGCTTGCCGAGGCTGCCTAACAGGGCGCGCTGCGCTGAGAACGACAGCCCGCCGAGCGAGGGCGACGGCCGCGGCCTCTGCAGCGCCGCGTATTCCGCATTCGTGACCGGATGGGATAGGTCTGCTTCCAACTGCGGCGGCGTGGCCTTCTCAAAGCATCGATCCGCAAAGCGCCGGATCGCGCCGGTGACTTCCTCGCGGCAGAGGTCGTGGAAGATCGCGTGGCGGGCGTCCTTCAGCGTGAGGTGGACCTTTTGCTCGCTACCATAAGTCTCGTAGAAGGTGTCGATCGCGCCCCGCTTCACCACCCGGTCGGCACCGGCGGAGAAGAGCAGCAGCGGCCGGTCCATCACTGCGGCGTCGGCGATGACCCGCTTGCCGGTGTCGAAGAGCTCGACTAGGATCTTGGCGGAGATGTCCTTCGAGATCGCGGTGTCGGCATCGTAGGTCGCGGCCGCCTGCGAATCCCGCGTGAGCCATGGGCCGCGGACGTAGCTCTTGATCGTGGCGTCGGGCTTGAGCTTTTGCAGCAGGCGGATGTTCGTGAGCGCGCCGGGCACGATCAGGTTCACGTGGAAGGCCGGCGTTGCCAGCACCAACCCGGCGATCCGCGGAGCGAAATCATGCACCCATGCCGCGGCGATGACCGCGCCCACGCTATGCGCGACCACCACGGTGCGCTCCGGGGTCAGGCCGTGGGCCGCCTGCAAGTGGCGGAAGAAGGTATCCAGATCACGCACATACTGCATGAAGCCGGTCGCGTGGCCGCGTCGTCCTTCGGATTGCCCATGGCCGCGGGCCTCCCACGCGTAGATCGCGGTGTCCGGCATTTCCAGCGACGGGATCACCGGGTCCCAGCGATCGGCGTGCTCGTGGCCGCGGTGAATCAGCACGAGTGCGCGGGTGGCTCCCTGCACGTTCCAGGTCTTGTAGTGGAGGCAGGCGCCGTCGTCGGCGGTGAATTGGAGGCGGCTGCTCATGGCGGGTGGGGGGAAGGGGAGCGCAGTGTCGGGGCCGGGCCTCGGCGGTTGTGGCGAGGGCTGGCGGTCCGCGGATTCTCTAACCCATTCCAGGGGCAACGTGAAGCTGAGGTTCATAGGCGTTATCACGGAGTGTGGCATGAAACGACGTCAGGCGGTCATCGTGAGTTTTGGGGGGATCATCGGTTTTGGTGAAGCTTCCAGCGACAGGCATTCGTAATCTCGATTGACCGGAGATCCTTACTTGCCCTTGGGCGTACGGTGCTGATTCTCGTGAGAATCATGCCTACCGCTCAGAACGTCATCAAGGAAGCCATCTCGGCGCTGCACGCACTGCACCTGAAAGGCCTGGGTTTCCGCAAAGACGGCAGCACCTGGGTGAGGGCATCGAAGTGGCCTCAGGTGATCAACCTCCAGCTCTCAAGTTGGAATACCGCCGACGACGCAAGAGTCACTTTGAATCTCGGGGTGTTCGTAGAGGAACTCCGCCAGGCACTCGGCGAGAGCCCATTGAAAGGGAAGCTCAAGGAGTATGACTGCTCGCCCCGTGCACGGATCGGCCAACTCCGTCCGGGGGGACAAGACCACTGGTGGAAGGTCACGCCGTTGATGCCGCCCGATACTTTGGCGGACGAGCTATTTGCCGAGCTTGCGGATCATGGAATGCCATGGTTGGAGAGGATGGATTCCTTCGAGGGATTGGCGAGAGAGTTCGAGAAAGAGAAGACCTACTTCAAGGCGGCCGCCGCCTTTCATCTCGCGGGGTTGCCCTCAGAGGCGGAAGCGAAGATGGCTGAAGCGCTTTCGGACTCGAACGAACATTTCCTCCCGCGGCTGCAGCGTATCGCCGGATCACTCGGCATCCCGATTCGGGCGTGAGCACTTGCCTTCTTCCGCCGCTGACCATGGTCCGGCAGTCTAATGAACCACCCCCATCGCACCCTGTCAGACCAAGCCATCGCTGAGCATGATCAGGTCGGAGGATGCGCCCGTTTAGGTTGGCGGGATCGGAGAGAGCGGACGGCTCATCGATGCCTATGTGAGCCGGTTGCTCACCAACCCGCCGCCAGAAGCATAAGGCGTCACGTTGTGACGCGATGGCCTTGGGCATGCTACCCGGCACTCTGTGCCGGGCTTTTATGAGTCGTCCCATTGGGACAAAGAATATGCTTCGAATCTCCACACGGGCTCGTGCGTGGATGTCCGCCTGAAAGCTCGCTTCTGCGGGACGGAGGCTCCGCGTTCCCAGCGGGGGCGCGCTCCCACCTTCACGCCGTCACCTCGGTCTCCAGCATCTGTTCGTAGCGCTTGATGTAGGCCGCGGCGGTGGCCTCGTGATTGAAGCGGGCTGCGGATTCCTTCATGATGCGGGCGAGGTGATGGGCGCGGTGCTCGGCGCCGCCGTGGTAGAAGGTCATCGCCTCATTCACCGCCCAGCGCAGGCCGTCGCCATTGAAGTGCTGGAAGAGGAAGCCATTGCCGCTATCAGCTTCGGCATTGAAGGGATCGACGGTGTCGTGCAGGCCGCCGGTGTCGTGGGCGAGGGTCAGGCTGCCATACTTCGGCGCGATCATCTGGGGCAGGCCGCAGGGCTCGAAGGACGAGGGCATGAAGATGAAATCGCTGGCCGCGTAGCCGAGGTGCGAGATCCCTTCATCGAAGTCCCGCACCGCCACGCGATCGTGGAAGCGATGCCGGTTCACGATGTCGTGGAAGTGGTTCTTGTAGGCTCCGCTGGCGACAATCGCGATCTGGAGGCGATGGCGGGTGACGATGTCGTGAAGGATCTCGCCGAGGAGTTGGCAGCCCTTCTGCACGGGATCGAGGCGCGAGGGCCAGAAGAACAGCGGCACATCCGGATCGCCCATCAGGCCGAGCCGCTCCTGGAGTTCCAGCTTGTTCAGGCGCTTACCCTCGGCATGGGTAGCCGCTGTGAAGTGGCTCTTCAGGTAGGGGTCGGACGCGGGGTCGAAGACCGGGTCGGGTGCATTCAGGATGCCGGTGGCGCGGCCGTCGCGATACTTGTCCCGGAGCTGGTTGCGGATCGCATCCGGGATGAAGTGGTGGCTGCCGTGGACGATCTCCTCGAGGAAGGTCGGGCTGACGGTGTTCACGTGGTCGGCGGAGAGGATGCCGGTAGTCAGCAGGTCCACGGGATTGTTGGCGCGGCTTTCCTCGTAGTTCCATGGCGCGCGGCGGAAGTAGCAGTGCTGCCAGAATGCGGCGGCATCGATTCCGCGGTCCTCGATCTGGGCGAGAGCGAGGTGCTCGGAATGGATGTTGTGGACGGTGAAGAGCGATTTGATCCCGTATTGCTTCGCCACCGCGGGGATGAGGCCGGTCATCCAGTCATTGCAGTGGATCAAGTCCGGCCGCACCTGCGGAAGCGTGTGGTTGATCACCTCGCGCTGGAAGGCCAGGGCGATCAGGTGATTCTCCGCGCCATAGACGCTGGAGCGGTGGTAAAAGACGCGGTCTTGGGCGAGGTGAATGCGCTGCTCCGGCAGGGCGCTGCTGACTTTCTGGAACTCATTGTCGAAGACGCTGGCGACATCCTGGTGGAACATCCGGCGGTAATTTGGCAGCGCGACGTGGACGTCGGCGCCTTGGTCGTAGAGGGCCTTGACCAGCGAGGCTGAGACGTCGGCGAGGCCGCCAGCCTTCGCGCACATGCGCTGGGCGAGGTTTCCCATCCCCTCCGGCAGGTAGGTGATCTCCGGGGTGACGACGAGGATGCGGGGGCGGCGGGGCGGGTTTTCTGACATGGCTATTCCGGGTTTCCCGATTTTTTAGGCGCTTCGCCTGCACCAAAGCAAGGATGCGTGATGGCACCACAAAAGAATTTATGCGGGTGGGAAACCGCGAATGGACGCCAATGAACGCGAATGAGAGCTTGGGAAAATGAGGATTTCGGGTGGGGTGCCCGTGATCGACCGGGAAGTTCGTGAGCTGGGTTCTGGAAACTGACGTCCATTCGCGTCCAGTCGCGGTCGAAAAATGTCTCTCCGACGGTCGCTCTCGCCCTTTGACAGGCGGGATTCGCCCGCTATTTTCGCGGCCCCAAACCACTCTCCCAATGAGCGAAGCCACTCTCGAAACGCACTCCTTCCAAGCTGAAATCAAGCAGCTCCTCGACCTCGTCGTCCACTCGCTCTACACCGACCGCGAGATTTTCCTCCGCGAACTGGTGTCGAATGCCTCGGACTCGATGGAGAAGCTGCGCCATCTCCAGGGCACGGAGAAGGACATCCACGATGCCGCGCTGCCGCTGGAGATCCACATCACCACCGACACCGAGGCCCGCACCGTGACGATCGCCGACCGCGGCATCGGCATGACCCGCGGCGAGCTGGTGGAGAATCTGGGCACCATCGCCCACTCGGGCACCAAGGCCTTCCTCACCGCGATGAAGGAAAGCGGGAACTCCCCGGCGAACATGATCGGCCAGTTCGGCGTGGGCTTCTACTCGGCCTTCATGGTCGCGGACAAGGTGGAGGTTTTCACCCGCTCGTGGCGCGAGAATGGCGAGGACCTGCTGTGGACCAGCGACGGCGTCAGCGGCTACTCGATCGAGGAAGCAAGCGGACTTGAGCGCGGCGTGAAGCTCGTGCTTCACCTGAAGGAGGAGCACGCCGAGTATGCCGAGGAGGCTCGGGTTAAGCACCTCATCGAGCGTTACAGCAATTTCGTCGGCTTCCCGATTCTCCTGAATGGCGAGCGCGTCAACAAGGTCGAGGCACTGTGGCTGAAGAACAAGGCCGACATCACGGAGGCGGAATACAAGGCCTTCTTCGAGTTCGCCTGCCACGCCTACAATGATCCCGCCTACCGCCTGCATTTCACTGCGGATGCACCGCTGGCGATCAATGCGCTGATCTTCGTGCCCGATGAAAACATGGAGCGCTGGGGCATGCAGAAGACCGAGCCGGCCGTGGCGCTGTATTGCAAGAAGGTGCTCATTGATCCCGCGCCGAAGGGCCTGCTGCCGGAGTGGATGCGATTCCTGAAGGGCGTGATCGATAGCGCCGACCTGCCGCTGAATATTTCGCGCGAGACCATGCAGGACAGCGCGTTGGTGCGGAAGCTCGGCAGCGTGATCTCCAAGCGCATGGTGAAGATGTTCGAGAAAGAAGCCGAGGCGGACCCTGAGAAGTACCAGGCCTTCTACCGGAAGTTCGACCGCTTCTTTAAGGAGGGCGTGGCCACCGACTATGCGAACAAGGAAAGCCTCGCGAAGCTGCTGCGCTTCGAGTCCTCGATGACGGAGGACGGCAAGCTCTCCAGCTTTGCCGACTACGTCACCCGTGCGAAGGATGGTCAGGACAAGATTTACTACATCGTCGGTGCGAGCCGGGCGCAGCTTGAGACCAGCCCGTATATCGAGGCGTTCAAGGCGCGCGGTCTGGAGGTCGTGTACTTCACCGATCCGGTGGACGAATATGTGGTCGAGTCGCTCGGCGAGTTCGAAGGCAAGAAGCTCGTCTCGATCAGTCACGCCGGCCTGGAGCTGGATGACAGCGAGAGTGAAGGCGATGCCCTTGGCGCGGAGGCGACCGAGAAGCTGTGCGCGTTTCTCAAGGAGGAACTTGGCGGCAAGGTCACCAGCGTCGCCAGCGGCAAGCGCCTCGTGGACAGCCCGGTGATCGCGCTGGTGCCGCAGGACGGCATGACGCCACAGATGCGCCGGATGATGAAGGCGATGGACGAGAACTTCCAGGATGAGGTGAAGGTCGAGCTGGAGATCAACCCGCGCCACCCGCTGGTGAAGAAGCTCGCCGAGACCAGCGAGACGAATCCGGAGCTGGCGAAGCTCGTGGCCGGCCAGCTTTTCGACAACGCCCTGATTGCTGCGGGATTGCTCGATGATGCGCGCGAGACGGTCAAGCGGATGAATGCGCTGATGGAGAAGGCGATGGGGTGAGGCCTATAGGCGGCACCAAGTTGTGGCCGCTGCGCCGCCCTCGGACTGCTGCGATTGTTCGCAGCTTTTGAGTGGAGGGTGCGGCTGGGTGCTTTGGTGCGATGAGGCGATCCTCCGGGATCGCCTCAATCCTTTTGCGAGTGGCCGGCCGTTAGATTCATTCGAGAGCTGCGAAAAAATCGCAGCAGTCCGAGGGCCTTCGGCTTTATCGGGCGGAGCGCTCAGGTGACCTCCGCCGCGATCCGCTTCCGCATCGCTTCGTCCGGCATCGTGCCAATGCCGGCCTTCATGTTGTCGCGGAGGTGTGCCACCTTTGACGTGGCCGGGATCGCGCAGGTCATGGCGGGGTGGGAGACCACGAACTTCAGCATCACCTGCGCCCAGCTTTCGCAGTCGATCTCCTTCGCCCAACCGGGCAGCGGTTTCTCGCGGAGTTTCTTGAACAACTCGCCGCCCGCGAAGGGACGATTCGCGATGACCGCGACACCTCGATCCTTGGCGAGCGGAAGCAGCTTGTCCTCCGCCTCACGCTCGCCGAGCGAGTAGTTGATCTGCAGGAAATCGAGCGTCTCGGAAGCAACCAGCTTCGCGACCGCTTCATGTTGGCTGGCCGTGTAGTGGGTGATGCCGAGATAGCGGACGAGGCCGTCCTTCTTCCACCCGCGCAAGGTGTCGAGATGTGCCCCGACATCGAGGAGATTGTGCACCTGCATCAAGTCGATCGGCTTGGCGCGCAGCTTCTTCATCGAGGCATCCATCTGCGCGATGCCCTCCGCCTCGCCCTTGGTCCACACCTTGGTGGCAATGAAGAGCTTGTCCCGCAAACCAAGCTTCCCGATCAGATCGCCCGCGACTTGCTCGGACTTGCCATACATCGGCGAGGAATCCAGTAGCTTGCCGCCGAGTTCGGAGAAGACCTTCAGCACTTCCTCCAATGGCGCGGGGTCCGCGACGTCGAAGGTCTGCCACGTGCCCATGCCGATGACGGGCAGCTTCTCACCGGAGGAGGGGATGAGGCGGGTCATCATCGCAGCGGCGGGTTCCTGGGCGGCGACCTGGCTCATTGCCAGACCACCGGCCATCAGACGGAAGGTATCACGTCGAGTCATGCCGGGCACGATGGCACGGATCCGCCGTCTGTCGATGAAGCGCTCACTTCGCCGTGACAGTGATCACGTGCTCGGCGGGCTGTTTCGCATCGGCGACCGCCTTCGCGAGCTTGGTGCGGACCTTCTCGGTGAGGGCGAAGGTCGCATCGAGATCCGCCGCGCCTTCGGGCCCGTGAACCAGCGATTTGATCTGGCGGGTCTCGTAGTCCTGCTTCGCCGCCACCGCGTCCCAGACCTTCTTGAAGGCGGGCAACAGCGGATGATTCTCGAAGTCCTTCGCCAGGTTCACGCCCTGCTTGAGGTGGTCCGCGGTGTAGGTCTTGGTCGTCTCTCCCCACGTCACGTCGTAGTTCGTGGCGGAGGGGAAGTCGATCTTCAGGATGAAGCGGTTCAGCTCGTCATCGAACGGCACCAGCGCGAGTCCGGCGCGGATCGAGTCGTCGTTCTTCACGTCGCCGGGACCGGGGCTGAAGGGCAGCTTGGTGCTCTTGATCGTGATCTTGCCGCCGTCGTCGGAGACGATCTTGTGGCCTTCGGTGGCTGTTGCCTTGCCGGAGCGGCCGAGCGTGATCGTGCCGAGGTCACCATCGATGCCCATGCCCTTCAGGAAGGCGTAGGCCATCACGACCTGACCCGCCCAGCCGGGATGCACGCCATCCTTGCCCGCGACCATGAACTCCGGACCATGGAGCTTCTCCGCGTGGTTGTCCGCGAGCAGCATCGGGCGGTAGACATCGGCGAATGCGACATTCTCCGCCGCGGCGATCTGGATGCCGATATTGCGGAACTTCGACAGCGCGAGATTGAGGTCTTCCTTGGAACCCTTGGCTGATTTCACCCAGTGCGGCACGGTATCGATGATGCCAGACGAGCCTAACAGCACGCGGGCGCCGGCCTTCTTGAACGCCTGCACCATGGCGGTCTCGTTCTTGCGATACTCCGCGGCGATCGCCTCGTCGTAGGGCACGTAGCGGAAGTCATTCATGCCGTAGCAGGAGGTCGCGAAGGTCGGCTTGAAGCGCAGTACATCGCTCTCCAGTCGGCCGAGGAAGCCGCGCGCTTGCTCGCCGCTCCAGCCATACTGGCGGCAGGTGATTTCCAGTTCCGGCAGGCAGGTGGTGAGGTAGCTCTCCATGATGACGGAGTAGCGCCTTTGCTCGGTGATCGAGTCGCCGCAGATCGCCACGCGGTCGCCTTTCTTCAAGAGAAGGCCGGCCGGCTCCGGCGCGGGGTCCAGCACGTAGGCGGAAAGTTCGGCTGGCAGGGGCGGGGCTTCCTTGGCGAAGGCGGGAAAGGCGATGGCGGCGCCGGCGAGGAGCAGGGTGCGGTTCATGGGGTTCCTCCCAAACGACACGGTCCCGGCGGGGCTTTCAAGTCCGCAGGTGTTCAGCGCCACGGCGTGCTATGACTTTTCATAGCTTTCCCACCGAAGCTTGCCGAGGCGGAGGCGGAAGAGGAGAAGTGATGCTGCACGGAGGTCGGCCGGGAGCGCCGGTCTTCAGACCGGCTCGAATGGTCTTTTCAAGCCGCTCTTTCCACAAGGCCTCCGCCGAAAGTCCTGCTGTTCTCCCGACGTTCTCTCCATCCATCCCGATGAAAGCCCACGCCATCCTCTTGCCCGCCGGACTGTTTGCCATCGCCCTGTCCGTCGCCAATACCCCCGGGAGACCGGCATGGAAAAAGCAGGTGCTCACGCGGGATTTCCTCACCGAAGGCCTGGCCGCGGGGGATCTGGATGGCGACAAGGTGAAGGATCTCGTCGCCGGTGCCTTCTGGTTTAAGGGCCCGGAATTCAAGGAAGCGAAGGCTTATCGCGAGGGCAAGGCGATGCCAATCGGTGCCTACATGGAGGACTCGTTTTTGAGCTGGGTGGAGGACCTGAATGGAGACGGCAAGAACGACATCCTCATGGCCAGCCACCCCGGCAAGGACATGACGCTCTACCTGAACCCCGGCAAGGAGGGCGAGTGGACTGCCCACCGGGTGATGACCGAAGCCGCGCACGAAAGCCCGCTGTGGCTCGATCTCGACGGCGACAAGAAGAACGAGATGGTCTGCATGCAGGGTGGCAAGTTCGGCTACGCGGAGGTCGATTGGTCGGACGTAACCAAGCCGTGGTCCTTCATCGCGATTTCGGAGAAGCGCACCGGGACGCCGTATCTGCATGGTTTGGGGGCGGGGGACTTGAGCGGCGATGGTAAGATGGACATCGTGGAGAAGGATGGCTGGTTTGAGCAACCGGCGGAGAAGGGCGGAGCGTGGACGTGGCATCCGGAGGAATTCGCCGGTCCCGGTGGCGCGCAGATGCTGGTCTTCGATGTGGATCAGGATGGCGACAACGATATGGTCACCAGCCTCAATGGCCATGGCTACGGGCTGTTTTGGTACGAGAACCATCGTAGTGACGGCAAGGTGGCTTTCACCCCCCATGAGATCCTGCCGGAGGATCAGCGCAAGACCGGTGCGAACGGTCTGCAATTCAGCCAGCTCCACGCGATGGATGCGGGCGACTTCGACAAAGATGGCCGCATGGACTTCACCACCGGCAAGCGCTTCTGGGCGCACATGGGCAATGATCCTGGCGAGCGGGATCCCGCTCTCGCGGTGATTTTCTACAATCGGAAGGATGGCGACGGGGTTCGCTGGGAGGCGGAGGTCATCGACAATGACTCGGGGGTGGGCTGCCAGGTGCTGGCCGTGGATCTGGATGGGGATGGTCGGCTGGAGTTTGCAGCGGGGAGCAAGAAGGGCGTGCATGTGATCCGGCGGTGAGAGGACTTTCGATAGGCGCGATGGTGACAACGCGGGAGGCGAGGGCGGAGTCAAAAGGGAAAGCGGAGCGGTGAGGTGCTTCTGCGGGCCAGAGGCTCCGCGCTCCCAGCGGGCTTTTCGATTTGTGTGTGCCTTTGGGGACCATTCATGCCGGTCGGAAGACCGGCGCTCCCGGGCCTGTTCGGTTTCGTGTCGCCAATAGGAGCACCCGATTTTGCCTTGATGGCGGAGCCTCGCCTCCTTAGCTCTCTTCACGCCCCTGAAGAAGCTCTTCCAGCTCCTGTTCGCCGTGTTCGCCAGCATTCACTTGGCAGGCGGGCCGTATGCGTTGGTGCAGACCTACGCGTGGGCGGGTATGTTAGTCAGCTACTCGAAGGAGGATGGCTTGCTCAAGGGGGCGAAGGAAACCTTCAGCGGTGAAAAGCCGTGCGCCCTTTGCTGCAAGATTGCCGAGGCGAAGAAGTCCGAGGGCCAGTCGAAGGAGCTGCCGGCTTCGCCGACGGTGAAATTGCTGAAGGAGATGCTCCCGTCGTCATTGCCGCTGGCACTCTTGCCACCGCGGTTCACGGAGACCCCAGAGGTGACATTTCAGGGCATGAGTTTGCCCGTTGAAGCCGGTACGTACGCGCCGCCGGTGCCGCCGCCAAGGTGCTTGTCCTGATAGGACTCCGCGTCGCATCGTTCGTAGTCCCGGCTTCAGCCAGACCGCGCCAGGTGACGGCTGCACGTCTTCTCTAACAGAACGCTCAGAGGCAGGCCCACTCGCCGCGCCACGATTTCCTCCGGGGACACTCGTGTCCGCGTGCCGTCCCGGTCCTGCCGCGCCTTCCATCTTCACTCATGATCCATTTTGAAAACTTCCATCCTCACGGTTGCCGGTATCGGCGGCTCGCTCGTTTCCCTTCTTCACGCCCAATCCCAGTCGCCTGATCAACTCGATGCCATGGTCGTCGAGGCCACGGTGGCGAATAAGCCCTCGCTCACCGTCCCGACGCCCGAGATCAGCCGAGCTGACCTTGAGAAAACTCCCGGCGGCGTCGAGGTCGTCGATGCCGAGCGCTATCTCACCGGCCGCGCCAGCACGGTGGCCGATACGTTCGCCCTGTCTGCCGGGGTGTTCGCCCAGCCGCGTTTCGGCTCGGATGAGGCGCGGCTTTCGATCCGTGGCTCTGGTCTACAACGGACCTTTCACGGTCGCGGCATCCGCGTCTTGCAAGACGGCGTGCCGCTGAATCTGGCCGACGGCGGCTTCGACTTCCAGGCGCTCGATCCACTATCCGCATCGTACATCAATGTCTGGCGCGGCGGGAATGCGCTGGCCTACGGCTCATCGACGCTGGGTGGCGCGATCGACTACGTTTCCCACACCGGCCTGACCTCGCCGGGTTATTCCGCGCGCTTGGAGGCGGGCTCCTTCGGCTACCTGCGGGCACGCTTTGCGAGCGGCTTCAGCGAGGGCTCGAAGGATCTGTACTTCAGCCTTTCGCAGCAGTCGCAGGAGGGCTTCCGCCATCATGCCGACCAGGACAACCAGCGGCTCTTCGCCAACTTCGGCTGGCAGATCGCCGATCATGTGGAAACCCGCGTCTATCTCACCTCCGTGGTCACCGATTCAGAGCTGCCGGGCAATCTGACGAAAGCCGAGCTGGAACTCGATCCGCGAAAGGCCGCACCGGCGAACATTACCCAGGATCAGAAGCGCGACTTCGAGCTGTTCCGGCTCGCGAGCAAGACCACGGTGGAGAATGGCAACAGCGCCGTCGATTTCATCGCGGCGTGGACCTACAAGGATCTCGATCATCCGATTTTCCAGGTGATCGACCAGAAGTCGAACGACGGGCTGTTAGGCGTCGTCTTCACCAACACCGACGATCTGTTCGAGCGCGAGCAACGATTCCGTGCGGGCCTGCTTTTCCTGCGCGGCGAGACGAACGCAGCGAACTACACGAACGTAGGCGGTCATCGCACGGCGCTGCTCCAAAAGGACGAACAGACCGCGACCAACCTCGAGGCGTTTTTCGAAAGCCAGCTCGAGCTCGGTGCCGGCTTCACCGGTGTGCTGGGTGCCGCCGCCTCGCGCAATGAGCGCGAAACCCGTCGCGTCTTCGGCCCCACGCTTGCCAACAGCAGCCATGATCGTACCTACGACAACCTCTCGCCGAAGATCGGCGTGCGCTGGGATGCCGACGAAGAGAAGACGACGCAGGTCTATGCCAATGTGAGCGGCAGCTACGAGCCGCCGTCTTTCAGCGAATCCGGCACCGCCGTGGTCGCGAACGAAGCGCAGGGAGCGACCACCTTCGAACTCGGCACGCGTGGTGCCGTGGGCTTCGCGCGTTGGGACCTCTCCGTCTATCGCGCCGAGATCGATGACGAGTTGCTGACCGTCCAGCTCCCGCCGCCCGCCGCCATCGGCGCGACCGGCACGATCAATGCCGACCAGACCATCCACCAGGGAGTGGAGCTGGCGGGCGAGGTCGATCTGTTAGGTTGCGCGTGGGAGGACAACCCGGCGCAGCGCCTGGTCTTCCGCACTGCGTGGACCTACGGCGACTACCATTTCGACAAGGACCCGACCTACGGTGACAACCAGATCGCCGGTCTGCCGGAGCACCTGATCCGCGGCGAGTTGATGTGGGAGAACGAGTCGGGCTGGTACGCCGGCCCGACCTTCGAGTGGGTGCCGGTGGAGTCATGGATCGACCACCGCAACACCTTCTCCGCCGACCCCTATGCCCTCCTCGGCTTCAAATTCGGCCGCCGCGTGGAAGAGGGGATCTCATGGTTCATCGAGGGCAAGAACCTCACCGACGAAGGCTACGCCGCCACCACCGGCGTGATCGAAAACGCGAATGGCACCGACCAACGCCAGTTCCTGCCCGGCGACGGCCGCGGAGTCTTTGCAGGTATCGAGTGCCGCTGGTGAGCCGATCCGGCCAAAGAAAAAGGACCGTGGCATGTGCCGCGGTCCTTTCTTTCTGTAGGGGAAGTGGCTCAGGACGGAATCGAACCGCCGACACGCGGATTTTCAATCCGCTGCTCTACCGACTGAGCTACTGAGCCTTGTTTCCCCTGCGAGGTGGGGCGGGATTAAGGGTGGCCGACCGGGTTTTGACAACCGGAAAATTACAGGAAAATCACGCCGCCCGCCATCAGTCCTCCGCCCGGGAAAGACGGGGCAGACCGCGTTGGAGGAGTTGCTTGTCCACCGTGTCGGAAACGCTCTCGTCGAGGTAAACGTGGAACTTTTCCTCGTCGAATTCGATCGAGTGCAAGCCATCGGCGGCCGGGGTCTTGAAGGCCTCGACGAGGGTCTTCATGTCCTTGATGTCCTTGCCGTTGACCTTGGTTACGATCATGCTCTGGAGAGGCTCGTAGCCGACTGTGGCGGGGGTGGGGATCACATTGGAGAGGAAGACAATGCGACGGCCGCGGGATTCGTATTTCTCGGGATTTTCGAAGACGTCCAGCAGGTTGAGCGGGGCGCGGGACTGCCATTCGTTGCCGAAGGACTCGAGCAGCGGGCGGGTGAGCTCCTGGAAGATGAGGCCGCCCTTGACGAGGAAGGACGGGGCCTTGCCAAAGGAATACCCGGGCACGAGTTGGTCGGCTTCGTCGCGGCGGTCGAGCACGGCGGCGATTTCGAGCGGCTTGCCATCGCGTTGGACTGTGAGGCCGACCTTGTCGCCACTGGCCTTCGCCCCGCGGACGAGGTGGCTCCAGTAGAGGCGACCATAATGCGGGTCCTTGAAGTAGCCGAGGCGATCGATGTCGTGGCCGTCGATGGTAAGGATCACGTCGCCCTTCTTGAGGCCGGCTTTATCGGCGGCACCACCGGCGCGGACCTTCGAAACGTAGAGTCCGCCGCCGTCATCGGGGAGCTTCAGGAAGAGGCGGAAGTTCGGGTCCTCCGTGCGGCTGATGGAAATGCCGAGCGAGGGGAAGCCGGCGTAGTCGCCGTCCGCTCCTTCTTTCACGAAGCGGGCGACGAGATCGGTGGCGGTGACGTCGCTGATCTGGTCCTTGGCGTCGTAGCTGCTCAGGATGCCGGCGAGCTTGCCGTCGCGCAGCACGGGCAGCGAGAAGCTGCTGGCGGCGCTTTGCATCGAGGCCTTCACCTCGTAGGTGAGGAAGAATTGGCCGGGCAGGAAATTCGAGACGACGTCGATGCTCTGGATGCCGCCGCTGGTGATGAGCGGGGTGCCATTCTCCTCGACCTGCAGGATATCGACCAGGTCGCCGGGCTTCGGCGGTGCGGCAATTTCGAGGGGCTTGGTGCCTTCGAAGAACTTGGCGTCGCTTTCCGAGGCGAGACCTAACAGAGCGAGGTTCGCTTCGTAGTCGACAGCCATGGTCTTCGCGGTGGCCAGCCGTTTGCCATCGGGGGACTCGAGTTCGATCAACGTGGCATCGACCGCCATTTCCGCGGTGGTGAGCACGAGACTGTTGCCGACGATGGCCCCGAGCGCGCGGCGCTTGCCCGGGGTGTTCTTTTGCCACGGCTCGGCTTGGTCCCACGACTGTTGGGTCGTGTTGATGCGGATGACCGAGGACAAAATCTCGTCGGGGTTCGGAGCCGGGACCGGACCGGGAAGCACCGGGGCGGGCGCAGGAGCAGCGGATGCGACCGGAGCCTGCGGGCGATCGCAGGCGGAAAGGAGCAAGAGCGGGAGCAACAGGTGAGGACGCATGGCGGGATTCACTCTTCGAGATTGGAAAGTTGATCGATGGCGTAGGTTTCGCTCACCCGCTTGTTGGCGGCGGCGATGGCATTGCCGGGGAGAACGACGGGCCGCGGCGAGCCGAACAGCTCGATGACGAAGAACTCAGGCGGCGTGGCGGGATTGAGGAGCTCGTGGGCGTGCTTGAGGCTCTTGACCACGGTGCCGTTGATCTTGTCCACAGCCTTGCCGGTGAAGCCGCCGAGCTGGCTATTCACGGGATCGCTCTCGATGCGCGTGAGAAGCACGACGTCCTGGCGCTCGGTGAAGATGCCCTTTGGCACGTAGTCGCTGTAGAGGCGGCGGACGTTGACGTCGTCGAGCTTGGTGGTGGCGAAGAGATTGGTGTCGAGCGGTTGGAAAACGAGTCCGGCGAAGACGGTGTAGCGCGGCTTCTTTTCATACTGGATGGCATACATGCGCGCCGGTGGCAGCGGCTTGAGCTCGACGTCCTTGTCATTCCAGGTGCCTTCGCTGAGCCAGCGCAGGGCGACCTTGTCACCGGCGAACTTGCGCTCGACGACTTCGTTGAGGTCGACCTTCTCGCCATCGAGCAGGATCTGGCCGGCGCTGTCGACTTCGTGGCCGTCGATGGAGACGAGCACGTCGCCGGGTTTGAGCACGCCGTCGCAGGAGCCGGTGGGGGTGACGTCGGTGACTAGCACGCCATTGCCATCGTCCTTCAGCTTCAGCGCCTGGCGCATGGCGGGATTGTAGAGCGGGAAGGTGGAGACGCCGAGGTCCACGTAGTGGTCGTAGTGGCCGTCCTCGATGTCCTTGAGGAAGCGGCGGATGACGGGCGTGGGAATGATGTAGCCGGTATTGTCCGCCTGGCGCAGGCCTTGGAAGGCGACGCCGACGACTTTGCCCTCCTGCACCACCGGGCCGCCGGAGTTGCCGGGATTGATGGCGGCATCGATCTGCACGATGAGGTGCTGGTCGGCGCGCGAGTGGGAGTAGGAGGAGAAGTCGATGCGCGAGACGACGCCGCGGGTGACCGACAGGCGCTCGCCGCCGATGGGGTAGCCGATCACGCGGACCTGGCTTTCGAGCTGGGGCACCTCGCCGAGGGAGAATACCGGAAACTTCGCGAAATCGGAGAAGTCCTCCACTTCAAGAAGGGCGAGGTCGCAGTCATGGGCGATGTGCTTCACCTTCGCCGGGTATTTCCGCGGGCTGCCGTGGATGGTGATCAGCAGGCGGCGGGCATTGGAAACGACGTGGGCATTGGTGAGGAACTGGTTCTTCCCGATGACGAAGCCGGTGCCGATGCCGCCGCCGAAGCGGCCGCTATTCCACGGCGTCTGGTAGTCCGGGACCTGGGCCGCGGCCTCGATCCGGACGACCGAGCGGTAGATGTCCGAGGGAGCCCCGGGCGGGGTCATCGGGATCGGGGCTGCCGTTTGGGCGAGGACTGGACCTGCCACAAGCAAGGCGAGCGGGAAAACGAGACGCGCGAGCATGGTGCCGCGAGGCTACGGGGCACACGCCGCGGCGCAAGGGGAATGGGACGGCACCGAAAGGGAAATGCGGGAGGGGGGTAAATGCTTGTGATGGGGCAAATGAAGGAATAGGGTACTTCATATGAGACGGAAGGTCAGCTATCGTGATGCGCTGAAAAAGGGCAAGGGGGCGCCAGCACCGCCGCCCCCGCCGGAGCAAATCGCCTACGCGGAGGAGATAGATGAGCGCTCCAAGGGCTCCGTGCTCCGCGAACCGGAAGCCGCCTACATGATCGACAAGGTGCGGGACGGGCTGCCCATGACCGAGTTCCACACGCTGCGCGAAATGCTCGGGCTCACCGAGGAACGGCTGGCCGGACTGCTCGGGATGTCGCGGGCCACGCTGCACCGGCGCAAGACGGGTGGCACGCTGGATCGCGCGGCCTCGGACCGGCTGGTGCGCTATGCGCGGCTGCTGAACCGGGCGGAGGCGGTTTTCGATAGTGCGGACTCGGCGCGGAGGTGGCTGTCTGCCCCGGCGATTGCTTTCCACGGGGAGAGCCCGCTGGATTTTGCGGACACCGAGGTCGGGGCCCGGGAAGTGGAGGCGCTACTTGGACGCATTGAACACGGCGTGTTTTCTTAACTGAGATGGCGCTCTGGTTCCGGATCGTGCAGGAGCGTTGGGCGGCCACGGCGATGGACGGCGAAGGCGCGCGTCTTTACGGGGGGCGGTGGAATCCACCCGGTATCGCGGCGATCTATCTGGCGGAGTCGCGGGCCTTGGCGGCACTGGAGATCCTCGTGCATGCCCCAAGGGAGGCGCTTGCCTTGGAGTGGCGGGTCATTCCGGTGGACGTGCCGGACGAGTGGGTCGAGCCGGCACGTGCCTTGCCGGATGGCTGGCGTGACCAACCTTCGTCCGTGACGGCGAGGCGCTATGGGGCCGCGTGGCTGGCCAAGGAGCGTGCGGTCGGGCTTGTGCTGCCAAGCGTGGTTGTTCCGCGGGAGAGGAATCTGTTGTTCAATCCTCGTCATCCGCAGGCTACGAAGCTGAAGGTGAGCAAGGCGGAGCGCTTTGTCTTCGATCCGCGGTTGTGAGCCGGTGGGCTACTTGCCGTAGAGCTTGGCCATCCGGCGCATCAGCGGTTCCAACTCGGCGTAGTAGTCATCTTCCGCCACGTCCTTCTTCCGCTGGCGCAGCGCTTCGATCTCGGATTCCAGCTTGGTTCGTTCTTCGCGGGCCTCGGGCGTGAGCGGGTCGGCGCTGTCGCCGAGGAAATAAATCTCGCGGGACAGGGCTCCATCGGGCGCGGCTCCATCGGCGCGCAGACCCTTGAACTTGTCGGTGCCGGTGCCGCGGCCATCGCCATTGTCATCGATCACGGCGTGCTCGGCGACGACGCGCTGGGCATCGTCGTAGAAGGCCTTGGCCGCGGCGGAGGCGTGGAGGATGGCTTCTAACAGGGAGAGCGAGCCATCGAGATCGAGGTCGGCATCCGCGGAGCCGAGGGAGTTCGCGAGCTTTTCGCCGAGGCGGGAGTAGTTCTTTTCGCCGCCGCGGCTGGCGCTGACGACCACTCGGTTCTTGCCGGAGAGCGGGGCGACGAAGGGGCCACTGGCGGAGAAGAGATTCAGGACGATGAGCCGCTGCTGGAAGGGTTTGAGAAGCTCGGCGACTGCCGTGGCTTCGATGTCCGGGCCGCGCAGGTTGAACTTCGCGGCGCGGCCGTCGAAGGTGCCGTGGCCGATCCACACGAGCCACAGGTCACCGTCGTTTTTCGGCATGTCGGCGATGGCTTTCTCAAGGCCGGGCCGGTCGCCGTCGGAGGGCTCGTCACCGAGGCCGATGGTATCGGCATCCATCTTCGCCTTCGCCGCGAGATCCTGCCAGACCTTGGCCTGCCGCTGGAATTCTTCCTGATAGAGTGCATTGCCAGGCTCGCCGATCACGATGAGCAGGGCGCGTTTCTCCTCCGCCCGCAGCAGCGGGGCCGTGGCGATCAGCAGGTACAGCAGCAACAAGGTCTTCATGGGAGTTTCTTCCAGCGGCGCAGCGACCACTCGCCGATGAAGCAGGCGAGCGCGGCTGCGAGCCACCATGGCGAATGCCACAGCGGCTCGGAGCGGGTCTCGGTGATTGGCACCGGCAGGTCGGCGAGCGATCTAACAAATTCATCCAAGCCGCCCGTCGAAAGCACGCGTCCGCCGGTGGTAGTGGCGAGGCGATTCATCGCTTCCATATCCGGCTTGAGGGCGAGGTATTCGTCCTGCAGGGCATTCACCACCCAGCCGGTGCGGGCGGTCTGGGCGGGCTTGGTCGCGGTGGCGCGGGTGGTGGCTTCGGCAAGGTAGGGGCCGGGCGCGGTGTCGGTGTGAAGCACTTCGAGGAGGCCGGTCGTCTCGGCATTCGGTCGTGGGGAAAGACTGGTCCAGGTGTCGTCAGGCCGACGCACGCGCAGCGAGACGCCGCCGGACTCCACCGGCAGGAAGTCCTCGCCTAACAGACGGGTCGTGACGAGCTGGCCATTGGCCGCGGCTTCCACTTTCACGGCGAGCGGGCGGGGCACATCGGACAGCAGCCAGCGGGTCAGCTGCCGCCATGTCTTGTCCATGTCGGCATGCGAGGCGGGATCGCGAAGGCCCCAGCGCCAGAGATCGGTGGCGGCGATCATCGCGGTATGCCCGCGCCCATAGCGGCGCACGACCAGCGCGGCACTGCTCGCATCGGCGGAGTCGAACTTGCCGACCTCCATCGCGCCGGGACGGATCGCGGGCAGGCGGTGGATGTTCTGGAACTCCGGCATGTCGCGCAGGCGGCGCTCTTCCTCGGCCTCGGTCTTCCGCAGGCGCGCCCATGGCTCTAACAGACCCTCGCGGGTCAGCCCGAAGCGCCCGGAAATCGGCTCTTCGCCGGGCGTCGCGGGATCGAGGTAAACCGGCAGCATCTCGCCGATCGCGGTGTCGTGGTAGCCGCCGGCATCGAGCGACTCCATGCCGCCGAGCATGAGCACGCTGCCGCCGCGCTCGGAGACATAGCGCTGGAGCAGGCGCTGCTGGTCGCGGGTGAAGAACTCCGCTTCGACGTCATCGAGGATCACCGCATCGAAGGGAAACAAACCGCCGGTCGTCTTCGGGAAGCCGCCGTCGAGCTCGTCGCCTTCCTTCGTGTTGAGGCGGATGAAGACGACCTCGTCGAAACGCTCGGCTTCTTCCTGATCCTCGAAGCCACGATAGAGCGGATTGCTGGTCTCGCCCTCACGGCTCTTCATCTGGAACTTCGGCTCGCGCCGCGCGATGCGGATGAGGCTGGTCAGGCTGACATCCGGGTCTTCCTCTAGCGCGCGCTGCAGAAACTTGTGCTCGAAATTCGGACGGCCGCCGAGATAGAGCACGCGATACGGGCCGCTGTCGCGGTTGGCGGCGACCATGCGGCGGTTATTCTCAAGCGTGGCTTCCTGGAGTGGATCAACGGGCTTCACCTCGACCTCGAGGAATGCGGTGCCGGTGGCCTCCGGGCGAACCTGGAAGCGTGGATTCCATGTGCCCTGGTCTTCGGCGAAATCGTGGCGCATTTCTTCCAGCACCTCGCCGCCATGTTCCTTCACGGTGGCGATCACGGTCTTGCCCGCGAGGCCGAGCGCGGAGATCGAGGCATCGACGATGACCGGTGCGTCTTCGAACAAGGTGGCGCGGGCGGTGGCGCTGGCGACGGACAGATCTAACAGCGGCTTATCCGGTGCGATGACGAGCGGGAAGACCGGCGGCAGGCCTGCATGCATCCCCTCGAGTGCGGCGGTATCGGTGGGGCTGCCATCGGTGACGACGAGGATGCCGGCGAGCGGCCGGCCCTGATATCGGTCGCGCACTTCGCCAAGCGAGCGTGCGAGGGCCGAGGCATTGCCCCCGAAGTCCAGCGGTGCACGGTGGTGAAGGCGTTGGTCGAAGGAGAAGCGGTCGAGGATAAAATCCTTGCCGAGCTTTTCCTGCCAGCCTTCCGGCTCGGGCTCTAACAGGGCCTTCACCCGGTCGGCGCGGGACTTGCCATCATCCTGATCCTGCAACGTCATGCTGCGGCTGTTGTCTAACAGAACCGCCCAATGGTTGGTGCCGGGACGATTGTGGGTGCGGACGATCTCCGGGCGCAGCAGGAAGAACAGCAGCAGCGCGAAGCCGAGCCACTTCAGGCTGCCGGCCAGCCAGCGAATGCGCACGGGAATCCACGGCTTGCCGCGATAGCTGATGAACAACGCGGCGGCGATGACGGCGAGCGCGATGATGCCGGGCAAGATCCACCCGCTCTCGGGCCAGACGATCCTGGTGTCTGCGATGATGGGGATGCCGGTCATTTCCCCAGTTCTTCAAAATAGCGGCGGACGAGGTCGTCGTAGCGCTCCGGCACGGGATCGCGGCCGACCGGAGCAAGCGGGTCCTTGCGATCGAGTTCGCGCAAGCGGGCATCAATCTTGCGGGCTGCCTCGGCGAGCGGGCGGACGACTTCCTTGTCGAGCTTGTCCTGTCCGGGCTCGACCGAGTGGCGGGTGAAATCGCGCCTCATCTCGCGGCTCGCCTGGCGGGCTCGGGCGACGGCTGCCTGAGCCTCGGGATCCTCGACCAGCGTTTCTAGATCGGCGAGGCGCTCGCTCCACTCCTGGAATTCTTCGCCGGTGATCGGGGAATTGCGGGAACCGCCGCGGCCATTGCCGCCGCCGGAGGTGTTAGAGCCGCGGCCCGGGCGATTGCCTTGGGCTTGTCGCGGATCGTCGGGCTGGTTTCCTTGCCCCGGTTGGTTGCCCGCTTGTTCGCCGGGTTGTTCTCCGGCTTGTTCACCGGGCTGGCCTTGTCCGGGTCGTTGTCCGGGCTGGTTGCCCTGTCCCGGTTGGTTGCCGGCTTGTTCACCAGGCTGGTTTCCTTGTCCCGGTTGGTTACCAGTCTGTTCGCCGGGCTGACCTTCGCCCGGTTGCTGTCCGGGTTGGTTACCTTGACCCGGTTGGTTGCCAGCTTGCTCGCCGGGCTGACCTTCACCGGGTTGTTGTCCGGGCTGATTGCCTTGTCCCGGTTGGTTGCCTGCTCGCTCACCGGGCTGGCCTTCACCGGGTTGTTGTCCGGGCTGATTGCCTTGTCCCGGTTGGTTGCCTTCTTGCTCGCCGGGCTGGCCTTCGCCGGGTTGTTGTCCGGGCTGATTGCCTTGTCCCGGTTGGTTGCCTGCTTGCTCACCGGGCTGGCCTTCACCGGGTGGTTGTCCGGGCTGGTTTCCTTGGCCCGGTTGGTTACCTGCTTGTTCACTGGGCTGGTCTTCACCGGGTTGTTGCCCGGGTTGTTGCCCGGGTTGGTTTTCTTGTCCCGGTTGGGTGCCCGCTTGTTCACCGGGTTGACCTTCGCCCGCGGCTTGTTCGGCAAGCTGCTGAAGCTGATCACGCGCATAGCGGAGTGCCTGCGCCTCGTCGCCAAGGACGCGCTCGGCGGCTCCCTCGATCTCTCGTGTTAGATCGGCGATTCCTTCGGCCGCGCGTTCGGCGGCGGGGCTGTTGCCACCGGCTTGCTCCATCTGTTCAAGCGAGCGGGCGATCTGGTTTTGCTCGGCGCCGCGGAGCGCTTCGGAAAGATCCTTTGAAACCAACGGCTCGGCACGCTCGGCGGATTCCGCGGTCTCGCGGACGGAATCCATCAGCTTCTGTAGATCCTCGCGCTGCTGGGCGATCTCGGGCGTGGCGGCGTCCGACTCGCGCAAACGAGGCGCACGCGGCGCCTCCTCCTGAGTGCCGGACTCGGCGAGCTGTTGCTGCCGCTCTTCCAAGGCGCGGGCATCCTGCCGGAGATCCCGGAGTTCTTCAGCCAACTGCGCGGAGCTGTTCTCGCGGAAATCATCGTGGACTTCCTCCAAGGATTCCTGCGTCCGACGACCCGCGGCCAAGGCCTCGCCTAGCTTGTTCTCCGAAAGCTGCTCGTTCGCCTGTTGCGCGCGTTCGCGGGCTTCGTCGAGCATCTCGCTCCGCGGCTGTTGAGCCGCATCGCGGGCAGGGTCGTTGGTCTCCTCGCGAAGCTGGTCCACATCGGCTAACAGCTCGCGCTGTTGTTCGCGTAGCTGCTTGAGCTGGCGCTCGACCTCGGCGCGTTCCTCGGGCGTGTTCGCTTCGGCGAGCGCGTTTTGAAGCGCCTGGATTTCCTCGTTGAGATCGCGCTGGCGCTTCGCGAGTTCCTCGAGCTTGCGCAGCGTGTCCATCGCCTGCGCCGCTTCGCCCGCAGGCGTTTCGGGACGGGCCTGCCGCTCGGCCTGATAGGGTGTCTCCTTTTGCTCGATTTCGAGTTCATCCCGCGGCATCTCCTCGGAGGACGATGACGATTGCTGGCCGGCGTTCTGGCCGGTCATGATCATTGTCTCGGAACTCATGAGCTGATAGAGATGCCGCAGCGCGACTTGCTCGTGGCGGATGGCATCCTCCAGAGGAGCGGCGGAAGTTTTCTCCCGCGCTGTGGTGAGTTCGCCGAGCGCCTCCTTCATCGCGAGGCGCGCGTCGGTGAGATGCTGGCGGACGGAGGGATTGGTCTGCTCCGCCTCCATCGCGGTGGCGGTCTCGATGGCGATCTCCTGCGAACGCCGCAGGGTTTCAAGTTCATCCGACTCCGGCGGCGTGTCGCTGATCTCGGCGTGATCGCGACGAATGGCCCACGTCGCATTGAGGATCTGGGTCTGGGTCTTGATCAGGTCGGCGGCACCACCGCCTTGCGCGCCTTCCGCTCCGGCTGGTTGCTGCTGCTCCTGCTCGCCTCCCGGTGGCGCGGCTTGCTGGCGGTAGATCTCGTCGAAATCGCGGACGCGGACGATGTGGATGTCTCCATTCACGCGGCGCTTCTCGCCATGCGAGCCCATGTCCTCGGCCCATGCATTCCACATCAGGATGTCCTTGGGCTTTGCCCCCGCGGCTTCGAGGTCGATCAGTTGGGAAAGCGGCGGCAGCTTTTCGCCGGTAGCGAGAGGGGTCTCGATCTCGTGCCACTTCTCGCCATCGAGCGTGTAGCGCAGCCCTTGCGCGAGCAGCCCGGTATCATCGGTGATCTTTGCTTCGAGGCGGACCTCCTGGATGGGCGTCGCCTTGTCGTTCCGCTGGGGCAGCACCACCTTCACGATGGGTGCCTTGTTAGGCAGCACCTTGATGTCGAGCAGGTCCTTGCGTGAGTTCCGGCGGCCGGCGCTGTCGGTGAGGACGAGCTCGTAGCGCACGCTTTCCTTCGGTGTTAGATCGATGAGATAGCGCGCGGGATTGGCGGAGTCGGCGGTAAGTTTCAACGGCTCCTTGTCCTTCGCGGCCAGGGTGGCGGTGAGGCCGGGCAGATTTGCAGTGAAGGAGAGCGCGATGCCGGTGCGCTCGGGCACCCGGATGGAACGCGGGTCCTTGATCGTCTCCGGCGGCTTTTCAAGATGCGCGGGGAAGGTCAGCACCGCCTGCGAGCTCACCAGCGCGGGCAGGTCAAACACGCGGACCTTGAAGCTCTGGCTGCTTCCGCCGGTGGTCACGATGCGGTAGTCCATTGGGCCGGGAACGGCGGAGAGGCGGGCCTGGAATACCGGCTCGGTGAAGGGCCGGGTCATCGGGATGGTGCGGACCTGGCCGGCCTCATCGGTCGTTTCGAGCGAGGCCTCGGCGGGGATATTCGCGCCGAAGCGGGCTTGGACGGTGAGAGGACTGCCGCGCTCGATCTCGACATCGCCCGGTTCGACGGCGATCTCCAGTGGCGAGACGGTCGCGGCCGATTCCTCCGCGGGCGGGGTGCTGGCGACATGACTCCCGACGGGGATCAGGAGCGACACGAAGGTCAACGCAAGCAGCGCGACGCCGGCGAGATTCAGCGCGCGCAGTCCTGTTAGGCGCGGCTGCGGCACCAGCTCGAGCCATTGGTCGCGCTCCGCTGCGGCGAGCGACTCGACGATGAGGCGAAGCTGGAGGTAGTTGAGCGGACCGTTCTCGGGATTCTGGTCGAGCGCGGCGAGGAGCGCGGTTTTCAACTCCGGGTGCTTCGTCTCGACGAGCTTCGCGACGCGGCGGGGATCACCCATGCCGCTGCGGCTCCACCACCAGATGGCGGCGGACGCGACGCCTAACAGCGGCAGCAAGGTCTTGGCCAAAGTGGTCACCGGGACCCCGGAGCGCCACAGGAGAATACCGGCGAAAAGGCCCAGCCACCAGGTGACGGCGAGGCCGCCGTGGAGGCGTTGCTGCTGTCGTCGCCGTGCGATCTCGGCTAGGATGGCGTGCAGTCGACGGATCATGTGGTGGCGGGGTTGGCGCGGCTGCCGGCGATGGCAGCCCAGGCGGTTTCAGCGAGGAAGAAGAGCGCGGCGGCGGCAAGCAGCCACCAGCCGACGCGTTGGCGGCTTTCCTGTTCGGCACTTGAAAGGGTGGCGGTCACGGTCTTGTCCGCCGCGATCACCGGCTCATCGAGCGGCAGGCCGAGCGCGCGGAGATCGGCCTCGGGCAGCGGCGTGAGTTCGGATTCGGAAGGGTCGATCTGGATCGCGACGCGGCGGTCACCCGCGGCATGGATGCCGGGAGTTTCGATGCCATCGTGACCGACGAAATACACGCCGCGTCCCTGGCCCGCGTTCGCGATCAGCGAATGAAGCAGCGGCGCGAATTTCGTTGTGAGAGCGAGCTGGCTATCGGAGGGACGCCAGGTGGTGGTCAGGACATGGAGCGTTCCCTCGCCGAGTTGGTAGCTCAGCCATGCCGGATCGCCGCTGTCGTAGCGGGCGAGCACCTTGCCCGGCGAAACGAGGGCTTCTGGAAGCGCGCGGTATTTCCAAATGCGAATGCCGCTGAAGTCCGAGTAGCGCGGATCGGCGAAGGGCGCGAAAACCGGGGACTTGAAATCGATCTCACCAAAGCGCGCATGATCCTTTATCACGGCCTCGGTGGCCTTGGCATCGGGCACGTTGAAAAGCTCCGAGAGCACTTTCGAGGATTCGGCATCGCGCAGGGTGAGCAGCGCGGTGCCACCGGCTTCGATCACCTTGCGCAAGACGGTGATGTCTCCCGGCTTGCCGTCGGTGATTGTTAGAGCGGGGGAATCGGCAGGCGGCGCAGTGACGATCTCGACCGTGTAGTCCGCGGTCGGCTGCATGGCGCGGTGGAGGAAGTAGGTGGTCTCCGTGGTGTCGGTGACCTCGCTTGGATTCGGGTGCCAGATCTTCACGACAGGCATTGTCGCCGTGGTCCACGCGGCTTCGTTGTCGAAGGCGAAGTCATCGCCGGTGAGGGTGACCTTGCCCTCGGCGGGTACTCCCTCGGGCGCATCGAAGATCGCGCTCTCGCCCGCCGGGACGGAGATGGTGGTCTTCGCCGTGCTGCCGCTCCATTCGAGCGTGAAGTCCGCCTTCGACGAGCCTTCGGCATTGCTGACGCGGGCGCGGCGGACTTGCTTTTCCGGGGGCAACATCTGCACGCCGGCATTGGTCCAGGCATCCGGCGGGGCGAGGGGATGAAGGATGAATCGCAGGGCATCCGGCCAAGATTCGCCGCGCAGGCGATCCAGCGTGGAGCCCTTTTGAAGATCGCCGAAGACGTGGACCTGGAGCGGTGCCTCGCTGGCGGCTGCGGCGACGGCGGACAGCAGCGCGGAGTCGAGGCGGGTCGCCTGCCAGCCGGCCTTCACTTCGCCGAGCAGGGAGAGCGCCGTGGACTTGCGCTCGCCGGGCACGAGGCCGCGGGCGCGCTCGGGATCTAACAAAATGTGGAGCTGGTGGGAAAAGGTGGCGAGCGCGATGGCGTCGTCTTCCGGCAGTTCCTTGATGGCCTCGCGGGCGGCGGTGACGGCCTTCTCCAAGGGCTCGCCGCGCATGCTCGCGCTGGTGTCGATGAGGATGAAGTGCGTCGTCGATCCGCCGGGCACGGCAGGGGTGTCTTCCTTCGCCGGGAAGAAGGGCCGCGCAAAGGCGAGGATCATGAGCGCGATCGCGAGGCAGCGCAGGATGAGCAAAAGAATGTCCTGCAAGCGCGAGCGGCGCTTGGTGATCGGGGGCTGGTCCTCGAAGAACATCAGCGAGGAAAACGCGACCGTTTCCTTCGGCCGGTTCTTTCGCAAATGCAGCAGGACCGGCAGCGCGAGGGCTGCCAGTCCGGCGAGGAACAATGGTGCGAGGAAGGCCACGATGCGATTTCAGGTGCTGCGACTGCGCGAGATGCGTTGGCCGAGCGACTGGCGGTCGGAGAGGAAGGAGTGGAGGGCGGTTTCCAGCGGCTGGTCGGTCGGCAGTTGGTGGTGCAGGATGCCGAGCGTATCGCAGAGCGACTTGAGACCCTGCTGGTGGGCTTCGAATTTCTTCAGGTATCCGGCGCGCAGGCGCTCGGGATCGGCAGGCAGGACGCGGCCGGATTCCATGTCCTCGAAGTTCACCGCGGAGTCGAAGGTGAAATGGATCTCCGCCGGATCGAGCGTCTGCATCAGGCTGATGTCGTGCCCGCACGCGGCGAGCGCGGACAGCGGGGCCTTCAGTTCTGTTAGAGGGGTGAGGAAATCGGAAATCACGAACACCAGCCCGCGCATCCGGCCGCGCGACAAGATCGCATCGACCGGGGAATGCAGCGCGGCACCCAGGCCGAGCGCGGGGCGGTCGAGCGCGGCGAGAATGGCGTGGAGGTGTCCGGTACGATGGCGCGGTGGCAGGTAATCGCGCGCCACTTCATCGAAGGTAAGCAGCCCGATTTCATCGCCCTGCTGGTGCAGGAACATCGCCAGAGTCGCGGCGAGCGTGCGGGCGTATTCGAGCTTGGTGTAGGTCTTCGAGCCGTAGCCCATTGACTTGCTCAGATCTAACAGAATGTGACAGCGCAGGTTCGTCTCCTCGCGGAATTTCCGGATGAAGCACTTGTCCCGCCGCGCGAGCACCTTCCAGTCGAGGTAGCGGATGTCATCGCCCGGCACATACTGCCGGTACTCCGCGAACTCCGCGGAGAAGCCGTGGCGAGGGCTGCGGTGGAGGCCCTTCCAGAACCCCTCCACCACCGTGCGTGCGCGCAACTCAAGGCTGCGGACACGCATCAACGCCACCGGATCGGCGAAGTTGGAAGGGCGGGGGGGTGAGGGGTTGGGGTTCATCAGGGAAGTGGCACATGCTTCAGCAGCCGGTCCACGATGCCCTCCGGCGTCACACCTTCGGCCTCGGCGCGGAAATTTGGCAGGATGCGGTGGCGCAGGACGGGGTGGGCGAGGGCTCGGATGTCGTCCGGCGTGACGTGCGAGCGGCCGGCGAGCAGGGCGCGCGCCTTGCCGCCGATGACCAGGCATTGCGCGGCGCGGAGGCCGGCACCCCAGTTCACCCATTCACTGATGAAGTCCGGCGAGCCCGGGCGGTGCGGCCGCGAGGCACCCACTAGGCGCACGGCGTAGCGGGCGGTCTCCTCGGCGATCGGCACTTTTCTAACAATTTCGTGGAAGGCCATCAGGTCCTCGCCGGTGAAGAGCGCCTGGATCGGCTCCGGCCGCTTCGAGGTGGTGCTGGTGACCACCGCCACCTCGTCATCCTCGCTTAGGTAGTCGATGCGGATGTCGAACATGAAGCGGTCGAGCTGCGCCTCAGGCAGCGGATAGGTGCCTTCCATTTCCACCGGGTTCTTGGTGGCCAGCACGAAGAAGGGCTCTTCCAAAGGGTAGCGGACGCCGGCCGCGGTGACCTGGTGCTCTTGCATCGCTTCTAACAACGCGGATTGGGTCTTCGGCGGCGTGCGGTTGATCTCGTCCGCGAGGATGAGGTTGGCGAACAGCGGCCCCTTCACGAATTCCAAGCGGCGTCCGCCATCCGGCGACTCGCCGAGGATCTCGGTGCCGGTGATGTCCGCGGGCATCAGGTCCGGCGTGAATTGGATGCGGTTGAAGGACAGGTGAAACAACCGCGCGGTCGATTGAATGAGCAGCGTCTTCGCCAAGCCGGGCGCGCCGGTGATCAGCGCATGTCCGCCGGAAAGCAGCGCGATGAGCAGCAGCTCGATGACGTCTTCCTGCCCGCGGATGACCTTCGCGAGTTCCTTGCGGATGCGGTCCCGTCCTTCCGCGATGCGGCGGACCAACTGTTCTTCCGTAGCTTGTGAATCGATGGCGGTGATCATGGAGTAAAGTCAGTGGGTCATCGAATAGACAACGATGTTGATGCCCATCGGGTAGGCCAGCTTCTCGCTGAATTCGGTGAAGTAGAAGGGGTCCTCACCCTCGCGTTCCCAGCCATCGCCGAGGTCGGTATTCTGGCAAATGATGACCATCAGGCGGCCCTTTGCGTCGGAGATGCCGTGGTAGTGCGCGCCCTCCGCGCCCTTTTCCCAAAAGACCCCGGTGCTGCGACCGCGGAGCGCTACCTCGATCGCCGGGACCTGCGGCTTCACCTTCAGTGGGAAGACCGTGCTGAAGATCGGGTGATCGAGCTCAAGCTCCTTGATCGGCAGGTCAGGGAAGACCTTCATCATCTGCTGGCGGGTATTCTCCCACTCGTATTCGCCCCAGAAGTCATCGATCATGAGGAAGCCGCCATTGAGCAAGTGCTCGCGCAGCACCTTGGCCTCCTCTTCCGTTAGCTCCAGCGAGCCGGTCTCGATGCTGTAGAGGAAGGGATACTTCTTCAGCTCCGGATCCAGGATCGGCAGGACGATCGGATCCGGATGCACGCGGATCGCCGTCATCTGTTGGAGGCGGAAGGAGAAATTCAGGTCGCTGTCCGGATAGTCGGTCGCCCACTGCGGATGATACTCCGGGCGCAGGCGGACGAAGCGGAAGGTATCGTCCGGGAAGCGCGGGTCATTCTGCCAGCGCTCCACGCCATTGCGGTCGCCGAGGCCCGCTTCGCCGCGGCGGTTGCGACCTCGCCAGCCCTGGCCGGAAGAATCCGCGACGAAGGCGAAGAGCAACATGCTGGCGATGGCGAGTGCGGGCTTCATTGAGTCGGGGCAGGGGGGAAAGTGTTGAGAAGCTCGAGGGCAGCCTGGAAGCGCGGGTTCTCCTCCAGCGCTTTCAAGAGCTGCCGACGCGATTCCTTCGGGTCGGATTTCTGCAACAGCGTTGCGAGATCGTAATGAAGCCGCCCGGCATCGCGCGGCCCTAGCGCCAGCAGCGACTCCAGCGCCCCCCGGGTCCGCCGCGAGTCGCCGGACTCCTTCGCCGCAGCGGCCAGCGTGCGGTAGGCTTTTTCCTGGAAGGGATTGGTCTGGAGCATTTGATCGCCGTGGGCGGCTCGTTCCGCGGCAGAAAGCGTGCCGACGAGCTCAAGCAAACGCGCCGCGGCATCGGAGACATTCGAGTCGATGGACAGGAGCTTCACCAAGGCGGCGCGTTCGCCCGCTTCGTCATCGAGTCCGCGGCAGGCGAGCGCGAGCGACCAGTAGGGATTGAAGGCCTCGCGATTGGCGGGTTCGGCGGCGATGACTTTTTCCAATAGCTCCTTGGATGCCTTCCACTCGCGCTCCTCGGTGAGCGCGGAGACGCGCATCATGATGGCGGCGTAGCGCTTCGGATTCGCGGTGACCCATGCGGCGGGGTCATCGCGATAGGCGACGTATTCCTCATCGCTGAGCGGCGACCAATCGAGATCCGGGCCATAGGCGGAGGCGATCTTCTTCGCGTAGTCGAGAAAGGCCTTTTCCAGCTCCTCGATCGGCTTGGTGTGCTTGGCGATGGCCTCGCTCACCGGCTTGCCGGTGGAGAGATCGGTTAGGATCGATCGCATCGCCCCGATACCATGTTCGCGGACGAGGAACTCCACGACGAGCGAGGCGTGGTAGTAGCCGAGCATGATGTCCTCGCCGGCGAAGGACTCGTCGAGCCGGGTGATCGGTGGGACCTCGCCCTTGAGAAAGCGCTCGCGGTAGGTCGAGTTCATGCCCTGGCCCCAGCCGGCGTGGACCTCTCGTTCCTCGAAGACACTGATGCCTTCCGAAAGCCAACGGGGGATGCGGTGGCGGCTGGCATCGAGCGTAATCGTGTGGGCCATCTCATGCCACAGGACGGCTTCCCAATTTGCGCGGCCCAGGCGACCGCGCGGGCTGGTCATAGTGATGAGCGGGCCGAAGCAAACGCCGAGGAAGGATTCGCCGCCGGGCAGGCCGAAGGTGCGGATCGCGAAATCCTCCTGGCGCGGCAGCATCTCCACCATCACCGGCTCGGAAAGCGTGATGCCATACTTGTCCGCGAGCGTCGTTTTCGCGCGGGCCGCGAGGTCGAGCGCACGGGTGCCTAAGACCGCCATGTCCTCGGGCGACATGCGGAGCCGCACGCCATCCTTCTCCCGCACTGGATAGTCGCGGAGCTTGTCGCGCAGGGTCATCAGGTTGAAGGCTGCGACATTGTAAGGATCCAACTCGTGTGCTTGGGCGACATTCTCCCAGCCTTCTTCAAGCTTGCCGAAGCGCAGTTGATTCGAGCCGAGCTCGAAGAGGATCGAGGGCGACAGGGAATCTAACTGTCGCGCCTCTTCTAGATGCTTGATGCCTTCCTCGAAGCGATATTGCCCCGCGAGGGTCACGCCGATGATCTCGGGGACGTGTGGATTCTCTTTGTAGAACTTCCGGGCGTGCTCGATGGCATCCTCCGCGGTCTTTTCATCATCCTGCACCAGCGCGATCGCGGCCAGGCCGGCCCATGCCTCGGGGTGATCCGGGTTGATGGCGAGCACTTGTTGGAAGGTGTCCTGCGCTTCCTTGAAGGCCTTGCGGCCGGTGAGTGCGGTCGCCTTGTGAAGGAGAGCGGCGGTGTGCTTCGGGTTCGCCTTCAGCGCGAGGTCTAGATAGCGCTCGATGCCGGGCTCGCGATTGGCGGCGGGGAGTTCGAGGCCGGATTGTTCGAGGCCGAAATTGAAGTCGGGATCGTTGGGGAAGCGCTTGAGGCCCTCGCGGAAATACTCGGCGGCGAGCTGTCGGTCGTGGTTCGCCAATGCGAGCCGGCCGAGCGCGAGGTAAGGCGCCCGGCCCTCGGGATCGGCTTTCTTCGCCGGCTCTAACAGACGCTCCAACACCATCTTCGCATCCACGCGATGCTCCAGCAGCAGCTCGGCGAAAGCGACGGTGGCGCGCGAGTTATCCTTGGTGGGGCGGTCCGGTTGGAAGCGGGCGGAGCGCTCCATCATTTCGGCCGCTTCGTCCTCGGCACCGGTGGCACGCAAGGCTCTCGCGGCTTCCAAGGCGAGCTCGGGATCGAAGGTGGCCCGTCTACCGAGATCATTTGCGCGCTCGGCGGCTTCCTCATACTTGCCCGTCTCCAGCAGCGTGCGGATTTCGAGCGCGGCAAACTCGGGATACTTCTCGTCCGCCGTGGTCGCATTCCGGGCGGCGGCGAGGCTGGCGGGGTAGTCGCCTTTGAGGAAGGCACTTCGCCCGGCCTCGATGGAGGTGGGCTCCTGACCCAGGGCCGCGGAATGCATCGCCGCCGTCGCAATCGCGACTCCCAAGCAGCAGTGAAAGCCTCTTTCCCACGTCATAAGCTGGAGCGTAGCACTCGCTGTGCAGCGGGCACGGAAAAGCCGGAACAATGTGAAAATTCCGCCCCGCACGGGATGAGGATCATCCGGAACGGGAGGGCGGGATGCGGCCGGTATTCCGGGAAAGTGGTGTTGGCTTGCATGGGGCGTGTCGCGGAAGCCCATACCTTCGTGAAAGCAGGGCGATTCGCGCGATCGTGTAGCTGGAGCGTCTCGCTCCAGTCGGTTGGCGGGGCTCCCTGCCCTGGCACTTGCACTGCGGGATGAGCGAGGGCGAGACGCCCCCGCAACGGACTGGGGCGAGACGCCCCAGCTACGTTGAAGAGGGGCACCCGCGCCGCATCACCGGTTTTGAGGCCGGTTCATCGGTCATTCCGCAAGCAAGCCTGCCGCAGCTTCCGGGATGTCAAAGGTGGTCGAGTCAACCCCGGTGAAGGAGACCTTGGTGGTGCGATTCACATCGCGGTCCTCGCCATTGAAATTCATGCGCCCGGTCAGCGTCATCTCATAGCCGGTCAGCACGCCATCGGTGACCGTGAAGGTGACGGAACCGCTGGCCCCGGTGACTTCCGGCGGCGTGCCTCCGCCGCCACCCCCACCGCCGCCCCCACCACCGCCGCGACGTCCCATTCCACGGAAGGACATCAGCTCTTTTGCGGCAGCTTCATCGAGTGATCCGCGGAAGCTGCCGTTCTCGAGCTTCACGTCCTTGGCCTTGGCGGCGAGATCCTTCGCATCGGTGATCGGTTCGCGGAGGTTTTGCACCATCCGAGCGACCCAGCGGCCGGCGCCTTGTTCCTCGCCATCGGGATTGGGGACGATCCATGCGCCATCGCGCTGCATCGCGGCCTTGCCCTTGCGGGAAAGCACTTGGAACTCCTGGTCGCGGCCCGGCATCGTGACGAGCAGGTAGCCGCCGCTGCCTTTTTTGCCGGAGGTCGTGCGGTCGCCGAAATTGCCACCGAAGGAGGTCGTTTGGCTCCACGCGTAACTGGTGGCCGCTGCCAACTTCTCCGCGGCAGCGGTCAGGTCCGCCGCGGGATTCACGGCGGGCGGCTGCTCCGGCGTCGCGGGTGGCTCGGCCGGCGTTACCGGAGTAGTTTCCTGAGCCGTGACGGTGGCGAGCAGGACCAGAGAGAAGGGGATGAATCGCAAGGATTTTGGTTTCATGGCTGGTTTGAAGATCCAACGGGATGAAACCTTCGCACCCGGAAAGAAGTTGCAGGGCGTTTTGTCATCGCGGCGGTAGCCGCGGTGGTGACACCGCGGAGTGCTCCCTGAAGGCGGAGTGCTCCGGCGCTTCCGCATTGTTACCAATGCGCCTACGATCCTGAGGCCTGCCTACGATCCGTGAGCCTACTTGCTCACGTTGAAGCGGAACTCGATCACGTCGCCATCCTTCACGACGTATTCCTTGCCTTCGATCCGCAGCTTGCCGGCTTCCTTGGCGCCGTGCTTGGTGCCGGCGGCGACGAGGTCGTCGTAGTGGACCACCTCGGCGGCGATGAAGCCGCGCTCGAAGTCGGTATGGATGACGCCGGCGGCGGCGGGGGCCTTGTCGCCTTCGTGGATGGTCCAGGCGCGGGTTTCCTGCACGCCGGTGGTGAGGTAGGTGCGCAGGCCGAGCAGGTGATAGACGGCGCGGATGAGAGAGGACACGCCGGAGTCGGAGATGCCCATGTCGGCGAGTAGCTCGGTGGCTTCCTCAGGGGTGAGATCCACGAGTTCCTCCTCGATCTTCGCGGAGATGACGACCGCCTCGGCACCGTGCGCTTCGGCGGCGAACTTGCGGACCTTGGCAACCATCGGGTGGGAGTCGGGGTCGGCCTGGGCGGCGGCGAGTTCGTCCTCGGCGACGTTGCAGGCGAAGATGGTGCGCTTGTCGGAGAGCAGGAAGAAATCCTTCATCACCTCGCGCTCGGCATCGCTGAGCTGGAGGGTGAGCGCGGGCTTCTCGTCGTTCAGGTGCGGCAGCAGCTTGTCGATGAGCTCGACCTCGACCTTGGATTCCTTGTCGCCGCTCTTGGCCTTTTTCTCGCGGGAGACGCGGCGCTTCTCCATGGCGGCGATGTCGGCGAGGATCAGCTCGGCATTGATGATCTCGATGTCGCGGATCGGATCGACGGTGCCGAGCTCGTGGATGATATCGTCATTCTCGAAGCAGCGGACTACCTGCACGATGGCATCGGTCTCGCGGATGTTGGCGAGGAACTGGTTGCCGAGGCCGGCGCCTTCTGAGGCACCTTTGACGAGGCCGGCGATATCGACGAACTCGATCGCGGTGGGCACCAGCTTCTGCGAGCCGGAGATCTTCGAAAGCACGGCGAGCCGGGAATCGGGCACGACCACCATGCCGACATTCGGATCGATCGTGCAGAAGGGATAGTTCGCAGCCTCCGCCTTGCGGGAGCGGGTGACGGCGTTGAAGAGGGTGGATTTTCCGACGTTCGGGAGTCCGACGATTCCGGCTTTGAGCATGGCGGGGCGAGGGGTAGGGCATGCCCGGCGGCTTGCCAACGTCCGAATGAAGGCGCGCCGGTGAAAATGAAAAAGCCCGGCGGAGGAATCGGCCGGGCTTTTTCCAAGGAGGTTGCGAGGAGGGTTACTTGCGGCGGCGAAGCAATGCCAGAAGGCCGAAGGAACCCAGCAGCGCCGTGGCGGGCTCGGGAACCACGGTGAAATTGAACGAATAGTTGGCGGTGCCGTTGTTGATGGTGTGGGTGCCCGAACCGCCGGTGAAAGTGAATGGCGCGGTGTAAAACACCTGCAGCGTGTGATTCCCATTGCTGAGACCAGTGAGCAAATTGACGTTGGCTCCTTCTCCGTACCAACGCTGGTCGCTCCCATTCAGGTTTTCATTGAACGAGAGGTTGAATGTCTGGAACGAACCGCCGTCGATGCGGTAGTGGATCGTGGCACCCGTGATGTCGTCGGTGCCGTTTTTGAAGGTCAGCATTTCGCCTCCGCGCAGCACCAAGGTATCACCGACAGTGGGGTTGAAGGTGCCGACCGACGACGGGATGCCATCCAGATCCAAAGTCGGGGGAGTGACATTGATCGGGGCGTGACGGCTGTCATTCAGTAACGTCGTCGCGTAGAGCGTCTTGGTTCCGTTGACGCCGAGCACGGTGCCAGTTCCGAAAATGCCGGACGCTGCGGAAGCAACGGAGAGCGTGCCGAGCACGATGAGTGCTATGCAGGGGAGGGTTTTGGGTTTCATGGACACTTTCTGAATGTGGCCGTCCCTCCTTGGGTTTAGAAAAACGACCGAAAATTTCGCGGAGTCCGCGAAAATCACTCCACCGGAGGAGGCGGAAGCAATTCACCATCCATGCTGCCGGCATCGGAAGGCAGCGCTGGCTCTTGGAAATCGACGGGACCGCTGAACATGCCCCAGAACCGGTTGCGGCGGGTCTTTTCAAATGCCAGAGCCTGTTGCTCGCCGGTCTTCAATTCCTTGAGGTCCTTCTCACGCACTTCGACGACCGGGATGCGGGCCGGCATGAGCTTCGCAAAGGAGTCCTTGGTCGCATCGCCGGCCTTGGCGAGACCGCCGGAAACCTTCGAAAAACCGCCGACCGTGGCGGTCTTCAAGTGACTGACTTGAGCGCAGGACGCAAACGACAGGGCGGCAATGGCGCAAAAGAGGGGTTTCATAGGCTTCGGGGGATGGCGACCTTGGCTAGCGGCAGACGACTAGCACTCCCCCGCCGGACTGTCCAAGGGCAATCCTGACACACGGAAATGTGCCTGATTTCAACGGATCGCGACGATGATCTCGCGGTCTGGTGAAATTTCATATATGCGAACCAATTTTCCAATCCGCTCAGTTGCGGGGCACGAGCACGAGGAAATTCCGCACCGGCTTGTTCCAGAACGGGCGTTGGGAAATGGGTCCGCCAGGGACTGAGGATGACACCCAAAGATCGGACGAGCGGCCGCCGTCGAGATTGAGGACCGTGCGGGCTTTCACCCCTCCCAATTCCGCCGCGGCCAGCGCCTGTCCGAGACCAGCCAGCGAACAAGCACCCGTCCGGGCGATGAACCAGCCCTGCCCGCCATCCCAGCCGACGATCGTGCGGGCGGTCGAGCTGTCTTGGCTGAGGCCGGAGATCAGGCGGCCGTTTTCAACGAGGAAGGGGCCGCTTTGCAGGACCTCCGAAGCGCCGTTCCCCTGCTCCCGCCGCTGCAGGGCGGGGGAGTTGCCGCCGACGAACATCCCCGCGCCGAGCGAGGAGGCGCGGTTGATCGAGCCAACACGCTTCCCGCCAGTTACGACCAGTCCGAGCGGCTTGCCCTCCGGTGTGAAGAAGCCGGCATTCACCGCGGCGATCCCGCCGAGTTCCCGTCCCGCCGCGGCGGCGTCCGCCCAACGCGATCCGGGACCACCGTCCTGATCGGCGATGGTGAGGCGATGCGTGCGGCTGTCGAAGGCGACGGCGATGAATTGAATACCGGCAACCATTGTTTGAAGCGCAACCGGTGCGAAGGATGGTCGGCTTGTGGATGGTGTTAGTAGATTGTGAGTAACTCCCGGAGAGGATGCCTCAATCGAACGTTTGCGATCTGGCTCTAATTCGTTTCCATCAAGTGCTTCAAGCGACTGATTCGGGTCAGCTGTCGGTAACTCGGCTGTTACTGGGGAGTCAGCCGGTTGCCAGCTTTTACACGACAGCGTAGTGAGCGAGACGGAGAGGACGAAGAGTCGAAACACGCGCCGAACCAACACCCGTTTCAGCCGATCGTCACGCGGGCTTTTTCGCCACGGCAAGCAGCGTTTGAAAATGAGGGGGCTCCGGCTCGCGGTCGACCACGGCGGTCTCGATGTCCGCGAAGCCCGCCTTCTCCAGCATGGCCGCCAGCTCGCCCTCGCTGAAGCCGAGCCACACGTCAGCATACAGCTCGCGTGCTTGTTCAAACGTATGTTGGAGTAGATCCAGGACCACCAGCCGGCCGCCGGGCTTCACGATCCGGAATGCCTGCTGGAGCGCCTTCTCCGGCGTGCCGGCGTGGTGGAGGGCTTGGCTGAGAAAGGCGAGATCCACCGAGGCATCGTCCAGCGGTGGGTCCTCGATGTCGCCGAGCCGGTATTCCAAATTCGGGAGTTCGTGGCGTCGGGCCAGCTCGCTGCCGAACTCGACCATCTTCGGCGACAAGTCCACTGCGATCACTCGCTCGGCCTGGCGCGCGAGCATCTGGGCGAGCGTGCCCTCGCCTGCGCCGAGGTCGGCGACCACGCCCTGGTTGGTCACTTTCAGGAGCGCCTCCGCCAGTCCCTTCCAAGAGCGGCCGGGCACGTAGTCCTTCCCGAATCGCCCGGCCAGCTCGTCGAAATAGGCCCGGGTCTTGTCCCGGCGCTTGCGCTGCAGGTGGCGGAGGGCTGACAGGTCCTTTTCGACCTCCGGCAGCTCCTTGGCCGCCTCTTTCGCAAGCTTCAGCAGGTCCGGCCCCATTTCGGAGCGGTAGAAATTGTGCTTCCCGCTGCGCTCGTCGGTCACCAAGCCGCCTCCTTTGAGCTGTGAGAGCTGCGTCGAAATCCGGCTCTGGCCCATTCCGAGCAGCTCCTGCAAGTCTGCCACGCTCAGCGCTTCCGCGTCCAAAAGCAGCAGGATCCGCAGCCGCGTGGGGTCGGTGAGCAGCTTCAGGGATTTCAGCATTGACGGCATGGACAGACGGATACATCAACCCATCGCGATTTGACGATACGAAATTTGACCCGCTCATGAGCACCTACATTTTCTCTTCCGAGTCCGTCGGCGAAGGCCATCCGGACAAAGTGGCTGACACCATCTCCGACGCCATCCTCGACGCCCTGCTCGCTCAGGACCCGAAGAGCCGCGTCGCCTGCGAAACCTTCGTGAAGTCGAACATCGTGGTCGTCGGTGGCGAGATCACCTCCAAGGCCAAGATCGACTACGAACTGGTCATCCGCGACGCCGTCCGCGGCATCGGCTACACCAATGGCGACGACATCTTCCATGCCGACACGCTGTTCATTAACAACTACCTCACCGGCCAGTCGCCCGACATCGCGCAGGGTGTGGATGCCAAGAAGGCGAAAGGCAAGAAGCACGCCGAGCAAGGCGCCGGTGACCAAGGCATCATGTTTGGCTATGCCTGCGACGAAACGCCGGAGCTGATGCCCGCCCCGGTCATGTATGCGCACCGCCTCGGCCGCGAGCTGACCCGCATCCGCAAGAGCGGCAAGGTCAAGTGGCTCCGCCCCGACGCCAAGTCGCAGGTCTCCGTCGAGTACGTGGATGGCAAGCCGACCCGCATCGTGAACGTCGTCATTTCCACCCAGCACGCTGCCGGTGTGGAGCACGCCACGATTGAGAAGTTCTGCATCGACCAGGTCATCAAAAAGGTCCTGCCGAAGAACATGCTCACCAAGGACACCGAGTATCTCATCAACCCGACCGGGAACTTCGTGATCGGTGGCCCTCAGGGCGACTCCGGCCTGACCGGCCGCAAGATCATCGTCGATACCTACGGTGGCATGGGCCGCCACGGTGGTGGTGCCTTCTCCGGCAAGGACCCGTCGAAGGTCGACCGCTCGGCTGCCTACATGGGCCGCTGGGTTGCCAAGAACGTCGTCGCCGCCGGCCTCGCGAAGAAGGTTGAGATCCAGTTCGCTTACGCGATCGGTCACCCTCTGCCCGTCAGTGTCCACGTCGATACTTTCGGCACCGGCATCGTTTCCGATGATAAGATCCTCGCCGCGGTGCTGAAGGTCTTCTCCTTCAAGCCCGCTGACATCGTGAAGCAGCTCAACCTGCTCCGTCCGATCTACAGCAAGTCCACCAACTACGGTCACTTCGGCAAGGACGATGCGGACCTCACCTGGGAGCGCACCGACAAGGTCGCCGCCCTTCAAAAAGCCATCAAGTAACTGAATGAACCGCGGATCACACGGATTTCGCGGATGAAGATATTGGATTCTTCATCCGTGCCATCCGCGACATCCGCGGTCAAAAATTCGAAAATACAATACCATGTCCACTACCTTCACTGACTATAAGGTCGCCGATATTTCGCTTGCGGAATTCGGCCGGAAAGAAATCGAAATCGCCGAGCATGAAATGCCCGGTCTGATGGCGACGCGTGCAAAGTACGGTCCTGAGAAGCCGCTGCAGGGCGTCCGCATCATGGGCTCGCTGCACATGACGATCCAGACGGCTGTCTTGATCGAAACTCTGGTCGCCCTTGGTGCCGAGGTCCGCTGGGTCTCTTGCAACATCTTCTCGACGCAAGACCACGCTGCTGCCGCAATTGCTGCTTCTGGTATCCCGGTGTTCGCTTGGAAGGGCGAGACGCTTGAGGAATATTGGTGGTGCACTTGGGAGGCGCTGGTCAACCCGGCCGGCCTCGGCCCGGAACTCATCGTCGATGACGGCGGTGACGCCACCCTGCTCATCCACAAGGGCTACGAACTGGAGAATGGCTCCGATTGGGTCAACACCCCGTCCGGCTCGCTTGAGGAAAAGGTCATCAAGGACCTCCTCAAGAAGATCCATGCCGAGCAGCCCGGCATCTTCGCGAAGATGGTGAAGGACTGGAAGGGTGTCTCCGAAGAGACCACCACCGGCGTCCACCGCCTCTATCAGATGGCGAAGGCCGGCACCCTGCTCGTGCCTGCGATCAACGTGAACGACTCCGTTACCAAGTCGAAGTTCGACAACCTCTACGGCTGCCGCGAGTCGCTGGTGGATGGCATCAAGCGCGCCACCGACGTGATGATCTCCGGCAAGGTCGGTGTCGTCTGCGGCTACGGCGATGTCGGTAAGGGTTGTGCCCAAGCGCTCCGCGGCCAAGGCGCCCAGGTCGTCGTCACCGAAGTCGACCCCATCTGCGCGCTGCAGGCCGCGATGGAAGGCTTCCGCGTGCTGACCGTCGAGGACACCCTTGGCTGGGGCGACATCTACGTCACCACCACCGGCAACTTCGACATCATCCGCCTCGAGCACATGGAGAAGATGAAGGATCAGGCGATCGTTTGTAACATCGGCCACTTCGACAACGAGATCCAGATCGACAAGCTCAACGCCGCTCCCGGCGTGACGCGCACGAACATCAAGCCACAGGTGGATAAGTACACCTTCCCGAGTGGCGACAGCATCTACATGCTCGCCGAAGGCCGCCTGGTGAACCTCGGCTGCGCCACCGGCCACCCGAGCTTCGTGATGTCCAACAGCTTCACCAACCAGACGCTCGCCCAGATCGACCTCTGGAAGAACAAGGACACCTACAAGCCCGGCGAAGTGAAGGTGCTCGACAAGAAGCTCGACGAGGAAGTGGCCCGCCTCCACCTCGCGAAGGTGGGTGCGAAGCTGACCAAGCTCACCCAGGAGCAGGCTGACTACATCACTGTGCCGGTGGAAGGTCCGTACAAGGCGGATCACTACCGCTATTGAGAAGCGCTGAAGTGCGGCCTCACGCCGCACTGAAGATTCAAGGAAGCCCCGCTGGTTCATCCGGCGGGGCTTTACTATTTTCCATGGTAGGGGCGGTGGTGACACCGCGGAGTAGTTCCCGAAAGCGGACTCCTCCGGTGCTTCCGCATTGTCACCAATGCGCTTACGATGCGGAGTAGTGCCTGCGTTTTTGCGATCCGTAGGGACGGTGTCACCAGACTGTTGCAAAACCTCGGATCGGATATCCGGCCTCAACTTTCCCGGAGGGAAAGCAGCTAGTAGCCGGGGGTAAGCGCAGCGCCACCCCCGGATGGATGCCAGCAGGAAGGGAACCCCGGATGGGGGTTCAAGCCGGGTATGAATGGCGGACGCGGATGGCATCCTCGTGCTCACTCCGGCGTGGTGAAAATTGTTAGACGCCGCGAGGTGCTTCCGGCCCGGCTGGAATCCCCTCCGGGATTCTTTTCGCGCGCGCCTTGGATCCGGTGGTCTTCGCCGCTGCGCGGCTGCGACCACCGGCTACTCGCTGTGATCCCTCCGGGATCGGGGGAACCATGGAGTGGGGCACCTCCTCGCATTTTCTAGTTTCTGGCCTGTGGTTTCTGGGTTCTCTTACCCTCGTGCCGCCGAAAGACCACGAGACCAAGCTGGGAACCGTCCTTGTCCGCAATCCGACCGTTGCCGACATCCCGGCGATCCTGGCGCTGCATCGCCGTTGCTTCCCGCAGCCGAATGATGCCGGCGGGCCGTGGAACGAAAAGCACCTGCGCTCCCACCTCCACGTGTTTCCCGAGGGCCAGCTCATCGCGGAGAAGGATGGCAAGATCCTTGGCGCGGCTTCCTCGCTGATCGTCTCACTGGGCCGCAATCCGCTGCGGAAGCACACCTACGACGGCATCACCGACGCCGGCTATTTCTACAATCACGACCCCCAGGGCGACACGCTCTACGGGGCCGACGTATATGTCGATCCGGACGCCCGCAAGTTCGGCATCGGGGCCGCGCTCTATGCCGCGCGGCGCGACCTGTGCCGCCGCCTCAATCTGCGCCGCATCCTCGCCGGGGCGCGGCTGTGGCACTATGACGAACACGCCGGACGACTCACCCCGGAGGAATACGTCTGGCAGGTGCAGGATGGGAAGATCGCCGATCCGGTGCTCGGCTTCCAGATCAAGCAGGGCTTCGCGGTGCGCGGCATTATGCCGAACTACCTCCACGACCATCGCTCGCGAGACCACGCCGCGCTGATCGAATGGATCAACCAGGACTACCAGGCACCCGCCGAGCAATCGACCAAGGTGCGCGTCGCCTGCGTGCAGTATCAGATGCGGAAGATCGCGGACTTTGACGAGTTCGCCAAGCAGATCCGTTACTTCGTCGAGACCGCCGGTGAGGACTACGGCGCGGAGTTCGTCCTGTTCCCCGAGTTTCTAACAGTGCAGTTGCTGAGTGCGCTTCAACCGCTCGGCTCGCGCGAAGGCATCCGCAAGCTCTCGGAATACACGGGGCAATTCATCGAGCTGATGAGCGGCCTCGCGCGCCAGCAGGGGCTGTATCTCATCGCGGGCTCGCACCCGGTGCCGCAGCCAGACGGGCGCTTGGAAAACACCTCGATGATCTTCAAGCCGGATGGCACCTATGCGTCGCAGCCGAAGCTGCACATCACGCCGTCGGAGAAAACCTGGTGGGGCATTTCCGGTGGTGATTCGCTGATCGTGCTGCAGACGCCGAAGGCGAAGATCGGCGTGCTGATCTGCTACGATGTGGAGTTCCCGGAAGCGGCGCGCTATCTGGCCGATCGTGGTGTGGAGATCCTCTTCATCCCGTACTGCACGGACAATCGCCAAGGCTACCTGCGCGTCAGCCTGTGTGCCGCGGCGCGGGCGATCGAGAACCAGATTTTCGTCGCCACCGCCGGCGTGGTGGGAAACCTGCCGGACGTGCCGGCGATGGACATTCACTACGGCCGCGCGGCGGTGTTCACCCCGAGCGATTTCGAATTCGCCCGCGATGGCATCCAGGCGGAGGCCGATGCGAACGTGGAGACGATGCTCGTCACCGACCTCGACATCACGGACCTCTATCGTTCACGCCTGAATGGCAGCGTCACGCCCGTGACCGACCGGCGGACGGACTTGTTCGAGTTCCACAACAAGCTCTCGAACGAGATCATCGCACCCGGCGTGCAGGAAGGGCATCTGTGATGGGAAGGCTGTCTTCGTAGCGGAATGACTGCGTCGTTCCGCTACGAAGAGCAAGAGTGCCTTCTGGCACTTAAGGGCTCTCCAGCCACGCCATCAGCGGTCGCAACCGGAACAAGCAGGTGTCCCCATGCATCAGATTCTTCAGGAACGGCGTCGCGGAGCGTTCGGCCCGGAAAGCGGCAGCCACGGCGGCTCGCTCGTTCTTGTCTAACAGCCGGAGCGAAACCTCCGAGAATTGCAGCCCCGCATTCATACGCAGTTCCGGGTGCGCCGGATCGGCCAGCACTTCGGCGAGACACTTCACGGCCACCGGATAGTCGCGCGATTGCGCGGCGATCGCCGCCCGCAGCACACGGAGGTCGGCCCGATAGCGCCCGCTGGGGAAGCTCGATTCATGCTCGTCGAGTGCCTTGCTCAGTGCGCGCAGCTTGGCCTCATCGACCGCGGAGGGGCGGGTCAGCCGCTTGTAGCCGTTGAGGATCGGCGACTCGGGGAAGTGGAAGGCTTGCACCTGCGGGATGGGGCAGGCGGCGCGGACCTTCATGCGGAGCAGGCGCAGCGAGGCTGCTTCCGTCTTCGAGCCATTCGGAAAGTCGCGCAGGTAGCGCTCCCATGATTCCACCGTGTCGTCGTTCGCCCGGGTGTAGCCGTCGGGCATGGTTACCGGGCGGATACGATCGAGGAAGGCGAGCCACGGGGCAAGCGGTGCCCACTCGCCGGCAGCCGGTGGTGGCGGGGCCTTCGCCCGGCGGACGGAGGCATAGCGGCTGAAAAGGTCCGGCGTGATCCCGGGCGCTTCTGCAGCGGAAGCCAGGTCGTCGAGGTCATCCACCAGGGCGAGGACGTCGTTCTCAGCCAGGAGGTGGCGGGTGCGGTCGAAGTCTGCGCGGAAGTCGGCGAGCCGCTTGCGGAGGGCGGGCATGTCGGCGTCCGGCACGATGAAGAGGCCGCCAAAGGCTTGGCTCAGCCGCTCGCCCTCGGCATCGCCGGGCTTCGGCTCCCATTCACGCCAGCGGCCCGACTTTGGATCGATAACGGCGGACTCGATCGCATCGGCGGAATTTCCGGGCGTGTAGTCGCCCGGCATCCATGTGCCTAACAAGGCGGGCGGCGCGAAGGTCCACCTCACCGCGCGGGCGGTCTCGGGGCTATCCGGGAAATCATTCCGCAGCCGTTCGACCAGCTTGCGCGACAAGCCGGCGGCATCCGTTTCCACCGCGCGCGAGCAGCGGTAGTGGGAAAATTCCGCGAGCCGGAACACGGCCTCATTCGCCTCCTCCAAGGCAGGCGCGGCGACGTCGGGGTCGGTGCTCTCCGCGGCGATGAGGAAGTGGCGCAGCGCGTGGTGGAGTTCATCGCGCGAGTCGAGTTCCGCCGTGATGGCGTCCGTTGCGAAACCGAGGAAGGCGGCGTTTTTGCGGCGGAGTTGTTCCAGCTTTTCGCCCTCGCTCTGCGAGTAGTCGAAGAGGCTGTGAAGCGGCAGCGTCAGGCGACCGCGCAACTCTTTCCAACGGCGGCCGATCTGGAGGTGCTTGCGGGCCCTCTGATCTGCCGGCGCGGGTTCTAACAACTCGGTGGCTCCGGCCAGCGACTCGACTTCCTGCTGCCAGGTCGCGGCGGTGAGGCCTATGCCGCGCGGGAGTTCCGCGAAGCCGTAGTCGGTGTCCGGCACGACCTCCCCCGCCGGATTGAGGTAGCGGCGGGCGAGTGCAAAATTCTCCGCGCACAAGGCACGGCTACGGACAATCGTGCGCAGCAGCCTCGTCTGCGGATCGTTCTCGGCCAATCGCGACAGCGGTGCGGCGAGTTGGTCGAGCGGTGCGAATTGGGCGATGCCGTCGATCCATTGCACCGGCTCGTGTTCCGGATGCAGGGGTGCTGCGGGCAGCCAGGAGCCATCGGGGCGTGTGCCGCAGAGCATGAGCAGCGCTTCGCCCGCCTCGCCCGCGTGGAAGCGGGATATGGCATGGTCGAAAATGGAGTTCTTTGCGATGGAGCTTTCCGGGAAGTTCTTCGTGAGCTCCGCGTAAGCACCGGCCGCCTCGCGGTGACGTCCCAGAGCCGTGAGCGCGAGCGCCCGGCCCTGAACGAGTTCATCGCTCGGCTGGAGCGCCTGCGCTTGGTCGAACAAGGCCAATGCCTGCGGCACCTCGCCTTCGCGGTAGGAGGCCCACCCGAGGATGAGCAGGGTAAGCGCGTCCGGCTTTGAAACCCCGGCTTCCTTCACGACCGCAGTTCCCAGTGCGGTGAGTGAGCGTCTGGTCAACGATTGGGGACGGATGATCCGGCGATGTAGGAAATCGAGCGTGCCGCGGTCGCTTCCGAAGTTCTCGTGGGCGGATGGTAGTTCCTCCCGTGCGGCGGGATCGAGGGCATGGCCGACGAAGAGGCGCATGACCGCAGGGTGCTTCGCCATTTCGTCAAAAGGTAGATACTGATCGGTTCCTCCGTCGTCGAAGTGGTCGTCCTGACCGACGTCTCTTTCCAGCAAGGAGGTAAAGATCCGGTCGCACTCGCGCAGCACGGAGCGGGTGACTTCGCGGGTCGGCTGAAGATCGAGCCGATGGAGTTGACGGCGGATCGCCTCGCTGAAATCGCGGCGCTCCAGAGCGACGGCGGCGAGCCAGCCGGAAGCATCCGCGGCGAAGCGGCCGCGGGAATCGAGGCAGAGCCCGAACTCGTGGATCGCCTCCGTGAGTAACTCATCGATGCGCTTCCGGTCATCGCGTGTGACGTCCGCTTCCCGCGATTGGGTCCGGGCCAATTCAAGCAAGCAGCGCCCCAGCATCAGCCGGGCAGGCTCGACCCGCGGATGATCCGGGAACAGGCCGATCATGCCGGTGAAGGTGTCTCGGGCCTCGGCAAAGTCGCCGTATTCCATCGTGATCGCGCCCTTCTGCACCATCAGGTTCGCGCGTAGTATCGCGGGCCCCGACGCCACCTCGCGGTCCAGCCACTCGAAGGCCCCGGCTTGGCTCGCCGCGTACGCGCGAGTGGCAACGATGAACTCATCTTCGCTCATTTCCCAGGTTTTGACCGGCGGGCGCAGGACGAACCCTGCGGGTTTTTCGAGGCGATCGAGCCGCCATTTCAAATAGTCCCCGGCAACTGCGAGGGCGGTATCGTCGGCCGCAAGTTCGCGCAGTTCGTGGAGGAGATTCGCAGTGCGCAGCCGGAAGTCTCCCTCGCGGTTGCGGGCGAGCAGCGCATCGATCTTCGATAACCGTTCCGCTTGCGGGAGCTTCGGCAGTTCATCGACGAGCACTTCGCAGGCATCGATCAATTCGGGCGAGCTTGCCGCATCCGCCGGTGCGGGCTTCGTTTCGGCAAAGAGATCGCGCCAGCCCTTGCCGGGGATGCGCTGGGGATAGCTTTCGAGCGGCGGCGGAGCCTGGTAGAAGAACGGACCGCAGGCGAGGAGCAGGGGCGTCAAAACGAGGACGCGACGTTTCATGGGAGTGGAGCGGGAGTGGAGTCGTCAAGGGACCACTGGAGTTCACGGACACCCCGCACGGGGATCAGGCCGGATTCGCTCGCGATTTCCTCACCTACGAGCAAGCGCGGAAAAGATAACACTATTTCGTGGGAAAATTTCGGCGGCAGGGGAGTGGCGACTTCGGCGAACTCGCCCGGCCCAGCGGTGGTGAACGTGCCGGCTTCATGCGACCGCAACATAAGCCGGTGAAGCGGCGCGCCAAGGGCCAGTGAAAGGTCGCCGGGGCCGGCGTTTCGCAGCACGATGCTGCCGTTGCTTTCGAGCTTCGCCGTCACGCCATGCGCGGGTACTTCGCCGCGGGCGAGGGCGGCGAGATGGGAGGGCGAATGCGCCGCTCGCAGGCCGGGGCCGGGCAAAGCGAACCAGACGATGCCGCGCGCACCGGCATCGAAGGCAGCGGCGATCAGGCCGCGGAGGCTTTCGGCATCCGGCGCGCGCCAGATGAGGAGCTGTGATGCCTGGAGCTGCGTGCCGTGGAGGCTGGCGGCGCTCGTGATGCGATATCCGGTTCCGCCGGTGAATTGCGGGAGCGCTTCGAGGAAGTCGGCGCGGGCGATGCTTTCGGGCGTCCATTGCTTGAGGTGGCCGACCAGCTTGCCGTCCGCTTCGAAGAGCGAGAGCCGCTCGAAATTCGCAAGCCCGGCGCACCATGGGGTGCGGCAGGATTTCCAGCGGGCGATCCATGCTGCTGCTTCGGGGCCGGCCATCGGCTTGGCCTTTCCGGCGGCGATGTCCTGCGGCGGATCGGCGGTCAGGTCGTAGAACATCGGCAGCAGTTCATCGGCGGCTTCGCCGAGTTGCTTGAAAGCGGGCGAATCGATCCAGCCGGCGAGAGCGGTGATGGAGATTTCCTTCAAGGCGAGCTCGCCTCGCAGCTCGCGAAGAAAGGCTGCGTAGCGTGGCAGCAGGCGCACCGGGCAATCGTGATCGAGCTGGAGCGATGCCGGGACTTTGTCTTGGAAGTGGTGGCGCAGCCACTTTGCGAGCATGGCGGCGGCATCGGGGCGTTCGAGGAAGGCGGGGCCGGGGTCGAGGCGGACGACGGGGATCTCGTTTTCTAACAAAACGTCTGCCTTCGCCACCGCTCGCGGCGACCAGGCTCCATCGCGCCAGCCGAACTCGGCGATCTGGCGGTAGAGGCGGCTACCTGCGGGGAGCGATTCCTTCTCCGCGGGGGCCAAGGCGGAACTGCGGTGCCAGACCCAGAAGGCGGGCGTGCGGTCGGGTGCCGCCTTGGCGACGGGCGCTGTGCGTTCGCAGCCTGCGGTGAGCCAGCAGGCGATTGCGAGGAGGGGAAGCGCCCGGCGTGGAGTCACGGCCACTCCTCCACGTAGCGTATCTGTTGCGGGGTTTGCGGGGAGCGGGGATGGTGGATCGCCTTTGGCATGCCGGCAGCGTAGCGGCGCTGCACTTCATCGAGCGCGGCGGCGGCGTCCATGCCGGATTCCTTCAGCCAGCAGCCGATCACGGTGCCGGTGCGGCCGATCCCGCCCCAGCAGTGGACGTAACAGACCCGGCCGGCGTCGAGCTCGGCCCGCAGGAGGTCAAGGATCCCGCGCATCACCTCGGGCGAGGTCGGAACGCCTAGGTCCGGGATTTCGTGGGAGTGGCGGGTCAGGCCCTCGCCGAGTTCGCGCAGCACCGGTTCGTAGGGATCGAGCCGGTCGTGGGAGGTGGTGAGGTCGATGAATGTTTGGACGCCTTTGCCGATGAGGAATTTCAAACGGTCCTCGGTGACCTCCGGTGCGAGGCTTCCCGGATACTCGCCCGCGAACAAGCCGTCATGGACTTGGTAGTGCTGCACGTTCATCGCCGCTACTCTGGCGATGGAATCCGGCCATGGAAATTCCATTTGCACCGGCGGGCGCGCGGAGGCATGGTCGGGCCGTCAGCAAAGGGGGCGTACTGGTTTCGACGGGATGTTCGCAGTGCTGGCTGCACGTGGAGGTTGATCGGCTGGCCTCCTAAAAAAGCCGTTCAAAACAAATAAATGCAGACTCTAACGAGCTCGCACTGGCTGCTTAATTGACAGCCACGCCTGAACCCCGACGCCTACTGAGGGGGACGGCGAACACTTAGCAGGCTGGCCAGGAAGCCGGGGAACCGGGCATCTTGGCGAGATTAAACAGGATCCTAGGAGAGAAGACGCCGCCGACGGGCCGAAACTCTCCGAAATACCAGACCGTAGGATAAACGTGTAGATGCCCGCATGAAAGATGTTTCGGACAGGGGTTCAACTCCCCTCGCCTCCACTCTTTTTAATCCCGGACCGGCCTCCAAGCCGGCCCGGGATTTTGCTTTTTGGGAAAAGATCTCCCGCTAGATTGCGCGTTGCCATGTCCGAGTCGTCGCCGCCTCCCGTTCCTCGCAAGAAGTCCTGCCTCGTGCCGGTGCTGGTCGGCATCATTGCCGTGCTGGTCGTGGCCATCGGCGTGATCTGGTGGACGAACCGGCCGATCAAACCGGTCGAGCTCACCGCTGATGAGAAGGTGGTGGTGCAGCAGAAGGTGGAAGCGATCCAGCAAGTCGAGAAACCCACGGAGCCTATCTACGAGAAGGGCAAGAAGGAGATCGTGCTGACCGAGCGCGAACTGAATGGCCTGCTCAATGAGCACACGACGCTCGGCGAGAAGCTGAAGCTGGAACTCGCCACCGACGCGGTGCACGCGCGCTACGAGACCGATCTCGATCCTGACGTTCCGGTGGTCGGCGGCAAGAAGCTCAAGGCCCGCGCCCGCTTCATCGTGAAGACCACGGAAGGCATCCCGAGCTTGGTGCTCGACGACTTCACCCTGTGGGGTGTTTCCTTGCCGAATGACTGGCTCGGCCAGCTCAAGGGCAAGGATGTCCTCGGCGAGATCCTCGGCGGCGGAAAAGGCGGCAAGATCGCCGGGATCGAGGAGATGAAGGTTTCCTCGGGTGAGCTGAAGATTCGGTTGAAGGAGTGAGCGGCTTGGCAGGGTCCGGAAGTGGACGACTCTTCCGTCCCAACGGGACGACTCATAAAAGCCCGGCACGAAGTGCCGGGGATTGCCGACAAAGGCTTGGTCTCCCAACGGGAGACTTTATGCGGGGTGCGGAAGTTTGATCCTCAATCTGCCGCGCATTCATTTCGGACCCGCATTTCTTCTTCGAAGAGCATCATTGAATGGAGTCTTCGGAGCGGGCCGAGGACTCAGCCGTTCACCGCATGAGGCGTCACGTTGTGACGCGATGGTCAGCGGAGTTTTACCCGGCACTGCGTGCCGGGCTATTATAAGTCGTCCCGTTGGGACGAAGAGCCGCCTTGCGATGACAAAGGCTCCCCGGAAGGATGCCGAGGCCACGAATCCTTACCGCTCCTCGATCGGCGTGATCGGCAGCGGTCCTTGCGGGCCGGTGTAGAGCGTCAGCGGACGATACAGGCGGTTGTCGCGGAGCTGCTCGAGCACCTGCGCTGTCCAACCGGAGGCGCGGGCGATGGCGAAGATCGGGGTGAAGAGATCGGTCGGGATGCCGAGCGAGTAGTAAACGGTGGCCGAGTAGAAATCGACGTTCGCGTTGAGGCCCTTGCGGTCGCGCATGATCTCGGCGATGCGCTCGGACATCTGGATCCACTTGGGTTCGCCGAGTTCCTCGGTAAGCTGGATGGCCAGCTTGCGCAGGTGCGGGGCGCGGGGATCGAGCACCTTGTAGACGCGGTGGCCGATGCCCATGATCTTTTCCTTGCGGGTCAACCGTTCCTCGACCCAAACGTCCACCTTGTCGAGTTCGCCGATGCCTTGGAGCATGTGAATCACGCCCTCGTTGGCACCGCCGTGGAGCGGGCCCTTGAGTGTGCCGATCGCCGAGGTGATGGCCGAATACATGTCCGACAGCGTGGCGACGGTGACGCGAGCCGAGAAGGTGGACGCGTTCATTCCGTGATCGGCGTGCAGGGTCAGGGCGACATCGAGCGTGCGGGTGGCCACGTCGGTCGGCACCTCGCCGGTGATCAGGTAGAGGAAATGACCGGCCTCGGAAAGGTCGGTGCGGATCGGCGGCAGCTCAAGGCCTTGGCGGAAGCGGTGGAAGGCAGCGACGATGATCGGGATTTTGGCACAAATGGAGAGTGCGATCGCGGCGTCCTTCTCCAGGTCCGGCGTGCCGATGGAGGCGCGCTTGTCGTAGAGGCCGAGCATGGAGACCGCGGTGCGGGCCACGTCCATCGGGTTCGCGTCTTTCGGCGCGGCCTTGAGGAAATCGATCACGCCGTCCGGCAGGTTGCGCTCGGCGCGCAGGCGGGATTCGCCATCGGCGAGTTCCGCGGGATTCGGCAGCCGACCGCGGTGGAGGAGGTAGACGACTTCCTCGTAGGTGCAGTTTTCGACGAGGTCTTCGATGCTGTAACCGAGGTAGCTGAGGCGGCCTTCGGCACCCTCCACGTTGCTGAGGGCGGATTCATTGGCGATGACTCCTTCGAGGCCTTTGGCGTAGTCGGTCATGGAAAAACAGGGGTTACGGGTGCGGAATTTGCACGGAAGAAAGCGGGTTGGCTGGGGGGCTGGCAAGGGGAGAAATCCGCAGTGTGGTAGAATGGCCTGCGGGAGCGGGGTTTGCGGGGGATTGCGGGTTGCGGAGCGGGCAGATTTCCGGATGCTCGGCGGCGTGCCGGACGCCGCCCGATTGTTCATAGAAAGCAGCACTCCCCGTGCCTCGCTGGCCCTGCTGCGCGGCAGCGAGGTGGTCTTTGAGGAGACTTTCACCGGCGACCGCAGCCACAACGCCTTGCTATTTGCCCCCTTGGAACGGGCGCTCGCGGGGCTGGAACCCGGCCAGTCGCTGGCCGAGGTGGTGATCGGCACCGGTCCCGGCAGCTACAGCGGCACTCGCGTGGGGATCGCCGCCGGCCAAGGCGTCGCGCTGGTTCATCGCTGCCCGGCGGTCGGGCTCAGTTCGCTGCTGGCGGTGCCATCGGCGAAACCCGGGGCGCTGGCCGTGGGCGACGCCCGCCGCGGCAGCGCATGGCGGGCGGGCTTTGGCGGGGAACCGGAATTGTGCGGGGTGGAGGAGCTGACTGAGGAAATCCGCGGCGTATTGAAGGGTGGGGCGGCAGTGTTTTCCCTTGAGCCGGTGGGAAAGGTCGGCTTGCCGGAGGAGTTGGCGGCGGAGGTCCTATTGGAGCAACCCACTGCGGCGCTCCTGGCCAAGGCGTGGCTGGCGCGTTCCAGTGAGGAGCGATTGAAACTGGCGGCGCTGCCGGTGCAGCCGGCTTACCTGCGGCCGCCGCATGTCACGGTGGCCAAGGGCGGGCACCCGTTGCTGCGGAAGTAGCGGGAGGCTCGCCTGCAGTTGTTCGTGGTCCCGCCTTCACGCGGACTCGAAGGACCACTCGGGTCCGCCTGAGGCGGGACTACGTACCACTTGAGTCGCAGCTCCTTAAGGGAGGCGCTTCCACGCCGTGACCATCGAGGCCGTCCACTGGAACTTCCGGGCGGTCTCGCGGATCAGGAATGGCTCATCCTTCATGGAGACCAGCTCGAAATCTCCGCCGAGCTTCAACTTCAGCCAGTCCAGCGTGCTACCTTGAGGCCAGTTCGCTGGCGGCGTGTATTCGCCGAGCCACGTGCAGGGCGTCGCGATTACCAATTCGCCACCGGGGCGAACCAGCGAGGGGAAACGCTCCAACAGGCGATCCGGCTGCGTGAGCCGGCACAGCAGGTTGGCGGCGTGCACCCGGTCGAAATCCCCGAGGTCGCGCCGCAGGCTCATCGCATCGCCGGTCTCGAAGCGCACCTCATTCACCGGCAAGCCTTCCGGCAAGCGCGCGAGCAAGGGTGTCCGCCGGTGTCCTTCATCAAGCCGGCCGTAGGGCAGGGGGCTGCCCGTCATGGCGGCAGCGGCGCGGATGAAATTCTGTGAGAAATCGATACCCAGCGTTTCGGTCGAACTACGGGACAGCTCGTAGGCCGAGCGGCCGACCGCGCAGCCTAGGTCGAGCGTGCGCTCCACCGTGCCGGGCGAGAAATGCCGCGTGGTCCGCACCGCGAAGTCGAGTGCCTCGCGCATGCCGGCGGGCGCGGACTCGGGCAGGATTTCCTCTGCGCTGCCATAGTGGAAGAGCAGGTATTCCCCGAGCAGGCGCTCGGTTTCGTAGGGATTTGGGTTCGCGCTCACTTAGTGGACGGGAGTTTCACCGGGTTTCGCCGCGCTCTCGTCGTAGTAAAAATCGGCGTCGTCGTGCTTCGGCACGGGGATGTTGAGGATCTTCATCTTCCCGATCGCCCGGTGCCGGCAGCCCGGCCGGATCATCACCGCGCTCAGCGGCTTCACCGGCACCTGGTCGCCATCGAGCTCGAGGAAGCCTTCACCCTCCAGCACCACGTAGATCTCGGTGGTCTTCAGGTGATAGTGGCTGGTCGGCTCGTCCTTCACCTCCAGATAGTGCGCCGAGGCCGGCGCGTCCGGCAGATCGACAAAGGCCCGCCGTGTGGTGCCGCAGCAGCAGGCGATCGGAGGCAGATCCGCGAGGTGGACGGGATGGTAGCGCTTCATGGGAAGGGATCGGAAATGGATGCGGGCCGCACGAGCGGGCACCATGGGAATGGGCGCGGAAGCTCCCCGGCACAAGGGGCATTTTGCGAACATTTTGCACAAGCTTGATCGCCGTTTGGCGCAAGCTTTCCCAAGATCGGCTTCGATCGACTCCGGAGCATGAATCCGCTCCAGACCATCCATGAAAACCGCTCTCACTCTCGCCTTGTTCCTCGCCGCCGTCTGTCCGGGGCAGGAGGCAAATCCCTTTGTGAAAAAGGGCGAATCCAAAAAAGAGGCACCGCCTGCCGGTCCTTCCTACGTCGGCATCCTCGAGCAGATCCTGGTGCCGCCGGACCTGATCGAGACATGGCTGCTCAAGAACGGCATCCCGGAGGATGCGACCGCGCTGCGGGCCACGGTCCAGCAGTGGATCCGTGAGGGAAAGGCGACGTGCGACCATACCTCCGTCGGGGTGGGCGTCGCGGGCAGGAAGGCGACCAACGAGTCCATCCTCGAGCAAACTTACCCCACCGAGTATGCACCCAATGGCTCCGGCGTCTGGCCCCTGCCGTCGAGTTTCGAGACGCGCAATCTCGGCTACACCGTGGAGTTCGATCCAGCGGGCGAAGGTGAGGAGCGGCACCTTTTCGCGACCGGGGAATTTGTGGAGATGTTGGAAAGCACGCCGCACCATCCTCTCATCGAAAAAACCCGGCACCCGGGAGACGTTTTCCTGCCGGTCATCCGCAGCGTGCGGCTCTCGGAGGGCGAGCTGACCGGCGAGCAGGACGATCCTTTCGCGGAAGCGACACCTTCCGCCGGCCCGCGGCGCGTGGTCATGTCCGCCAGCGAACCCGGAACGGTTGCCCTGATTTCAAGGATCGATCCCTTGCCGACAGAGCGGGAGGCGGGGGTCTCCACCCGCCTCGTATTCCTGCGTGGAGCGCTGGAAGAGAAGGTTCACCCGACGCCGCCGCTGCCGCCGAGGATCCATATCTCCTACAAGTCCGTGAAGGTGACGCACGTCGTGTTTTCCGAATGGCTGCAAAGCCGCCCACCGCTGGAAGTCCCTGAATCGGCATGGAAGTTCGTTTCATCGCTGAAGGGGGAACAGGCGCCGACCCTGCTGGAAGCGGCAGATGGGATCTTCCAATCCGACGGCAGGTGGGTCTTGGAGAATATCCGGGAGGTCATCTATCCGACCGAGTGGGAGCCGTCCAACGTGCGGACCCTGGTGGAAAAGTGGGAAGCCCCGGAGCAACAGAATCAAGACGGCAAGAAAGTGAACGGCATCGGAACTTTCGCCCGCTACAAGATCGAGGCGGCGCCCGGGCTCGCAGGGGCGAGCCTGCCGGTGAGCTTCGAGACGAGGAATACCGGTGTCACGCTGGAGATGGAAGTGCCGCGAATGGGCGATGATCCGGTAATTCGTCTCGCCTTTGATCGCGTGGACGTGGTCGGTGAGTCGGTCTATCGGCGCATCGAGGACAATGGGCAATGGATCCCCGACATGAAGCTTCCGCTGTTCGCCACCAACCGCTGCACGACCAGTTGCCGGCTCGAACGCGGGCGTTGGACCTTGATTTCTTCCGGCACCGAATTCAATGGCCCGGGCAAGGCGGACCGGGATCAATGCCTGCTGATGTTCGTCAAAGTGGAGTGACAGCAGCAGCGGCACCAACTAGTTCAAAGCAATGCGCGGAGAGGAGGCACGAACCCTCACGACGAAGGGGAGAGCCGTGCCTCCCTGGGTGTGGACGCTGCTGGTATGCTCGACGCTTGCCGTGCTGGTGGCGGTCGCCGGCACGCTGCTTTCGCGGCAAACCGAGCGTATCTCCGAGCGCCCGCCCGGCAATCGTGTGGACGATGCCTTCCGCGAAACGGCACGGCGGATCGATGACCTCGAAGTGCTGTGGGAAAAGGCACTCGACGATGAAGCCGCACGTCTCTTGAAGGATGGCCTGTCGCTTCCTCCCGATGACACTGTGATCGCCGGGATCACGCAGCGCTCGCTCTTGAATGCGGGCTTCTCCGATCCCGGCCGGCAGCACCTTCCGGTCGATGGATCCACCTCACGCTGGCTTCCCGTGCTAGCGCACTATGCTCGCGAGCAACCGGGCGAGTGGGTGCTGGCGGAAAGCGATGTGCTGCAGGGCTCGGGTTGGATCACCATGCCCGGCAAGCCGCTGGCATGGTGGCGGGGGAATGGTCGCTTGGCCGCGGTGCTCGTGCTGGATCCCCTTGCGGCCGCGAAGGTCGTCGAGCAGGACCTTGCTTTGCGCATGCCGGACTTCAGTGGGGAACCGGGCTCGTTCTCTTGGGCCGGTCCGTCCGGGAACGCGTGGCTTGGCGATGCGCCGGATCAAGCCAAGTCCGATGAGATTGTTCGCCATGTCTCGCGCTTTGGCGACTGGACGCTTTATCGCCACTATCCGTTGCGGGTGGTGACCCGCTACCGGGTGCCGGTGTTGGCCGGATCGTTCGCGGTCGCCGCGCTGTTGCTAGGCGGTGGGATCGCCATCGTTTCGTGGCAGCGGAAGGCCATCCGGCTTGCGGAAGAACGGGTCAGCTTCGTCAACCGCGTGTCCCATGAACTGCGCACGCCGCTCACCAACCTGCTGCTCAATACCGACCTCGCGCTCGACGGTCTGCCGGTCGAGGATGGGAAGGTGCGTCGCCGGCTCGGACTCATTCGCGAGGAAACCTCGCGGCTTTCGCGAATCGTGGATAACGTTCTCGCCTTCGCTCGCATCGAGCGCGGGACGAGCGAAGCGCATGCAGTCTCTTGCAGCGCTACCGAGGTGCTTGGCGAAGTCAGGGAGAGCTTCGCGCCCTTGTTCGAGCGGAAGTCGATCGTCTGCGACTACCACGAGGACGTGCAAGGCGACGTGATGTTAGACCGCGATGCCCTTTCCCAAATTCTCTCCAACCTGCTTTCCAACGTGGAGAAGTATGCCGGCGAGGGTGCGAAGGCTTCGGTCCGCCTTTCGATCGAGGGTTCGCAGCTTGTCGCCGAGGTGGAAGACGATGGGCCCGGGGTACCGGCCAACTCGCGCAAACGCATCTTCCTGCCCTTCGAACGGGCCGGTTCCCGGATCGATGAGGGCGCGAGCGGGACCGGCCTCGGCCTCGCGATCAGCCGCGACTTGGCGGAACGGATGGGCGGACAGCTCGAACTCATGCCCTCGGCGGGCGGCTCGAAGTTCCGGCTGGCGGTCCCTCTGATGGAAAGGAACCGCGCGTGACGATTTTGCTCGCTGAGGACGATGCGGTGACCCGCGAGGCGCTGACCGAGCTGTTGCAAGGCGAAGGTCACGAGGTGCTCGCAGCCCGTGATGGCCGCGAGGCGCTGGCGCTCTGGGAAAGCCATCGCCCCGGGCTGGTGCTGCTGGACATCATGATGCCGCACTCGAGCGGCTACGAGGTTTGTCGTAGTATCCGCCGCGACGATCGCCGGACGCCGGTGGTATTCCTCTCCGCCAAGTCGGAGGAGGTGGACGTCGTGCTCGGCCTCGAACTCGGCGCGGATGATTTCCTGAGAAAGCCCTTTGGGAAACACGAGTTGCTGGCCCGTGTGCGTGCCGTCTTGAGACGCCACGAAGAACCGCGGGAAGGCGATGCTCTTTTGTTCGGAGCGTGGAGCGTGTTTCCGAAGCGTCTCGTCGCTAGACAGGGTGAAAGGGAAGTCGAGCTCACCGTGCGGGAAGTGAAGCTGATCGCCCTGCTAGCCAAGCGCCGCGGTGAAGTCGTCACCCGCGACGAACTCCTCAACGAATGCTGGGGCCTCGAGTATTTCCCCGAGTCGCGCACGCTTGACCAGCACGTGCTGAACCTGCGGAAGAAGATCGAAGCCGATCCCTCGAAGCCGCTTTTGATCGAGACCGTGCGTGGGGCGGGCTACCGGTTTCCCTGATGAGCTGCCCGGTGTTCCCGGGTGAACACCCAAACACGCGTCGCTGCGAAGGTTCCGGCGGCGACAGTGAGGAGCACCAGGCCCAGCGCGACCCGGTAGTCGAGGCGCGTCCACTTTAAGAGACCCGCGTAGAGTAGTTCATTGAGCGCGAATGCCAGCAACGACACCGCCAGCATCCTCTTGTATTCCCGCGGTCCTCCGGGACGGCGGAAGGTCCAGCTACGATGCCCGTGGTAGCTGACATGGAAGGCGATCGCAAAGCCGGCTACGTTCGCAGCCAGCGGTGTCAGTTCGAAGGGGACGAGCGCGGCGACCACGCAGAGATGCACGGCGGATGCTGCCGCACCGGTACAACCGAACCGGGTGAGTTGGGAGAGTGAGCTCATGGCTGATGGCCGGTCTCGCTGAAGCCGTGACGCTCCGCGACGACGTAGTTCGGCCGCCCTTTCACCTCGGTGAAAATGCGCGCGACGTATTCGCCGAGGATGCCTATCGAGAGAAGCTGCACGCCGCCTAGGAACGACACGGCCACTGCAAGCGTGGCCCAGCCGGGGACATCGGTACCGCGCAACAGCGTGCGGATGATGATGAAGGCGGCATAGAGAAGGGAACATCCGGAGATCAGCGCACCCATGGCCACCCACAGCCGCAGGGGGAAGGCTGAGAACGAGGTGAGCCCCGTCATCGCGAGGTCGAAGAGGCGGTTGAAGTTGAACTTCGACCTACCCGCGTGCCTCTCGCCGTAGGTGAAAGGCACTGATGTGGAGCGAAAGCCGACCCAGTGGTAAAGTCCCTTCATGAAGCGGCTTCGCTCCGGCAACTCCTTCAGCGCGGTGACCACGCGACGGTCGAGCAGCCGGAAGTCACCCGCGTCCGCGGGGATTTCAACGGACGACCAGCGGCTGAGCAGTTTGTAGAATGAGCGGCTGAGGAAGCGCCGCACCGGCGGATCGGTGTCGCGGTTCGTTCGCAGCCCGTAGACCATGTCGTAGCCTTGCTGCCATTGGCGGATGAATTCATCGATGACGTGGAAGGGCTGTTGGAAGTCGGCATCGATGATCACGACGACCTCGCCCGAGGCTTCCTCCAGCCCGGCGCTGATTGCGGCTTCCTTGCCGAAGTTCCGCGACAGCGCCAGCAGCCGCACCGGCAGGCCCCCGGAAGCGGCGATGACTTCCAGGCCGGTGCCGTCGCGGCTGCCATCGTCCACCACGATCACATCGTAGTGCGAGGTGAGCCCGGCGAGATGGGCGCAGAGGCCATTGATAAAAGCAGCGATGCCACTGGCTTCATTGAACGCGGGGACGATGCAGGTGATCGATGGACGCACGGTGCCAGTGGTCGTGGGAGCCGGGGAAGCGAGCGTTTTCATAGGTATCGAGTCAGTTGCCAATGGGTGAAGTTCTGGAGGGATCGATGCCGGACATGTCTGGCATGTCCGTGCGTTCGACGTAGAGCGATGGACCGGGACCCCAGGAGGCCACCGGCAAGAGGCGCCGGCGGACCGGCGGCGGGATCAGTGGCAGCCAGTACGAGGGCAGCGCCACGAAGGTTCGGCCTGGCGAGTCCAGTCGCTCGGCGATGGTCCCTGCGGAGACGGTGTGGTCGATGCCGCCCTCGGTGTAGAATTCGGATGAGTACTTACGGGGTCCGTAGTAGATCAGCCGGTCGCCGGGCGAGCGTTCGCGTTCGAAGCGCCGGATCAACGCGCGTTCGGATTGCTTTGGCGCGAGTTCCGGCAGGAACAGCGATACCACTATCGCCCACGCTGCAAAGGCCAGCGTGATCCCGGCAAGCATCGGGGAAAGCGGCCGGGGAACGGGCTTCGGGAGGCTGGCAGGTGTTGTGGTCCCATGAAACTCCGCAAGTAGGATCGCCAGCGCGGGCAAGGCCGGCAGGGGATAGGTGGCGATGATGTTTCTCGCCGGGGTGAAGAACGCGACCGGCCAGAGCGCCCATAGGATCCAGTAGAGGCCGCGACCATGGTGCGCCATCGCCCAAATCCGGAAGCCTCGCCAGCTAGCCGGCCTTGCCCGCAACAGGCCCAGGCACCAAGGAAACGAGCCGAGCAGCAGATAGACCCAGATCATGCCGGGGGCCACCGGGTGGGCATTCCCGTAGAGGTCGCCCTGCCAGCCGCGCACGGTGAAGCGATTCCAGTGCTCGCCCATCAGGAAGTAGTCGAGGAAGCCGGGCGTCTTGCGCTCGGCGGCGAGATACCATGGCAGCGCGAGCAGGAGCATCACCACCGTTCCCGTGAACCACGGCAAGGATCTCCACGCCGTCCGCCAGCGACCGGTAATCAATAGCCAGGCGGCGATCGGTGGCAGCGAGATGACCAAGGCCAGCGGACCTTTGGCCAGAAGCCCGATTGCTAGTCCGGCGAATACCCCGTAACCGCTCCACCTCGGCCCGCCGCGCATCGCACCGCGGAAGCAGACCATTGTCAGCGTGGTGCCGAGCAGCAGTGCGAGGTCGGTCATGACGGCCGCGGAGCAGTAGAAGAACAAGGGCATGCCGGTGAGCACGGCGGCGGCGGTCCATCCTGCCTCCTTCCCGAGTTCGCGCCGGGCCGCATCCGCCACCAGCGCCAGCACGCCAAGCGCCCCGACGAAGATGAAGATCCGCGAGCCGAATTCGTTCACGCCGAAGAGCTCGATGCCCAGTGCCGACATCCACATCGAAAGCGGCGGCTTCGCCCAGAAGGGCACGCCGTAGTCGAATTGCGGCGTGATCCAATCGCCTGTCTCCACCATCTTGCGAGCGATCTCCGCGTAGCGCGATTCGGAGGGATCGGTGTGAGGCGCAAGAATAAGTAGTGCCAGCCGGCATACGAGCAGGATCCCCAATAGGACCGGAGGATTACACAAGCGTCGGACAATCGTGCGCATCTGCCGGCGGTGATAGCGCGCCGATCATGAGAATCCGGTGAGTGTCGCGGCGAAGAGCGCCGAAAGCAGGGACCAGTGGATCCAGTTTATTCCGTGAAGCTACGAGGCAGGCGAGGGGAGCACGAGGGTGAAACAGATCGAGTCCGTGCCGGCCGTGGCTGTCAGCGTGCCATCCATGGCATGCGCGGCATCCCGGCTAAGGGTAAGTCCGATCCCGAGATGCGAGGCGGCATCGTGCCGGGACGACTCCCGCCGGAAAAGAGGCTCGAACAAGCGCTCGGGGTTGTCGGCGAGTTCATCAAGCGGATTGGCAATGGAGATCTCCACGCCGCGGGCAGTGATCGCTCCGGATAGCTGGATCTCGCCGCTGGTGGCGTAGGACACCGCATTGTCGAGCAGGTTGTTGAAGATGATCTTCACCAGTGCGGGATCTGCCATGGCCAGCAGCTCTCTTTCGCCAAGGTCGTCCGTCACCTGCAGCCCTCGCTCCGCGGCCCTACTCATGAAAGTCTCTGCGTGTTCACGAAGCAATTGACCGAGGTCCATTCGTTCGCGGGAAGAGGAAGCTGCGGGTTGGCCTATCCTTGCCAGGGCGGACAGGCGTTTCACCAGCTCTCCGAGTTCGATCGCCGTCTTCTGGCAGGTCGCCAGATGGGCCGCGTAAGCGGCAGCGTCGCGGGGCTGGGAAAGCGCCAGATCGGTGGTGGTGCGCAAGCCGGCGATGGGGGTGCGGAGTTCGTGCGCCGCGTGGCGAATGAAGTCGCGCTCGCGCAGCCGGATCGCCGCCACCCGCTCTAACAGAAAATTGAAGTGCGTGGCAAGTCCCGTGAGCTCGGAGGGAAGTTCTTCCGGCAGGGCGAGCGCTTCATCAAGCTGGTGTTCGGCCCGGTCTTGCACTTGCGACGCGAGCTGGTGGATCGGCCGCAGGGACGAGCGGATCGCCCGCTCGATCAGCACGAAGCCGAGTCCCAGCGTGAGTAGCCAGCCGCCCGCGAGAATCCAGCGGAGGCGGTCCAGCGAGCGATGCACCGGTTCCGCATCGCGCGCTACCACCAGGAGATGGGGAATCGATTGCGGGTCGATTATGCGGCCTCGTTCGACCATCGCCTGCGCCTCCTCTGGCAGCACGAAGGGATAGATCCGGAGGCCCACGGCACGGGCGTGATGACCATCCGGAAGCTGGATGCTTCTCAGCAAGGGGGCTCCGCCGACGCCGCTGAACTTCGGCAGATCCTGCCGGTGAAGTGCGGGTGATCGCGTGGTGGTGCCGTGTGCTTCGTCCCAGAATTGGAAGAGCGCGCCTTCGAGCAGGGTTCGGTTAGTGCCAATGCCCTCTTGCCACTCGTAGGTGATAGCTTCGTTTTCCAGTTCGACCTGGTTGGAGAGGATCGATGCGGTTTCCCGAATCGAGGCATCGAGTTCCTGATAGAGGCTCTGCCTTACCAGCAGGTAAATGCCGGCCGAAAGGAGGGCCGATAGGAGACCAATGCCAAGGCCACAGCGGACCAGAAGCGAGCGCCGGATCGAGGGAGCGCTCATGGTTCCTGCACTTCGAGGGTGTAACCTTGGCCGCGCCGGGTCTGGATCAAGTCCGGGGCGCCGGTGACATTGAGCTTCTTCCGCAAGTATCCCACATAAACGTCCACCGCGTTGCTGCTCCCGCCGGTGCCGTCTTCGAACACGTGTTCCCAGATGTCCGCCCGCGTGACCACTTCACCCGCCCGGTAGGCCAGGTATTCTAACAGGCGGTACTCGAGCGCGGTGAACTCGATGCCTATGCCACCCCGCTTCGCGCTGCGCCGAGCCGGATCGATCTCCAAATCACCGATTGAGATGAGCGGGGATTTCTTGCCAAAGCTCCGGCGGAGCAGCGCCCGGGTGCGTGCCAACGCTTCGGCAAGCGGGAAGGGCTTCACGAGGAAATCGTCCGCTCCCGCATCCAGCGCCTCAAGCCTGTCTTCCAAGCCATCGCGCGCACTGATGACCAGGATGTGGATGGGGTTTCCTTGCGCCCGCAGCCGGCGCAGGATGGACATCCCGTCCACACCGGGAAGCATCAGGTCGAGGATCACGGCGTCATACTCGCTGCCTTGGGCCGCCCAGAGGCCCTCCTCGCCTCCGGCTTCACTGTCGACCAGATAGCCGGCTTCCCGGAAGAACTGGCAAAGTCCTTCGCGCAGGGCGGTGTGATCTTCGACGACGAGCAGGCGCATGCAATCCCAGCGAAGCAGGTTTGGCCCTTGTCACGCAACGGCGGAATTTCTCATGAAACTCTCATGCTCGGCGTGATAGGCTAAAGGCGAGATGTGATGTCGGGAGCGGGGCCGCCTAGCCTGAGCTGGAAGATGAGAAGCGAGGTCGCCGCATTGCAACTCAACTCGAGCGAGCTTCCGATCCGTTGCGAGATTTCCTTCGCCAGTGCCAAGCCGAGGCCGGCTCCACCCGTGTTGACGGAGGTGTTTCGTCCCCGCTGGAAGGGGCGGAAGATCCGTTCGGCATCTTCCGGATCGAAGCCACGGGCATCGTTCGCCACGGTTAGAACAAGGCCGTCCAATTCCGGTGCCGCCTTGACCTTGATTCTTCCTCCGTCGGGACTGTGGTGAAAGGCATTGTCGATCAATATCGAGACCAGAACCTGGAACAGCCGCTGGTCGCCTACCACAACCAGTGGATCTTGCGGGAGGGTCATCTCCAGGTGGCGGAGGCCATGGTATCTCTCCGCTTCTTGTTGCGCCAGGTTGCGGATGATGGGGATCGAGTCAAAGGCTTGCCGCTCGACAACGTCGATGCCTCCTCGCAGCCGCGCCAGGCTCATCAGGCTGTCCACGGTGCTGCTCATGTCGCGGGCGACATTCAACGCCCGGCCGATCCGCTCGCGGAGGCTTTCCTCGCTGCGTGGACGGGCGATCGCCTGTTCCAGAATGGCGTGCATGCCGGCAATCGGGGTCCGCAACTGATGGGCGGCGCTGAAGGCGAAGTCCTTTTCGTGGGTGCGGGCGACCTCGATTTTCCCCAAGGTCGCTTGGAATGCCGATGCCAGGGGGACAAGCTCCCGCGGGAGGTCCGCAGGGATCTCGGGCAAGGGCGTACCTACCTCGGCGGATCGCTTTAGAAGGGTGGAGGCCAATCGATCCAGCGGACGAAGCGTCCAATAAGTGATCAACAGGATCGCCAGCCATACGGCGAGCAGGGTGACGACTCCGCTCCAAAACAGATCGAGTTTCGTTTCGGTCAGGCGCAGGTCGAGCGCCGACGTTTCGCTGGCGCACACGATCACCTGCGGGTAGTCCTCGGGCGAGAGGATCTTTCCCCTCCGCCGCATTTCCTCGCGTCCATACTCGTTCGTGAAAGGCAGATGGAGAAAGCCGATGGCGCGGGCCGGCTTTCCGTCCGCCAGTTGGATATTCTCGTAACGAGGCTCGTTGAGTTCCCCGTGAAAGAACTTCAGGTCCCGGGTCCCGAGATCGGGCGAACGGGTGGAGGTGCCGGCTTCCAGATTCCAGAATTGGAAAAGACCCTCGATGTTCAGGCCGGCAGTGGATTGAAGTGCTTCCTGCCATTCATAGATCACACCGCCGGCCTCGAGTTCCGCCGACTTCGAGAGCAGGTTGGCGGAGTGGAGGAGCCGGTCGTCCAGCTCCTGGCGCAGCGAGCGCTCGATCTCGCGGTAAATGGCGACCTTCGAGAAAAGCAGCACTCCGGCAACCAGCAGGGTGCTCCCGAAGATCAGCCGTATCCTGATCGATGGATTCCTCATGAGGGATTGGCGGAGATGACGTAGCCGAGTCCCCGGATCGTGCGGATCAAGTCGGGCTCGCCGTTCGCGTTGAGCTTCCGGCGCAGGTAGCTGATGCAAACGTCCACCTTGTTGCTGTTGCCGTTGTCGTGATCCTGATAGACATGCTCGCCGATCTCGGCGCGGGAAGCCACCTGGCCCTCCCGATGAGCAAGGTAGGACAAGATACGGTATTCAAGACGCGTCAGAGAGATCTCGCGCTCACCACGAAACACCCGCTTCCTCAACGAATCGACCACCAGATCGCCGATCTGGATCGATGGCGAGTGCCGGTCGTAGCGCCGGCGCGTCAGGACCCTCACCCGGGCGAGAAGCTCGATCAGTTCAAAGGGCTTCACCAGATAGTCGTCCGCACCGGCATCGAGCCCGTCCACCCGTTGTGCCACGGCATCGCGGGCGCTGATGAGGATGACCGGCGTCTTGTCGTGAAGCTTCCGGAGGCTTCGCAGGATGGACAGCCCGTCGATCTGGGGAAGCATGATGTCCAGGATGATGACCTCGTAGGCGTGATTTTCCGCTGCCCACAATCCTTCGTCGCCCGATCCGCAGTCATCTACCACGTAGCCGGCTTCCCTGAGGCATTCCCGGATGCTTTCCCGAAGTGGAAGGTAATCTTCTACAAGCAGACACCGCATGGATCGTCGCTAGCTCCGCACGAAGGGAGAGGCAACAATAAGAATCCCCGGACGCTTCGAGGCGGCGATTTCCTCGTGATTCTAACGATTTTCTAATGTTTGGGCGATCGTGCTCCCCTCCATTCCCGAGGCATCATGCGGCTCGGAAGAGGTTCGATTCGCCGGTGGGGACAAATCCAGAAAGCTTCGGCGATCTCATCGTTCTCTAATTGCCCGGATGCTACCTTGAGATCGGAACAGTGAAACGTCGTCTGAGTCTGCGGATCTGAAAGAGCCGCAGAAATCTTAGCGACAGGCATCCTCCCCGGGGGGGGAGGATGCCAATCTTCCCCCAAGACAAAGTTGGTTCAGGTAGTCCTGTCTCCCGACGCTCGCTCGCCACCCCGGTCCACCAGTTGCCGCAGCAGCTCCGTCTGGATGTTCTGGATTTCTAACAGGCGCTCGCCGTGGTGGTGGAGCAGGTGGTCGAGCTTCTCATGGAGGTGGCGGATTTCCAGCTCGGCCTTGAGGTTGATCTGGTAGTCCTGCTCGGCACGCCGGCGGTCGCGCGCTTCGCCGCGGTTCTGGCTCATCATGATGACCGGCGCTTGGAAGGCGGCGAGGCAGGAGAGCAGCAGGTTCAGGAGGATGAAGGGGTAGGGATCCGGCGGCCGGGTGGTCAGGACGAGGATGTTCAGGAGGATCCAGGCGAAGATGAAGACCCCGAAGGAAATGATGAATCTCCAACTGCCGCCGAAGCTGGCGATCCGGTCGGCGACGCGGTCGCCAAGGGTGCGCTTTGCGAGTTCCTCCGCATCGTCGGGATGCTCGGCGATGATCTCGTGCTCGCGGATGCTTTCGATGACATTGCGCTCGAGGTCGGTGATCTCACCGATTTCCTCGCTCAGCGCTTCCTCCACGAACTCGGCCTGGACTCCGGGAAGCACATCCCGCGCGATGCAATCGCCATCGGTGAGGTCTGGATGCTTCTTCTTCACGAATGCCATCAGCGAAGGCCGGAGGGATAGCAGGGGGATGCAATCCCCCGCGGCGACCGTTTTCCCGGAGATGGCACAGGTGCGCGTGGCGGTGGCTTCGCTCATGGTTTTGTTAGACTCAGCTTTTGGACAAGGTTTTGCGGAGGCCGCCGCCGATCAGCGCGGTGGCATCGAGCAAGGCCGGCGGCAGCGACCAGGCGCTCGGCACCGCGATATAGCGCGGTTGCCACTCCGGGTCGAACTTGTCTTTGAAGGCACGCAGTCCCTGGAAGTTGTGGAAGCTCCCGCCGCGCTGTACCTGCACGCGGCATCCACAGCACGCGTCGCCGGATCCGACTTTGGCTTTCCGCTCATGGGAAAAGATGAGGGCTCAGAGAATGGTCCACACGAACATAGCGCAGGCGACGGCCAGGATGGTCAGCCCTAGCAGGAAGACCCCGTCCGCCAGCGACTCGACCCGGTGCATGCGCCGCAGATGCCGCGAGCGCAGCACCGCGTAGCTGAGGAAACAGGCCAGCAGGAAGACCATCGCGCCGATGGCAATGAGATCGTCCACTGCGGTCTGGATCTGGCCGGGCTTCGGCAGCGAGCGCACCACGCTGATGATGGTGAGACACAGCCCCACCATCACCGACGAGGTGGTGAAGATGTGCGCGGCGATGTCCCGCTCCTGGCACCGGTCGGTTTCCTGGGGACGGTCTTCGGTCATGGTCTTTCAGGCGGGAACCAAGGTGTTAGCGATGCCATGGGCCGGATTTTTCCGGCGATGACAGGGTCTAGCCGTCTTTGATCCGGTTGACAATTCGCATGACAGACCCGCGCGCCGCGCTCACAGCTAGGCCGTGTCCTCGCTCCTTCGCCGCACCGGGCCCTTCGCCCATCGGAATGCGCGGCTCTACGTGCTCTTCACGGTGCTCTACAATGCGCGGGCCTACTACCCCGTGCTGGCGGTGTTCTTCACCGATCTGGGGCTGACCCTGGAGCGCTTCGTCTTCCTGAACCTGATGTGGGCGCTGGCGATCTTCACGCTGGAGGTGCCGTCCGGCGCGCTGGCCGACACGCTGGGGCGCAAGAAGCTGCTGGTGTTCGCCGCGGTGCTGATGGTGATCGAGATGTCGATCCTGTTGCTTGCGCCGAAGAATGGCGGGACGCTGCTGTTCGCGATGTGCATCCTGAATCGCCTGCTTTCCGGTGCCTCCGAAGCGGCAGCGAGTGGTGCCGACGAGGCGATCGCCTACGATGCTCTGCCGGAGGAGGGACGGGAAAGCGCGTGGGACGAGGTGATGAGCGCGGCGATGCGTTGGCGGGCCGCCGGCTTTCTGGTCGCCATGACCCTCGGCGGCCTGCTCTACGATCCCTCGTGGCTGGCGATGGTCGGGATTGTGATCCCGGTGGAAGTCGCGCACCGGCTACCAGTGGCGGTGGTCTTTTGCCAGGGGCTTGCCTGCGTGGCGATCACCTTGCGACTGGAGGAAACACCGCACCACGCGATCGGCACCGCGCGGGAGCGATGTGCGTCGGCGTTCCGCCTGACGATGCGCACGGCGAAGATGGCCTTCACCACGCGCTCGATCGCGGTGATCATCCTCGGTGGCCTGTTGATCGATTCGGTGGCGCGGAACTTCGCCACGGTGAATAGCCAGTATTTCCGCCTGATCGGCATTCCGGAGTGGGCGTTCGGCTTCATCGGCGCGCTGACGGGGGTGCTGAGTTTCTTCGTCCCGGAGATTGCGCGACGACTCAATGCGCGCTTCTCGCCGCTGGGCGTGCTCGGCATCGCGGGGACCCTGGCGGTGGTGGCGCTTGGGCTGTTAGCCCCGGCGTGGCCGTGGATCGGCGTGCTGCCGTCCATGCTGCTGATGACCTTGTTAGGCTTGGTCGGCTTCACCGTGAGTCGTCACCTGCACGGCTGTGCGGAGTCGTCGCAGCGGGCGACCCTGCTGAGTGTCCGCGGGCTGGCATTCAATGTGGGCTACGGCTCGGTCTCGCTCGGCTTCTCGCTGCTGCTGGCGCGGATGCGGGAACTCCACGGCGATGACGCTTTTCGCGCGGCGCTGCTGTGGCAGCTCCCCGCGGTCGCCGTGATGATCGCCTTGTTCTTCGTCTGGGCCTGGCGTGGCCGGCGCGCGGAACGTGGTGCGTAGTCCCGCCTTGAGGCGAACTTGAAGGACCATTCGAGTCCGCCTGAAGGTGGGACTACGAACATCCGAGGCGGACTTGCTTGGTTGGCTCAGCGTTTTGAGGTCGGCATCATGCGAATCAGCAGCCCGGCGATGATCCCCGCGGCGACCACCAGCCAGAAGCCGGGCATCCGGATGACCTCATTGGGCGGGCTCATGCCGAAGACCGCCACCAGCGTGGCGAGCGGGAAGAAGAAGGCGGCCAGCCGGTTCAGCTTGCGGGCCTCCATGGCCGCGTCGTAGGCGAAGCGGGATTGCTCCTCGGTGTTCTCCGCGAGGGCGAATTCCATGCCGTTCTTGGCATCGGTCGCGACGAGGTCGATGGCACGTTCCAGATCCACCGCGCGGTCGCGGAAGTTGATCAGGCGGCGTTCGTCGGGGCGGGCATCGCGGGCTTCCTGCATTACCGCGAGCATGTTGCGGGTGGCGCGCAGCAGCGGGTTCACGTGCTTCATGATATCGAAGTACTGGCGCGGCGTCTTGGCGCCCTCCACCGCCTCATCGAGCGCGTGGATATTCTTCCGGTAGCTTTCCATGTGGGCGTCGAGTGCGGCGAGGCCGCCGCCTTCTGGCGAGCTCTTCCAATCGCCATTCGGCTGGCCCCAGATCAGCACGGCCTTGCGCACCTCATCGTCCTCCGGTTCCGGTGACTGGTGGAGGATGAAGAGAAGGTGGCCATCCTCGTCCATCAGGCGCTGGCGGCCGGCGGCGTCACCGAGACGCTTGCGGATCGATTCGGGGAGGTCCCAGGACTTCGGGATGAATGCGGGCTTCTTTGTTTCCACGTGCTCCGGTCTAACCGGTCCCGCGTCGTCGGGCAAGTGCGCGACCATTGGGAGAATCGAGGGTTTTTCCCATGGTGAAGATCCTCCTCGTCTGTTTGTCTCTCATGCTCGCGGCTCATTTTCCCGCGTCGGCAAAGGTCGTGCGCGACCTGCCCTATGCGGGGAAGGGGAGCGGTCCGCTGCGGACGCTGGATCTTCATACGCCCGACGAGAAGCGCGAGAAGCCGCGGCCGATCTTCATCCTCATCCACGGCGGTGGCTGGCGAACGGGCGACAAGTCGAACTCGACCTTCGCCGAACCGAAGACCTCGTGGCTGCTGGATGGCGGCTACATCGTGGCCTCCATCAATTACCGGTTGTCGCCGAAGGTGGAGCATCCCGCCCATGTCGAGGATGCTTGCAAGGCGATTGCCTGGGTACAGGAGCACGCCGCGGACTTCGGCGGCGATCCCAAGAGGATCTACCTGCTTGGCCACAGTGCGGGCGCGCACCTCGCGGCCTTGGCGGCGGTCGATGTCCCGCGCCTGAAAGCCGCCGGGGTCGATCTCGCGGGCATTCAGGGCGTGGTGCTGCTCGATGGTGCCGGCTATGACATCCCCCAGCAGTATTCCTCCCTGCGCGAGGGCTCGGTGATGCAGAAGATGTATCGTGACGCCTTCACAAGTGACCCCGCCAAGCAGCGCGATGCGTCACCGGTCCACCGCGTGACCACCAAGCCGCCGCCGTTCCTCATCCTGCACATCACCCGCCGCCTTGACTCGCCCCGGCAGTCGCGCCTGCTCGCCGATGCCCTGCGCGCGAAAGGCGGCACCGCGGAAGTCGTGCCCATCCCCGGCAAGAGCCACGGCACCATCAATGCCGACTGCGGTAAGCCCGGCGACCCGGTGACGCTGGCGATCACGAAGTTCCTCACGCCGAAGTGAGACGGGTTCACGGCCAGGGAATTGTTGCTGGGCATCCGCTGGGGCATCCTGCCCCAGTCCGTTGTGGGGGCGGCTCGCCCCCAATGATGCGCACAGGGCGGGACGCCAATAGTGTTCGGCACGCTTTCTGAGTTCGCTGGATTGCCCGGGCTTGTTCGCCACCGCGTGCCGGGATCGTCGA